>NZ_JACDNT010000001.1 GCF_017656475.1 Archaeoglobus sp.
CAGTTGAAAACTGCAAACCTCGCTCCAGATTTTACCATGTCCTCCACGTTCTTCTTCTGCACCTCCTCTGCCAGCTCATATTCACCCCACATCTGAAACACGGCTCCGCAGCAGATCCCATTCTCCCTGTCGTACTCTCTCTCAGTCCTCTCAACGCCGATGAGCTCGAAGACCTTGTCGAGAATCCTGTCCGTTTCGGGGCTTAGCCTGTTGGAGCAGTTCCTCTGATAGGCAACCTTAACGTTCAGCTTCCTTATCCTGTCCTCGTTCTCCTTCAGCCAGTTGTACAGGTACTCGTAGAGGTGGACGGTTTTGAAGGGCACATCTATGCCATAGGCCCTGGCATAGGAGTTGAAGAAGCCGTAGCACTCGTCGTGGAAGCAGACGAGCTCATCCACGCCGTACTTCCTTATATTCTCTATTGTCTGTCTGGCTCTTTCCTTTATAACAGACATGTTGGCGAAGTGCAGATAGACGAGGTTGCAGAAGACCTGTCTGCCCATTATAACCGGCAGACCCTCGAAAAGCTTGCCCTTCACGTTGTCTCTCAAATCGGGGAAAAGACAGAGGGAGAGGGCTTTGCTGCCAACCTCCCTTATTGCGGCCAGATCCTTTTCCTTTGCCGCATACATTTTAACAAGCTGCTTGGAGATCGGCTTCGGGGCGAGGTTTATTCCGTACTGCTCCTGAAGCTCCACTATGCGGTAGAAGGGGTGGTTGTCGTAGGGACAGTACTCCTCGCAGGCGTAGCAGGTCTTGCACTCCTCAAGAACCCTGCTGTACTCTCCCTTCGCGATCTTTATCCTCTCCTCCCTCGCAGACTCAAAATCGTAATTCAGATACTGACATTTCGTCAAACAGGCATAGCTATCGCAGTTAAAACACCTGTCTGGATCGAATTTAAGGTTCATAACATCACCTCCTCATAAATTCCTCCAAACCCATCTCCATGTAATGCTCATCCAACATCCTCTCCACATCTTCCTTAGTTAGCGGTTCGCCAGTAACGTAGTCCCGAAAGCCGTCATCTAACCAGTCCTCAGGTGGTAAATCATCTTCCCGAGTGAAACCAGCCCTGAAGTTTGCAAGCTTTAGCATCCTCCATACCTCCTTTGCCCTGTCCAAGAGCTGATTCTTGCTTATCTCTATTCCAGTAGCAGCAGAGTACAGTTCAGCGCAAATGTCAGCGTTGTAGAAGCGATTGATCTGAGCCCTAGCGCATATTCCGAGTGAAGCAAGGACTGTGAACCAGATGTGAGAGTAGCAGAGCAGCTTTCCTATCTTTATTCCACCACTCAGAATCTCCTCTATTTTTTCATCTGGTATGCCCATTCTGGCAAGGTGTTTTCTAAAACTCTCCGGAGGTCTCTTGGCGAAATAAGTAGGAGATCCGCCAGCAGCAACATGAGGGCCACGAGGATCAAGGATTTGGCCAAGCTCCATCGTTCCAAAGAGGTTCCATATCAATGGACCTTTAGGAGTTACATAAGCTCTCAAACCTTTAACAACGCTTTTTGGCTTAACTCCGAATTTCTTTTCCATCTCAGTAAAGCCGTTGGCGAGCAAATCTCCAGTGCCTTCTCTTAAGGCTATTTTCTTCGCCCAAGATAGCATTGAGTCAAGAGATGTGAAGTCTATCTCGCTATCAAGTTCAAGTTTCCCTTTCTCGCTCAGCTCCTTTGCAAAGTTGAGAATCCCCAAAAATTCGAACATGTCCATTCCATACTCATCGAGTTTTGCTGTAAGTCTCATCGCATCCTTGTAGTTCATGCCCATAACAGCCGGTGTCACCAAATTTACGGCTGAAGTCGTGTAAATCTCCTCTCCATCAAGCTCAAGGACATCTTTGTCTCCGATTGGACACGAAACGCAGGCTATTCTTCTCTTTCTGAGCTTCAGATAAACGTCTCGTGGAATCGCTGGAAGAGACTTCAGCAGACCGAGTTCCTGCCATTCCTTGAGGTAGGGATAGCTTCTCATTCTTTCAAGCAGCTCCTTAACGGCTTTATCGAACCTCCTCCTGTCCTTAACTTCAACACTTCCGCTTCCTCTGACGAACAAAGCCTTGAGGTTCTTCGATCCCATTACAGCTCCAATGCCTCCCCTTCCGACGGTTGAGAGTCTGTCTACATACATCATCGAGAATCTGACAAGGTTTTCTCCAGCCTGACCTATTGCCATAATTCCTCCCTCGCCGCATTCTTTCCATATCTTCTGGCATGTCTCGCTGATTCCAAAGCCCCAGGTATCCTCAGCATCACAAATACCAATGTCATTATCCTCTATCGTGATAAAAACCGGTCTGTCTGCTTTTCCTTCAATTATTACTGCATCGTAGCCTGCAAACTTAAGATTGCATGCAAAGGTTACTCCTCCACCGCCGCCCCACCCAATTGCTCCATTTGCGGGCAACTTGGTAAAAGCGTAAATTCTCGACGTTGCAGGAGCGTTTGTTCCAACAAGAGCTCCAGCACCGATTATTAGTGGATTTGATGGACTTAGTGGATCCATTTCAGGCTTAATATTGTCACAAGCAAGTTTTGCACAAAATCCGAACCCGCCAATGTAGTTCTTGGCCAAATCGGAATCATATTTGTTAATTTCGCAATTAGTTAAATCAATGCGCAGGATTTTTCCGGCAAAGCTCATTTTACCATCTCCAGCGCCCCATAAAAGCACTGCTCAACACACTTTCCACATTCATTACAGTCTTCGGTGAACTCTGCCCTGTACTCTCTTATTTTTATCCTTGAAGCTGAGAAGCTGAATTTTTTGGTGTACGTGTAAGAGCATACGAGCATACAGCGCATACAGCCAGTGCAGTTTTCAGGATGAACAACAATCATCCACAACCCTTACCTTATGTCCGCTTCGTCAATTCAACATCTGGAGACTTTTTTCTCGTTCTTATTACTTCTGATACCAAAATGACTGTTTGTACTTTGTATGATGCTAAACGCTCACCACTGACAAACTCTCCATCTTTTGTGATGCAAATTCCCATGTTTTTTTGTTTTATATGAAAATATATGAAAATTTCGATAGGTAAGAGAATAATCCAAGATTGTAGCTAACCTCTAAGGCCTGCTTAGGAAACTCCCAAAAAATTTAAATCACGATTTGGTGATTTGTAGGAAGTGTCCCAGATGAGCGCTGTCAAGCTTGTTGAACTTCTGCTTACCGCGGAAATATTTAACAGATATGAGGAGCTGACCGAGGACGACATACCAAAGGAAATCAGGAAACTGCTGTATAACAAGGGAGGTATAAAGAGACCTGTGGTGATTAGGGAGGATACTGTTGTAAGGTATGCTGGAAAAGTTGATCAAAGCCCACCATTCGTTGATTTGAACGCATTTTCAAAGCAGTACATTCTCACTTCTTTCGATCTGGCTGTTAAATGGTTCGCAAGTAGGGGAGTTGAGCTAATAAAGAAGAATCCTGCTCTCGCCTACTTCTACCAGAACTATGACTCCCTCGATGTTTCGTACGAGGAGGCGAAGAAGGCTAACCTGCCGAAGCATGGAGACAAAGAGTGGCTGAAGAGCTTGATAGAGGAGCTCGAGAAGAAGGATGAAACGAGGGAGATGCTCTCTCTTGTAAGAGTGCTATCTCCTGAAGAAATTCCCGTTGATTTCAGAGAGGTGGCTCTCAGTGAGGAGCAACTTGAAGAAGTGAGAAAGATTGAGATTGCGCTGGAAGAAAGAAGCTTTCTGAGAAAAATTGGGCTATCAGACATTGGAAAGCTTCTGTTCATCGGCCCACCGGGAACCGGAAAAACGACCACTGCAAGGGCATTGAGCAAGAAGCTCTACCTTCCGTTGCTCGAGGTCAAGCTGTCGATGATAACAAGCCAGTATCTCGGTGAGACTTCCAAGAATATAGAGAAAATTTTCGAAATTGCGAGGATGATGTCTCCCTGCATTCTCTTCATTGATGAGTTTGACTATGTCGCCAAAATGAGGACGAGCGATGAGCATGCGGCAATAAAAAGGGCGGTTAACACACTGCTGAAGTCAATTGATGATATCAACCTTGTTGAAGATGGTGTTCTGCTGATTGCCGCAACCAACCACCCCTCTCTTCTCGATCCGGCAGTATGGAGGAGATTCGACAAGGTTATCGAGTTCCCGGAGCCAGAAGAGGCGATAAGAAGGAGAATTTTTGAGATATTCCTGGCAAAAATCCAGGGAGATTTTGACATAGAAGAGCTTGTGAAGGAGACTGAAGGCTTCACGGGAGCAGATATAAAGCTTGTTGTCAGAGAGGCTGTTCTCGACGCTCTTCTTCAGGGGAGAAAGGAGCTTACTCAGGAAGACTTATTGAATGCGGTAAGAGAGGTTGGAGAGAGACTTAAGCTAAAGAAGTCTTACTAGCATGATAATTACCCTGCTCGGAACCGGCGACTCCCCAGGCACACCAATTCTCAACTGTCACTGCAGAACATGTGAAGATGCGAGAAGAAAAGGATGGGAGAGGAAGAGATTCTCGGTTATGGTTCAGAACAACGGCAAGACTGTTCTTATTGACACCTCTCCAGATTTGAGGAGACAGCTTCTCGATTGTAAGGTGGAGAAGGTTGATGCCGTAATCTGGACTCACTGCCACTTCGACCACTTTGGTGGGTTTGGAGAGTTTTACAGAGTTCAGAACAACGTCAGGGTTTACTCCACACCACAAATTCACGAGGATATCGGCCACTTCATGAAGTTCATGTCCTACAAGCCAATCGAGGTGGAAGCTTTTGAGAGCTTTAACGTGGGAGGTGTGGATTTCACCCTTCTGCCAGTGAACCACCCTCCCGTGAGTGCTGTTGGTGTAAAGGTGGAGTGGAAAGGTTACAAGGTGGTCATCAGCGGAGACACAAATGCAAGAATACCAGAGAGCACTCTGACGGAAATGCAAAATCCGGATTTGTTTATAGTTGAGGCTCTCGCTCCAACAGGCAGGTTCAGGAAACATATGAATGCCAGAGAGGCCATGGATCTCGGTAAAAGGCTTAACGCCGGAAAAATCGTTTTAACGCATCTTGGACACTTTTATCCACCACATCACATCGCCGTGAAGAGCTATCCTGTAGGTGAAGACTATCAATCCTTTTCGTTTGGAGAGGGGAGGCTAGATGAGTTCATTGGGGATTGATATTGGAGGAGCAAATCTTAAGGTTGCCTCACCTGACGGATGGGAAATTATCTACTTCCCCATGTGGAGGGAGGCTGAGAGGCTGGAAAGTAAGCTGAGAGAAATTGCTGAGAAATACTCAGCAAAAAAAGCCGGAGTTGTTATGACTGCTGAGCTTGCTGACTTTTTCAACTCAAAGTCCGAGGGAGTAGAATTTATTGCAAAGGCCTGCGAAAACGTTTTTGATGAGGTTTGCTTTCTGGATGTTGATGGCAATCTCAAATCCAGCATCGATGTCCCGGAAAACTTTGCTGCAAGCAACTGGGTTGCTTCATGCAGGTTTCTCTTAGAGGAAGGATACAGGAATTTTCTTTTCATCGACATGGGTTCAACCACAACAGACATAATCCCTGTTACTTCAAAAATTAATGCCGGAAAAACAGATTTTGAGAGGCTTAAAAGAAGAGAGCTCGTTTACTTCGGTATCCTTAGAACTCCAGTTTTTTATGTGCTTAAGGAGTTTAATTCTGTTCCTCTCTGCCCCGAATTTTTTGCGATAACCGCAGACGTTTTTATTCTAACCGGAGATATTCAGGAAAGGGACTATACCTGCAACACTCCTGATGGCAAAGGAAAGAGCGGAGAGGAGTGTATGCGGAGACTTGCGAGAACGGTTTGCAGTGATCTGGATGAGCTGGGAGAGAGTAACGTTAAGGAGCTTGCCCTTGAAGCCAAGTGGTCCATGATAGACACGGTTTCTGAAATAATAAAGGCCAAATCTGCAGAGTATGGTCTGAATAAGGTCTTCGCCTGCGGTATAGGGGAGTTTCTTATCAAAGAAGCTTGTGAGGAGGCAGAGATTGATTGCCAGCTGATTTCAGAACTCTATGGAGAGTACTCCAAGCTCTTCCCGGCCTACGCAATGCTAAAGCTTGTCGAGAAGCTTTAGCCTGTAAACAATCTCGCAGGAGTGCTCCGCATAGCTCGCCTTGTTGTACGCATCCCTTAAATTCTTCCCTGCTGCGTAAATACCGTGATTTCTTACAATCGCTATCCCCTTCATCCTGATAACTTCTGAGATTTTCTCTGCAAGTTCGGGAGACCCAAACTGTCCATCAACAACCTCTATTTCCCCAAAATACAGCTTACCCTCCAAATCTGCTGGCACGATTTTATCCATTAAACTCCCCAAAACGACATTGAACACACCGTGGCAGTGCAAAACTGCGTTGTAGTCCGTTTTCTCGTAAACTTTCATATGTATCAGCTGGTCAACCGAGGCTTCCTTAACGAATTCACCGGGCTTTACTTTAACAAAAGATGAGTCACTAAGGTCGTCAAGGTTTTCGCCAGAACGGGTTATGTAAATCGAACCGGCCATTTTGAAGCTCATGTTCCCGCTTGCACCGTCTATCAACCTCGATGCAGCGAGAAGCTTTCCAACTTTAATCGCCTCTTCGAACATAATTTCAAAAGAACGAAACATTTAAAAATCTTTTTTCTCTAATGAAAGATGCCTAAGGGCTATTTTAAAAACCAAAAACAAAGTGATGAGCATGATAGAGGAGAAGATATATAAAGGAACCACGACGGTAGGCTTGGTTTGTAAGGACGGAGTAGTCATGGCTACCGAAAAAAGAGCGACTATGGGCAACTTCATAGCGAGCAGAGCGGCCAAGAAGATATACCAGATCGCAGACAGGATGGCCATGACAACCGCAGGCAGTGTAGGTGACGCTCAGTTTCTCGCCAGAATAATCAGAATCGAAGCGAACCTTTACGAGATAAGAAGGGAGAGAAAGCCGACTGTAAGAGCCATCGCAACCCTCACATCGAACCTTCTCAACTCATACCGCTACTTCCCTTACTTAGTTCAGCTTCTCATAGGTGGGATAGATTCGGAAGGAAAGAGCATTTACTCAATCGACCCAATAGGAGGAGCCATAGAAGAGAAAGACATAGTTGCAACGGGAAGCGGCAGCCTGACAGCTTACGGTGTGCTGGAGGACAGATTCACACCGGAGATGAGTGTAGATGAGGCTGTCGAGCTTGCTGTGAGGGCAATCTACTCAGCAATGAAAAGGGACTCTGCTTCAGGCGACGGTATTGATGTTGTAAAGATAACGGAGGATGGGTTTTATCAGTACAGTCCTGAAGAAGTGGAGCAGATACTGGCAAAGTTCAGGAAATAAGGATGACGAAGTATCTGGATGAAATACGGGAGAAGGTAAAGGAGTATCTTCCATCGAAGGTCAGGGTTAAGAGCATAGAATTTGAGGGGCCTCAACTTGTAATCTACGTTGAGAACCCTCAGGAGCTGGCAGAAGTAGACATAGTTAAGAAGCTCGCCAAAGATCTGAGGAAGAGGATAATCATCCGCGCTGATCCAAAGTCGCTGAAACCCCCAGAGGAGGCAAAGGAGATAATACTGAAAATCGTTCCGGAAGATGCCAAGATCTCAAACATCTTTTTTGACGAAGAGAATGGAGAGGTAATTATCGAGGCAGAGAAGCCAGGAGTTGTGATAGGAAAACAGGGCTCTACATTCAGAGAAATAATGCGAGCTGTGGGCTGGAGTCCAAGGGTTGTGCGCACACCACCCATAAAATCGAAGATTATCGAGAACATCAGAAACTACCTCCTGAGCGTAAGGGAGGAGAGAGGCGAAATTCTGAAAAGAATCGGGGAAAGGATACACAGAACCTCGCTCATAGATGAAAAGTGGGTCAGAGTTACGTTTCTTGGGGGAAGCAGAGAGGTTGGAAGGAGCTGTTACCTGCTGCAAACACCGGAGAGTAGAGTCCTCATTGATTGTGGAGTGAATGTGAGCAATCTTTCAAGCACACCCTACCTCTACGTCCCCGAAGTCCAGCCACTCGACGCTCTTGATGCTGTTGTAATAACTCACGCACACCTCGACCACTGCGGTCTCGTGCCCTTGCTCTACAAGTTCGGGTATAAGGGGCCGATATACCTCACTCCACCTACGAGAGACCTCATGGTCTTGCTGCAGCTAGATTTTCTTGAAGTTGCAGGAAGGGAAGGCACTAATCCTCCTTACAGCTCAAATCTAATTAGAGAAGCTCTGAAGCATACAATCACTCTCGACTACGGTGTTGTTACGGATATAAGTCCAGACATCAGGCTGACCTTCTACAATGCAGGCCACATACTTGGGTCGGCAATAGCGCACTTCCACATCGGGGAGGGGCATTACAACATCGCTTTTACTGGAGACTTCAAGTTCGAGAAGACGAGACTTTTCGATAGAGCAGCGACAAACTTCCCGAGACTTGAGGCGCTTGTTATGGAAGCCACCTACGGTGGAGCAAACGATATACAACCATCAAGGAGAGAAGCTGAGGAAAGGCTGATCGAAATGATTAACCGAACACTTGATAGAGGAGGGAAGGTGCTTATACCGACTTTCGCTGTAGGAAGAAGCCAAGAGGTCATGATAGTTCTTGAGGAGGCGATGAGAGAGAAAAGACTAAGAGAAACCTACGTTTACCTAGACGGAATGATCTACGAGGCTACAGCGATCCATACAGCATATCCTGAGTATCTGAACGCACATCTGCGAGACCTGATTTTCTACCACGGAATAAACCCCTTCATAAGCGAGAACTTCGTGAGGGTTGACTCATCATCAAAGAGAGAAGAGGTAATCAGCGACCCCTCACCAAGCATAATTATCGCGACATCCGGTATGCTGAACGGTGGGCCGGTTATGGAATACTTCAGGCATCTCGCAGAGGACGAGAGGAACACGATCGTCTTTGTAGGTTATCAGGCTGAAGGAACGCTGGGCAGAAAAATCCAGAAAGGCTGGAAGGAGGTTCCATTCCCTGTTGCCGGTAGAAGAGAAGTTGTCGAGGTGAAGATGGAGGTTGAAACCGTCGATGGATTCTCTGGACATTCCGACAGAAGACAGCTAATGAACTACATACGTTATCTGAACTCCAAGCCTGAGAAGGTTGCGACTGTGCATGGAGACGAATCGAAATGCATTGATCTCGCTTCAAGCATATACAAGACATACAGAATTGAAACCAGAGCACCGATGAACCTTGAGACGATAAGGTTTGTTTGAGGAGAATAAATTTATTTGTTTGAAGTTGGTGAGATATTATGAAAAGAATTCTTATCTGTCCGGTATGCAAGTCAAAGGATGTTGAGCTTGATGCTGGAGGCTACACGGGAAAGTACTACTGCAAAAACTGCGGTTATGTGGGAAGCTTTGTTTTGGAGATGACTAAAGGAGAGTACAAAGAGATGATGGAAAAAGAGAAATTTGAAAGGATAGAAGATGAGAAATCGAAGCCAAAAGGAGTGAGAGAGGATTAAAATTAAGTTTATATTCCCTTGACCAACTTTTTTTATGCAAGAAATCTCTTCCCACGTAAAATCTGGAAAACCTGTCATGATTCTCGATTCGGAAAAAAGTGCTATATGCATTCCAGCAGAGGTTGTTAGCGGGGAGATACTCAACTTCATGATGAAGAACTGCGACGAAATTCGTCTGGCATTGACATGGAAACAGATTTTGAACTTGGGACTAAACAGGTTCAGATTTCAGAACGGTAATTTAATACCAATTGACCCGAATCTTGATAAGATTTCGGCTGATGAGAGAGCAGTTTTCATCAGGGAGCTCGTCGGTGGAAAGGTTAGGGACGTAAAGTATCCTGGCAGAATATTTGTGGAAGAGACGAAGGAGATGGGTGTGCTTGAAAGGCCGGGAATGGCTGAGGCATGTGTTGACCTTGCGAGAATGGCGGGCTTTGGCCCTTCAGCCGTCTATGCACCCCTCATGACAGCCGAGGGTGGTGTGGCTGGGGAAGATTACGCCCTCAAATTTGCAAAAGAACACTCAATGCCGGTTTTCAGAATAAAGGACATGATTGAGTTCAGAATCAAATCGGAGAAAATTGTTGAGAGAGTTGTTGAAGCCACACTTCCAACGAAATTTTATGGAACTTTCAAAGCAATGGGTTACAAAACGCCTCTGGGAGAGATCGTTGCACTCGTCAGGGGAGAAGTTGATAAGGGGGACGTGCTGGTGAGGATACACTCCGAGTGTCTAACCGGAGACGTTTTTCACTCCCTGCGTTGTGACTGCGGAGACCAGCTCGAAAATGCCCTTAAGATGATTGACAAAGAGGGCAAGGGTGTGGCAATCTATATGAGAGGACATGAAGGGAGAGGGATAGGTTTAATCAACAAGCTGATGGCCTACAAGCTTCAGGAGGAAGGGAAGGACACTGTTGATGCAAACATAGAGCTCGGCTTCCCGCCAGACATGAGAAGCTATGGAATAGCAGCTCAAATACTGATGGATTTGGGGGTTAAAAGCATAAGACTCCTCACAAACAACCCTCTGAAGATAGAGGAGCTGAAAAAATACGGATTCAAGATTGTCAGGGAGCCGATTGAGGTAGAGCCCTGCGAGGTCAACCTCCCGTATCTTAAGGCGAAAAAGGATAAGATGGGTCACATGATATGTTTCAACGATTAACCTGCGAATGTGGTGCAGAGTTAATCAGCGATGCTGCGTATTGCCTTAACTGCGGGAGAAAACACGCTATTGGCTGTGGTGTTTATGTTTCGGAAAGGAGAGTATACGTAAGAATTTTCGGTAAAAAAGGTTACGACGGGTTCAGTTTAAAAAGATACGACGAAGATGTTTCGATCAGAAACCTGTACGAGATTCTGGGTGAGAGAATTTACTTCTCAAGAGTGGAGGAGGTCGTTATTTCTGGAGAGAATAGGGAGTTGATAGAGGAAGGTGTTGAGAATCTTAAAAACAGCCTTTATCCCTTTGAGATTTCAGTCAGCGATGTTTTTGAAACGCATGAGGAATTTTTTGATAAACTGGAGCGTGTGCTGAGGTTGAAAAGGGAGCTGAAAACTGTCGATACACCACCAGAAGACAAGATACACGGCAGCCACTCAACGATAATTGGAGGGAGGGAAGGTTACAACCTCATCATTTCACTCGCTAAATCCCCATACGTGAAAAAGGTCGTTCCAGGAGTTATAGAAGGTAACGCGACGAGCATTGGTGGAGGAGTTAAGCTGAAGCTCACAAGAAGCGATGAAAAAGGGAATGTCAGGGCTTTGCTTATCGATGGCTCGTCTGTCCAGCAGGTTCACGTGATAACCACAGCGTCAAACAGGGAGAAGGGGGAGGAGGTTTTGAAGCTTCTGAGGGGGTATGTACGCGATATACAGGGCTGAGGGTATTGAGGTTGCAATCCCTTTCGAATGTAGAATGTGCGGGAAGTGCTGCGAAAAACTCAGCCAGTGCGTTTATGACCCGCTGTCGGGAAAAATAATCGCGGAGACAGAGTTTGGGTTGTTTGACTATATCGAGCTGAGTGTTGATGCGAAAAGTCCCGTTTTGATTAAACCCTGTCCTTTCCTCAAGGACGGAAAATGCGAGATTCATGAAATCAGACCGAAAAGCTGCCGGGATTTTCCTCTGACTGAGCGAGGTGACTGCGGTGTGGGATGCGAGGGTTACAGAGAGATCAAAGAGAGGGTTAAGAAAATTGAAAGTGCTGTGGGAAAGCTTGAATTTATTGGGGTAGAGCACGACAGCGATTAATATGTCTACAGAAGTCGTTAATTACCGAGATTATGAAGTGTTGGAAAGCAATCCGGGAAACAACAAACCTGTTCTTTGATTATAATTATTGGATAATCCAGTTTATAATTATATTTATAAATTTCCTCAAAAAGTATTAAATTTTGGTGAGGCTAAAGAACAACTATGAAATACGACGTTTTGATAATCGGTGGTGGGCCTGCAGGGATGGTTACAGCAACGACTGCAAAAAAGTTTTACCCTGACAAGAGCGTTGCGATAATCAAGAAGGAGGAGAAGGGTCTGGTTCCATGTGGAATACCCTACGTCTTCAGCACTCTCGGATCGGTTGAGAAGAACATAATGCCGACAAAGCCGGCAGAGAACCTCGGAATCGAGTTCATAATCGACGAAGTTACAGATGTTGACGTCAAAGCAAAGGTTGTAAAAACCAAGAGTGGCAAAAGCATCTCATACGAGAAGCTTGTTTTTGCCACCGGTTCAACGCCTGTAATACCGAGAATAGAGGGTGTTGAGAAAGAGGGAGTTCATGCGGTGTCCAAGAACATTGACGAGCTGAAGAAGCTCCATGAAGCTGTTGAAAAGGCTGAGAGAGTTGTCATAGTGGGCGGAGGCTTCATAGGTGTTGAGGTGGGGGAACAGATAGCCAGACTGGGAAAGAAGGTAGCAATAGTGGAAATGATGGACCAACTCCTTCCTGCTGCCTTCGACAAGGAATTTGCGAGAATTGCTGAAGAGGAGCTGAAGAAGCTTGGAGTTGAGCTTTACCTTAACTCAACCGTCAAAAAGATAGTCGGTAATTCCAAGGTTGAGGCGGTTGAGCTGGTGGATGGAAGGAAAATTGATGCTGACGTTGTCATTTTATCAGTAGGTTACAAACCGAACATAGAGCTTGCGGAAAAGGCAGGGTTGAGAATAAGCATAGGAAACAGGATATGGACGGATGAGTACGGCAGAACGAGCGAGAAAGACGTTTTTGCTGTTGGCGACTGCTCTGAGGAGAAGGACTTCTTTACAAGAGAGACGAGCAGAGTTATGCTCGCTTCAACCGCGACCTTTGAGGCAAGGATTGTTGGGGCTAACCTATTCTCTCTTAAAGTTGTGAGGGTGAACAAGGGAACTGTAGGCGTTTTCTCAACAGTTGTTGGAGAGGTCGCCTTTGGTGCTGCAGGTCTAACTGAAGAGGCTGCGAGAAAGGAGGGGTTTGAAGTTGTTGCAGGTTACGCTGAAAGCTTCAACAGACATCCTTCAAGTATCCCTGGAGGAACAGTAACAAGAGTGAAGCTTGTTTTCGCAAAGGAGAGCGGAACAATTCTCGGCGGACAGGTTGCGGGAGGTGCAGAGGTTGGAGAAATGGTCAACATGATTGCAATGGCAATCCAAAATCACCTCACTGCATCGGAGATCGACACATTGCAGATTGGTACACATCCGCTTTTAACCTCAGCACCTACGATGCCCCCGCTGATAATTGCAGCCGAGGATGCTCTGAGAAAAATGTAACTATCCAATATTTTTTTCAACCTCTCTGAGAACTTCTCGAAGAGGTATACCTAAGTCCTCTGCTATTTTCCTGAGATCCTCGTACTCCGGTTTTACGTTTATTACCTTTTCGCCCATCTTGGACGTTTTGACCGTTACTTCAAACTTCTTGCCAAAGAGCTCGATTTCAACCTTCTCCTTCTTTCTTTCTGCCACCAATCTCGGTAGCTCGTAAATCCTTACCCCTATCGTTCCTGTCTCCCTCATAAGAACCTCAGCCATTCTGTGGCAATTTTTGTAGTCACTGATCACGGAAATAACGTTTGCCGGTCGGTTTTTCTTGCCGATTACCTGAGTGACATACACATCAACAGCACCCTCATCGAACAGCCTTCTTACAGCATGCCCTACAATCTCCCCACTAGCATCGTCAACGTTGGTTTCGAGAATAACTATTCTGTCGTTCACAGCCCTGAAATCCTCTCCTTCTGCCACTCTCAGCACGTTAACGATTCCGTCAACCCTCTTAGTACCAGCCCCGTAGCCAATCCTACTTAGTTTCATAGGTGGAAAAACATCCACCACATTCTCAGTAAGATTTACCAAAAGCGCTGCTCCGGTCGGAGTTGTCAACTCCGTGTTGACATCAAAGTTTGAATATCTAAAACCATGTGCTGCCAGAATCTCAAGCGTTGCGGGAGCGGGAGAGGCAATTTTGCCGTGATCCATCTTTATATATCCCCCACCCAGCACGGGAGGAGTTGTGTAGATTTCAGCGTCGAAGTACCCCTCTCTGTCGAGTATTGTCGCAGTCCCAACAACGTCAAAAATTGTGTCCAGCGAGGCTATTTCATGCAGATGGAACTCCCCGCCGTGAAGTCGTGCCTCTGCCCCTACAAGGTCGTCAATTACGCGATAAACGAATTTTGATGCTCGCTCAGATATCTCTAAGCTCTCCACTACCGATTTAACAGCTTTTCTAAGATTTGCCGGACTTGAAAGCCTTCTCTCTTTGATGTCGATCTCCAGTCCCTTTGCAAGTATTCCCATATCTCTCTCAATCACTTCCACTTTGAACTTCTGACAGTTTTCAAGCCTGTTTATTGCCTCTTCTACGTCTAAAACTGCATCAGTGGAGTCTGTCAGATCAATGAGGGCCGAAAGTAGCATATCTCCAGAGATACCGGCAATTTTTGGATCCAAAACAAGGATTTTCATAAAAAATAAAGATTATGGAAGAATTTCTCCTCCCTCAACGAGCCTCGAATGTATTAGCTTGGCGAGTTTTGCAACCTCTTTTGCATTGTTTTTGGCACCTGGTATTGCCCTTGTCAGGTATGCACCGTTTTCAGCCTTCTTTGCAGCTTCATTCTCATCCATTCCGAGAATTGCTGCCACAGCAGCGGGAACAGTTACGTTGATGATAGTATGACCGATGTACTGAAGTTCCTGCCCAAGAACAGCGCCGGCAAAAAGAGCAGTTCCGTAGTCCGGATCGTCTCTTCCCTTACCTTCAAGTGCGTAATCCACGACAGCTTTGGCGGAGAGGTTCTCAATATGGTATGTTTTTCCGTCAATGGTTACATCGTAGGATATGTAGGAGTCGAAACCCCAGAACTTCTTGGTGAATCCGTCAGTTCTCCTCGCCTGCGGTCTGATTTCTGTAAACTTGAACTCAATCTTCTTGCCTGTGAAAGCCGAGAGTATTGCCGACCCCCTCTTCTCAACGTAAGCCTTCCTTTCTTCATCGAGGGTTCTCGCAACCTCTTCAACATCCTTGCCCTCTTTTAGCATTTCGTACGCCTTAACTGCCCTCCTGTAGATCGCTCTATCCCTCACGTCCTCACTTGCGAGCATGCATGCCCGTGTTACGGGACCCCTCTTAACCTCTTCAGCCTTCCTTGTGATCGTGTTGAGCGCGCACAAAGCCATCTCAGGATCTATGAAAGAGTTCATCTTGTAGTTCCTTATCTCCTCAGCAACCTTGTAAATGTCCCCGTACTTCATCATCAGCCTTATGGCCGGAACAGTATCACCGCACAGATGGCCCAGCGGTGGGTTTACCGGTCCACCTGAGAAACCGGCGCCAATGATGGGAGACTCCTCAAATCCCGCAAATATTTCATTTAGAGCCATTGATCCAATTACCGACGGTCCGCCTATGTCCTTCAGTATAAGTCCGAAGTCTCCAATTACCCTGGCAGTTTCGAATTCTTCCCTTGTGCCCCTTATGTGCAGCTTTTCTGGCAGGCCAGCAGCCTCCACAGCACCCTTTCCTGCCATGTATGCCGAATCGGCACTGCCAAACGCTCCGAATTCCTCCCCAAGGAAGGCATCTGGATGCACTATCTCCATCGCAACAGTTGCACCGATAAGTGCCGGCCAGAGTGGGTAGGGTGTGATTCCTGCCCCCTCCATCGCTCTCATCATCGCCTGAGTTCCGACCTTTGCAGCATTCTTGGCAAGTTCCGGTATGTTAACGTCCTCACCCAGAGCACTGTGTCCATAAATGGCTCCACCAGCTATAAACGGCGGAAGTACAGCTCCATCAACCTTCGTGAGCTTCTTATCGAGTAGTTCCTCAAAAACGGCTTTGTATGCCGGGAATGCGGGTATTCTATGAGTAAACTTGTTGGTAACAAGAGCTATACCGCTCGTTCTGCATGCCCCAGCATGCATCCTAGCCATCGCGCCAAGCTTTCTGTTAGCCATCGGAACTCCGGCTCTCGCTGCAGCACCGGCAAAGTAAGCAAGAGCCGCAACTATGAGCGCGGCATTCTCAGGAGAGGCTCCCGCATTTTTCGCCTCATTGACCGCCTTTTGAATTACGAGATCCAATGGAATTTGCGGTGCTGCAGCATCGACGAGCGTTGCCTCACTCATCAATTTCATTTCGGGCTCCTGAACACCACCAAACATATCCTCCGCAATAGAGTTTGCTGCACAAAAAACTGGGATTACCAGCGTACCATGACCCTTCGTTGCTGCTTCTATCTTGTCGTTTGTCATAAGGTCTGGCTTAAACGTTGCTGCAAGTGTTGCTGCTAATACTGCTTTCTCCTTTTCTTCCATACATTTCACCTCACAAAATTTAGGTTAACTTAAAATTGGATTGACCACTATAAAAACCTTCGGTTTAAATATTAAATTTTATTAAAATTTTATTAAAATTTTCGAAATTCAAAAAATTAATAACTTAAATTTATGAGAGTATGCACCGACTAACGCTGTTCAAAGTCGTTCTCTTAAGATTACGAGTGAACTTGAACTACCAGATTCGGATTTTTAGAAAAATTACTCGAAGTTTTTTGGTAATTATGATTTCCTGCCAAACGGCGCTTTGATAGCTGCAGCATGCAAGCATCGCGGGATAAAAAAGATTGCGGCTTTCGATTGAGGTGATTTTCTAGAGATGAGATGTTTAAGTTTGGCTGCTGCATATCTTTAAATAAACCTGAAGCAGCTAAAGTTCATGCAAAATAAATATATATCACCGGTCTAACACACATACATGAAAAAGCTCGTGATAGTACCCCTGCTATTACTTGCAATCTTTGTCATTGCTGCATACAGCTACCTCAACCTCCTTGCCCCCTTCAGCGGCAGCCTGTGGGAGGTGGACAGATCAACAGAGGTTCCAAATCCTTACGGCTGGGCTGAAGTTTACTTTGACGAATACGGTGTGCCACACATAGTTGCTGAAAATGAGAAGGCTATGGCTTTTGCAGTTGGTTACATCCACGCCAAAGACCGTCTCTTCCAGATGGACCTCCACCGAAGGATGATGAAGGGAGAGCTAAGCGAAGTTTTTGGTGAGGATTTCTTCGACTCCGATGAGTTCCACATAAAAATGGATTTTGCTGGTGCAGCAGAAGCTTCGTGGAGCATAATCAAAGATTCAGAAATTGGTGACTTTCTGGTTGCATACAGCGAGGGTGTGAATTACTACATCAACAACCGCCCTCTCCCGATTGAGTTCAAGCTCGCAGGCTACAAGCCCAAAGAGTGGACTCCGGTTGATTCTCTCCTGCTTGGAAAGGAGATATCGTGGAGTCTAACTGGTAACTTCTGGGATTTGAAAAGAGCTCTGATCGTCGAAAAGCTAGGAGAGAAGGCACTGGAACTATACCCGGAGTATATGAACCACTCTTACCCCATAATAAGGACCGAAATCGTTAACAAATCTCTCCTCGACTGGCTTAAGCCATTTGAGGCGAAAGAAGGATTGGGATCGAACAACTGGGTCGTTTCAGGAAAGTTCACAGAAAACGGAAAGCCGATGCTCGCCAACGACCCCCACCTGCTCCTGATGGCCCCGCCCGTCTGGTACGAGATGCACCTGAAGGTGGATGAGGAGAATGTCAGAGGTGTATCCCTTCCAGGCGTGCCGGTCATCCTGATCGGGATGAACGACTATGTGGCGTGGGGCTTTACCAACGTTGGGGCTGATGTAATCGACTTCTACTACTATGTCTGGGATGGCGAGAAGTACCTCTACAAAGGTGAGTGGCTCGAACCGGAGAAGAAGGTCAAGGTGGTGAGGGTTAAGACAGACAGCGGTGTTGAGGAGAGAGAAGTTGTTGTGGAAAAGACCGTTCATGGGCCTGTTATAGAGAAGCACGGAAGAAAGATTGCGGTTGCTTGGACTGGACTGACAGCAACGAGAGAAGCATTGGCAATTTACAAGTACAACCACGCACACAACATCTCTGAGTTCATTGAAGGTTTGAAGCTCTTTGATGTTCCCGCGCAGAATGTGGTTTATGCAGACATCTACGGAAATGTGATGTATTATCCAGCAGGAAAATTCCCGATAAGGCTTATTAACGGAACTGAAGTTCCCGGCAATGTCATATTCAACGGCTCGGCTGGAGAGGGAGAGTGGAGGGGGTTCAAACCCTATGGCGTTTCAACTTGGGAAGGCTTTATACCTTTCGAGGAGATCCCCCATCTCATAAATCCCGATTACGTTGGAACTGCAAACCAGAGGGTTGTTTTTGGCTATCAGCACTATCTTGGCGATTCGATGTACTTTGCAGACCCATACAGAGGTATGAGGATTTACCAAATGCTCGATGATGCTGCCAAATCAGGCAAAAAGATATCTCATGAGTACTTCATGGAAATGCAGAGAGACGTCTACTCCAAACCGGCGGAGTTCTTCACACCGTTCATTTTTGAGGCTGAAGGGAAAATGAGCGAAAAGGCGAAGAGCTACGCTGAGAAGCTGAGAAACTGGGACTTCAGAATGGTTAAAGACAGCGAAGCGGCACTGGTGTTCTCAATCTGGCTCGAAGAGTTTATAAACGAGACTTTTGGCGATGAGTTCTACTCAGCCGGGCTGGATAAAGACTTCTACCCCCACCTCTACGTTCTTCAGAACCTGCCTGCATACAGCATCTGGTTTGACGATATCAGGACTGAAGAAAGGGAGCAGAGAGCGGATATTGTGGCGAGAGCCATGGAGAAGGCAGTTGAAATAATAGAGTCTGAAGGTTACAGGGTTTATGGAGACTACAACAGGCTGAACATAGAGCACGCGTTCAGCAGCTTGGTTAAATTCTTCGACTATCCAAGCATGCCGATGAACGGCTCCACGTATACCGTTTTCAACTTCAGAAGGGCCGTTGACTGGGGAACTGGAGTATCGCAGGCAGGGAGTAGCTGGAGAATGATCGTCAACTTCGACAAGAACTACTGCATAATTCCGGGTGGAAATTCTGGCAACTACTTCTCCCCACACTACTACGATCAGCTTGAAATGTGGGCGAATGGAGAGTACAAGAGCTTCGATTTCAATGTTAGAGGTGAGAAAATTGTCTTCAGGGGGTGATTCCATGAACAGGTGGATTCTTATAGCTTTATCTTTCCTGTTAGCTCTCGCTTTATCCATCTTTCACTGGGCCAGCATAATAATCGGAGGACTGATTGCAGGATACTTCTCGAAAAATTTCAAGGAGGCACTTGCTGTTGGCTTCGCATTGGGCTTTTTCATATATGGGGCTTTCATGGCTTACCTGGCTTACATGGGAATGCTGGCAAAGTTTCTCGCCCTATCCCCACTGTCCTACCTAAGCTTGGTGCTGTGTCTGGCTCTTGCAGTAATTTCTACAATCATCACAAACTTTTTTTCACCTTACGCAGTAAAGAAATTGTGAAAGGTCTGCCGCCATCACTGAGAAGCAGAAAAAGATATATTGCCTTCAGGATTATAGCTGAAAAAAAGATAGACGAGAGGTCACTTTCCCGCGCACTCTCGGAGAAGATGCTTGGCCTGTTTGGTGAGTGCTTTGCAGCAAGCGGGCTGAGAGTAGTCAGCTTCGACGGGGAGAAAGGGATAATCAGATGCTACAGAGAGGCGCTCGAGATGGTGATGGTGGCCCTCACGCTAATGACCAGTGTTGGTGATGTAAAGGTAACTCCGCTGACAATCGGTGTCAGCGGGACTATAAAAAGGTGTAGAAGAAAGTATTTGGAGGTGTGAACATGCATTTACCGCAAATGGGATATGATAGAGCCATAACGGTATTCAGCCCTGACGGAAGACTGTTTCAGGTAGAATACGCCAGAGAAGCTGTAAAGAGAGGTGCTACTGCAATTGGCATGAAGTGCAGTGAGGGTGTTATTCTGATAGCCGACAAAAGGGTTGGCAGCAAGCTTCTTGAGGCAGATACGATCGAGAAAATTTACAAAATTGATGAGCACATCTGTGCCGCTACTTCCGGCCTTGTAGCCGATGCGAGAGTTCTTATCGACAGGGCGAGAATTGAGGCCCAGATTAACAGATTAACTTACGATGAGCCGATAACGGTTAAGGAGCTTGCAAAGAAAATCTGCGACTTCAAGCAGCAGTACACGCAGTATGGAGGTGTCAGGCCTTTCGGTGTCTCGCTGCTCATTGCTGGTGTCGATGAGGTGCCAAAGCTTTACGAAACGGATCCAAGCGGTGCTTTGCTTGAGTATAAGGCGACAGCAATAGGGATGGGCAGGAACACTGTTACAGAGTTCTTTGAGAAAGAGTACTGCGAAGATCTCAGCTTTGATGATGCGTTAATCCTTGGACTGGTTGCGATGGGGCTCTCCATCGAATCAGAACTCGCCCCTGAGAACATTGAAGTGGGCTACGTTAAAGTTGACGATAAAACTTTCAAGGAAGTGACGGCAGAAGAGCTCAGACCCTACGTTGAAAAGGCAAACGAGAGGATTAGAGAGTTGCTGAAGAAGTGAAGTATGGTATCCCTCGATAAGGCCGTAATTGCAAGGCTCAGAAAAGGAGGAGAGGAGTTCGAGGTCCTTGTTGACCCTTACTTAGCCAGAGACCTCAAGGAAGGAAAGGAAGTCAACTTCGAGGACCTTCTCGCTGCCGAGGAAGTCTTCAAAGATGCAAGAAAGGGTGAGAGGGCATCGGCAGAGGAACTGAGAAAGGTATTTGGAACGGAGGACATCTCCGAGATTGCCAGAAGAATAATAATCGACGGAGAAGTGCAGATAACTGCTGAGCAGAGAAAAGAAATGCTTGAGGCGAAAAGAAAGCAGATAATCAACTTCATTAGTAGAAACACAATCGATCCGAGAACAAACGCCCCACATCCCCCCTCAAGGATCGAAAGGGCAATGGAGGAGGCAAAGGTGCACATCGACATCTTCAAGTCGGTCGAGGCACAGGTAAAGGACATAGTTAAAGCCCTGAAGCCCATTATTCCGCTGAAATTTGAAGAAATGGAAATAGCCATTAAAATACCACCGGAATACACCGGAAAAGCCATCTCTGCCCTTTACAACTTCGGAGGAGTGACAAAAGAAGAATGGCAGAGAGACGGAAGCTGGATATGCGTGATGCGTATCCCGTCAGGAATGTACGGAGACCTGATGGACTTGCTCGGAAAGGTCGCGAAAGGTGAGGCTTTGACAAAAATTTTGAGGAGGATAGGATAATGAGGAAGATAGTACTGCCTGGAGATTTGCTCTCCACCAATCCACGTGCCGCTGGATACGGAACATACGTGGAAGGTGGGAAGGTTTACGCGAAAATAATAGGTCTTTTTGACCAGACTGAAACTCACGTTAGAGTCATTCCCCTAAAGGGCAGATACACGCCTTCCGTCGGGGATGTTGTTATCGGTATAATTAGAGAGGTCGCCGCCAACGGCTGGTCAGTAGATATTTACTCCCCATATCAGGCCTTTTTGCCCGTAAGTGAAAATCCGGAAATGAAGCCCAACAGGAAACCGAACGAGGTGCTCGACATAGGTGATGCAATAATAGCCAAGGTTCTCAACATCGACCCCAAAATGAAGGTCACACTGACGATGAAGGACAGAATATGCCGTCCTATCAGGTTTGGGAGAATCGTGGCCATCAATCCGGCGAGGGTTCCGAGAGTTATAGGCAAGAAGGGGAGCATGATAAAGCTTCTTAAGGGCGAGCTTGACGTTCAGATAGTTGTCGGGCAGAACGGTTTGATATGGGTTAATGGAGACCGCAGGAAAGTTTCCATTGCTGAGGAAGCAATCTACCTTATCGAGCAGGAGGCTCATACAGAAGGCTTAACAGATAGAGTTGCAGAATTTATAAAGAGGAGGAAGGCAGATGTCGGAATTCAATGAGAAACCAGAAAGGTTAATTGTGGATGGTTTAAGGCTCGATGGGAGAAAATTTGACGAGCTCAGACCAATAAAAATTGAGGCAAGTGTGTTGAAGAGAGCCGATGGCTCATGCTACCTTGAAATGGGTAAGAACAAGGTAATCGCAGCGGTTTTCGGTCCGAGAGAGGTGCACCCGAGACACCTTCAGGACCCAAGCAAGGCTGTTGTCAGATACAGGTACAACATGGCACCTTTCAGCGTTGAGGAGAGAAAGAGGCCCGGGCCGGACAGAAGGAGTGTTGAAATATCAAAGGTAAGCAAGGAAGCTTTTGAAGCAGTAATAATGAAGGAGCTGTTCCCAAGAAGTGCAATAGACATCTTCGTAGAGGTTTTGCAGGCTGATGCAGGGAGCAGGACAGCGTGTCTGAACGCTGCAAGCGTGGCACTGGTTGATGCTGGAGTGCCAATGAAGGGGATGATTACTTCAGTTGCGGTAGGCAAGGCTGACGGGCATCTCGTCCTGGATCCGATGAAGGATGAGGACAATTTTGGAGAGGCAGACATGCCCTTTGCATTCCTCATCAGGAACGGCAAGATCGAATCGATAGCGCTGCTTCAAATGGACGGCAGAATGACTAAGGATGAGGTGAGGCAGGCAATAGAGCTTGCAAAGAAGGGTGCGCTGCAGATTTACGAAATTCAGAGAGAAGCGATACTCAGGAGATATATAGAAGTTGGAGAAGAAATGGACGAAATAACAGAGGGTGGTGAAGATGTCTGAAGATATTCTGGCGGACATCAAGCGAGACTACGTCCTCTCAAAGCTTAGAGACAATGAGAGAATAGACGGAAGAGGCTTTGATGAGTTCAGAAATGTTGAAATAATTCCAAACGTTGTGGAGAAAGCCGAAGGTTCGGCTCTGGTCAAACTGGGTGACACGCAGGTAATGGTTGGAGTTAAGATGCAGCCAGGCGAACCTTATCCTGATACTCCCGACAAGGGAGTTATCATCGTGAATGCTGAGCTCGTTCCACTTGCTTCACCAACATTCGAGCCTGGACCACCAGATGAAAACTCGATCGAGCTTGCGAGAGTTGTGGACAGAGGAATTAGGGAAAGCGAGGCTGTTGATTTATCAAAGCTTGTTATCGAGGAGGGAGAGAAGGTCTGGATAGCATTCGTTGACATCCACGCTCTCGACGATGACGGAAACCTGCAGGATGCTTCAGCACTGGCAGCGATCGCTGCACTGATGAACACAAAAGTCCCGGCTGAGAGGTTCGAGGTAGGAGAGGACTTCCTGCTTCCAGTTCGAGACCTTCCAGTCTCAGTAACGTCACTCGTTGTTGGGAACAAGTACCTTGTCGACCCAAGCAGGGATGAAATGAGTGTTGGAGACACAACTCTAACAATCACCACCGACAAGGAAGACAACGTTGTTGCAATGCAGAAAAGCGGTGGATACTTGCTTGACGAAAAGCTTTTCGATGAGCTTCTGGATGTGAGTATAAACTGTGCCAGAAAGCTGAGGGAGAAGCTGAAGGAAATCTGAACTTTTTTTATTTTTAATATTTTCAGGCATAGTTTTTAGGTGTAGCACACCCAAACTTTAAATCCTTCTTTAGCATAATGTGTTTCGATGGAAAGAGTTGAAGGCTGGCTCATCGATGCTGACTACGAAACCATCGGTGGTAAGGCCGTTGTCAGGCTGTGGTGTAAAGATGATGAGGGGATTTTTGTCGCATATGATTACAACTTCGACCCCTATTTTTACGTTCTCGATGTTGATGAGGATATTCTCAAGAACGCCAGCGTTTCGACAAAAAAGGATGTTATTAAGGTAAAGTCCTACGAAAAAGCCCAGCTAAGGTCATTGGGAAGGGAGGTAGAAGGATACATCGTCTATGCTTACCACCCACAGCACGTTCCAAAGCTGAGGGACTACCTGTCCCAGTTTGGAGACGTGAGAGAAGCGGACATCCCGTTCGCCTACCGCTATCTGATTGACAAGGATCTGGCATGCATGGACGGGATTGCGGTTGAGGGGGAAAAGATTGAGGGAGTCATAAGAAGCTACAAGGTTGAAAAGGTGGAAAGAATTCCAAGAATGGAGTTCCCGGATCTCAAGATGCTCGTGTTTGACTGTGAAATGCTCTCGTCATTCGGCATGCCCGAACCTGAAAAGGATCCTATTATAGTTATCTCGGTAAAAACTGACGATGATGGCGAAATGATACTAACGGGAGAAGAGAGGAAAATCATATCGGATTTCGTGAAGCTTGTAAAGAACTGCGACCCCGACATCATCGTCGGATACAATCAGGATGCTTTTGACTGGCCCTACTTGAGAAAAAGAGCTCAAAAGTGGAATATCCCCCTTAACGTCGGAAGGGATGGCTCAAGCATCGTTTTCAGAGGTGGCAGGCCGAAGATAACCGGAAGGCTGAACGTTGATCTTTACGACATAGCGATGAGGATTTCGGACATAAAGATAAAGAAGCTGGAGAACGTTGCGGAATTTCTTGGGACTAAGATAGAAATCGCAGACATTGAAGCTAAGGATATCTACAGATACTGGAGCAGGGGGGAAAAAGAGAAAGTTCTAACCTATGCAAGGCAGGATGCCATAAACACCTACCTCATCGCCAAGGAGCTTCTGCCAATGCACTACGAACTTTCAAAGATGATAAGGCTACCAGTTGACGATATAACGAGAATGGGAAGGGGAAAGCAAGTTGACTGGCTGCTGCTGAGTGAAGCCAAGAAGATTGGTGAGATTGCCCCTAACCCACCGGAACATGCTGAGAGCTATGAGGGGGCTTTTGTTCTTGAACCAGAAAGGGGCTTGCACGAGAATGTAGCCTGCCTCGACTTTGCCAGCATGTACCCGTCGATAATGATAGCGTTCAACATAAGCCCTGACACTTACGGCTGTAGAGAAGACTGCCACGAAGCACCTGAAGTCGGCCACAAGTTTAGAAAAACCCCGGATGGATTCTTCAAAAGAATTCTCAGAATGCTCATAGAAAGAAGGAGGGAGATTAAAGCGGAACTCAAGAAGCTCGATCCCGAAAGTTCGGAGTACAAGCTTCTCGATATAAAACAGCAAACTCTGAAGGTTCTCACGAACTCATTTTACGGATACATGGGCTGGAACCTTGCAAGGTGGTACTGCCACCCCTGTGCGGAGGCAACAACCGCCTGGGGAAGGCATTTCATAAAGAAGTCGGCAAAAATTGCTGAAAGCATGGGATTCAAAGTTCTTTACGGCGACACGGACAGCATTTTCATCACGAAGGCGGGAATGACTAAAGAGGAGGTGGAAGAGCTGATTGCCAGGCTGCACGAAGAGCTACCAATACAGATTGAGGTTGACGAGTACTACTCATCCATCTTTTTCGTTGAAAAGAAGAGGTATGCTGGACTTACCGAAGACGGCAGGCTTGTGGTCAAGGGGCTGGAGGTCAGAAGAGGAGACTGGTGTGAACTGGCGAAGAAGGTTCAGAGGGAGGTTATAGAAATCATACTCAAAGAAAAGAATCCTGAAAAGGCTCTGTCGCTCGTAAAAGACGTCATATCTAGGATTAAAGAAGGAAAAGTTGCCCTCGAAGATGTAGTGATTTACAAGGGTTTGACAAAGAAGCCATCAAAATACGAGTCCATGCAGGCTCACGTCAAAGCCGCTCTTAAGGCAAAGGAAATGGGTATAATCTATCCAGTTTCTTCAAAAATAGGATATGTTATCGTAAGAGGTTCGGGGAATATAGGGGACAGAGCCTATCCAATAGACCTTATCGAGGACTTCGACGGTGAAAACCTGAGGATAAAAACAAAGAGTGGGACGGAAATCAAGAAACTGGACAAAGACTACTATATTGATAACCAGATCATTCCATCTGTTCTGAGAATACTTGAGAGGTTCGGATACACGGAGGCAAGTTTGAAAGGGTCTTTGCAGACAAGTCTGGACTCATTCTTTTAACAAAAATAGTAAAAACTTTAAATATTAATATTTTAAAATTGAATCAAAGAGTTTGTACTCCTCACAAGTCTTCCACAGTATTGCAAGTGGGGAAAAGGATTTTACAACCCTGGTAGAGCAATATGTGCATATCTACCCATAAAATTTTTAGAATAAGATTCAGTTTGATAGTCTTAAGTAAAGGTTATATATCAAACACAGAACCACCGCTATGGACTCTACTGTGGACTTGTTGAACCCGAAAAAGTATAAGGGAGACCACTTAGATGAGAGAAGCAGAGAAATAATGCTGAAGACCATTGAGTTTTTTGAGAACATGGGCAAGGCAAAGCTGAAAGAGAAGTCGAGGAAAAATGAGTGGTATGACGACTTTCTGGAGTTCATTAAGGAGAACAGAATCTTTTACACTCTCATGACCCCTCCAGAATACGCTGATGGTGATCCTGATGTAAGGTGGGACACCTGGAGGATATGCGACTTCAGCGAGCTCCTTGCATTCTACAGCTTGGATTACTGGTACACCTGGCAGGTTACGGTTCTGGGCCTTGGCCCTATATGGATGAGCAAGAATGAAAAAATAAAGAAAGAGGTCGCGGAATTGCTGAAGAACGGAGCAGTATTTGCCTTTGGCCTCTCAGAAAGGGAGCATGGAGCAGACATCTATGCAACTGAGACGAAGCTGGTTCCGCAGCCTGACGGAACGTACAAGGCTTACGGCAGGAAGTACTACATAGGAAACTCCAATGTTGCTGCAATAATCTCAACCTTCGCGAGAATCGCTGATCCAGACGGTAGCCTCCCAGATAAGCCGGACAAGAGCAGATTCGCCTTCTTCGCCCTGAGGAGGGATGAAAAATACTATGAGCTAATCAAGAACATTGTTGATGCCCAGATGTTCGTCGGAGACTTTCTTATTCACGATTATCCCGTTACTGAGGACGACATCCTTGAGAAGGGGGAGGAGGCGTGGGATGCAGCTCTGAACACTGTAAATGTGGGCAAGTTCAATCTCGGCTGGGCATCAATCGGAATTTGCACACACGCCTTCTACGAATCCATAAACCACGCATCAAAGAGGAGACTTTACGGAATGTACGTCACGGACTTCCCGCATATCAAGAGACTCTTTGTCGATGCATATGCAAAACTAATGGCAATGAAGCTCTTCGCAAGAAGAGCTTGCGATTACATGAGAGTTGCTTCCAGAGAGGACAGGAGATACCTGCTCTACAGCGCTCTCGTAAAGTCTAAAGTTACGAGAGAGGGTGAGCAGGTCCTCGAACTGCTGTGGGACATTATTGCTGCAAAGGGTTTCGAGAAGGATACCTACTTCGAGCTGGCTGCAAAGCGCATAAAGGCATTGCCGAAGCTTGAGGGGACTGTGCACGTCAACATGGCTTTAGCACTCAAATTCCTGCCAAAGTACCTCTTTGAGCCTGGTGAGTTCCCAGAAGTCCCGAAGATGGACATGCCAAAGCACGATGAATTCCTGTTCAATCAGGGCTCGGCAGGTGGACTCAGCCAGGTCAGATTCCACGACTATCAGGAGGTTTACGACAGCTGGGACCTGCCAAACATCAATGTCTTCAAGGAGCAGATTGCGACATTCAAGGAGATGTGCATGGCTGCGCCACCTACTCCACAGCAGATGATGGACTTCGACTTCATGCTGCCTTGGGGTGAGATGTTCGCGCAGCTTGTCTATGGGCACCTCATACTTGAAGCAGCAAAGCTCTATGACGTTGACGACGACTTGCTTGATGAGATCTTCGACTTCATGGTAAGGGACTTCTCAAAGTTCGCCATCGACCTGCAGGCAAAGCCATCTGCAACAGACAAGCATGTCGAGTACGCAACGAAAATGATTAAGAGGCCTGTTCCAAACAAAGAGCGCTTCGAGAGAATGGTGGAGAGAGTGTACTCCTACGCTGACGCGTACGAGATGAACCCCTGAATTTATTTTTTAATTTTTCAGAGTTGGGCAATTTAACCTTTTTTTGGGTCGGATCAAGTCCAGAATAGTTCTACACCTGAACAAAAAGTGGTTAAATAATTTTAGGTCAACTGTAACTGAAGCAAAAGTAAGACTAATGCCCCAGTTGAAAGTAGAATCATATCTCTAACCTCAACTATAGGTTTTGCTTCCATATCAACCACCAATATAACTTCTCTTTCATTGTATTTAAAACTTTTCCCTATACATAAACTAATATCTTATAATAACCATCATAATGAGATAAAAAATTCATAATTTTTTTGTATATTTTGGCTCTCCTAAGTTCAGAGAAAGCTCAGAATCAAATAAAAAAGCAAAAGGTTAATATAAGCTAAATATACAGCAGACAGAGAATCTGAAGTTTACAGAAAAGCTGTATTCGGAGGAATAAACATGATGTCGAGAAGAAAATTTCTGTTACTAACAGGAGCAGCGGCAGCGGGAGCTTTTCTAACTCCACAAATCTCAGCGAAAACTCAGTTCATCGAATCTCCTGAAGAAGTCGAGGCAAAGAGAAGATGGGGGATGGCTGTTGATGTTGAAAAATGTACAGAGTGCATGGAAGAACTAATAGCTAAAACTGGCAACCCTGAGGTCAAACCACCATGTGTAGTTGCTTGCGATAAAGAGAACAACGTTCCAGAGTTTGAAGAGAAAAGAATTGATCCGCAGTGGATGAGAATCGCAAAACTGGAGCTTGATAAACCAGGAATAAACCCCAAGGAATTTTACATCCCCCTGCTCTGTAACCACTGCGAGCATCCACCTTGCGTGCAGGTTTGCCTAACCCAAGCCAGCTTCAAGAGACCTGATGGAATTGTGGAGATAGACATGCACCGCTGTATTGGATGCAGATACTGCATGATCGCCTGCCCATACGGAGCAAGGAGCTTCAATTTCCGCGACCCGAGAGAAGGGCTTAAAGAAGTGAACCCGAACGTTCAGATGAGGACTGAGGGGGTGGTGGAGAAGTGCACTTTCTGCGTTCACAGGATTGATGAAGCTATTGCAAAAGGAGAGGAGCCGATTCCTGCTTGCGTTGAAGCATGCCATAAGTACGGAAAGGGAGCACTGGTGTTTGGAAATGTAAAGGATCCAAACAGCGAAATTTCAAAGATTCTAAGAGAAAACATCGTCGTTCAGCTTAGAGCCAATCTGGGAACTGATCCGCACGTTTTCTACACCAAGCTTGGAGGTGAGTAAATGGCGGTCGAGTTTAAGAAGATTGAGGGTGATTCGATCCAGTATTTCGCTTTAGTTATAGTGCTGGCAGCAGTAACAGCATCAGGCTTTTACGCTTACGTTCTCGATCATGAAATTGCAGGGTTAAACGGTCTAAGCAACAGGGTGCCATGGGGTATTGTCAACGCAGGAATCCCGTACTTCATCGGTCTGAGTGCCGGCTCGCTTATAGTCTCAGCTCTGGCAGGAGTGTTCAACATAAAGAAGTATAAGGTTTTCAGCAGAATCGCTGCATACATGGCTGCTGCGTGGATTATTGCTGCAATTCTCAGCATCGCCCTTGATATTGGAAAGCTCTACCACTTCATGAACGCTGTCAGATACTTCAACCCGACGTCAATCTTCTCATGGAACGCGTTTCTGTATTCAAGCTACTTCGTCATCTGTTCCGTTTATCTCCTTGTCCAGTTTGAGGAGATGGAGAGAGCAACAAGGTTCATGGCTGGCTTAGCAGTTTTCTGGGCTGTCCTCGTTCACAGCGGTACTGGAGCAATCTACAGCTTTGTTTATTCAAAGGAGCTTTACCACTCAGCCCTAACACCACCAATGTTCATCGTCTGTGCTATCACTTCAGGTCTGGGGTTGCTGCTGGCGAACCTGTACTTCACCTTCCGCTTTACCAAAAGAGAGCTCGATCCGAAGCTGATCAGAGGATTAGCGTTAATCTTCGCCGGGTTGATGATGATTCTCGGTTACTTCCTTGCGGTTGAGGGGTTTGAGAAGGGATACATTCCCGCTTTGCATGAGGCTGTTCAGTTTGTGTTCTTAACACCCACTTCCGGCGTCTTCTGGAGCTTCTGGCTTCTCGTGATTTTCGGCATTGCAATTCCGGTGATAATAGTCCTAAATCCAAAGACTGGCTACGATCTCCGCTGGATAAGCTTCGCAGGGATCTTGCACGCAGCTTTGGTGTTTGCAGAGCGTTTCTACCTGATCGTTCCAGGGCAAGTGTTTCCAGAGGAGTATCTCCCGGGTTACAAGATTGAGTCTCTGCACACACTTGAAGGATACATCGTTACCTACACACCAACGATCATCGAATGGCTGCAGATCATTGGCCTTATTGCAATGGTCTACCTGATCTTCGTTGTTGGAGTCAAGGTGTTCGCACTGATTCCTGAAAGGGCCGTGGAGGAGGTGGTGGAAGAATGATTGGAGTGATTTTCGGCGTAATAGTGCCTTACATCGCTGTTGCGATATTCGTTGTAGGAGTCGTTTACCGCATCGTAAACTGGGCCAACAGTCCCGTGCCACTCAAGATTCCCACAACGGGAGGACAGCAGAGATCACTCCCCTTCATTAAAAGAACTGTTTACGATCGCTTTGACTCACCCTACACATGGTGGGAAACTGCCGGAAGGATGCTCCTCGAAATCTTCCTCTTCCGCAGCTTGCTGAAGAACACTCGCTACTACCTTGACAGAGTGTCGCAGAAGGATGCACGCTGGCTATGGCTTTTCGGAATACTTTTCCACTACTCACTTCTGCTTGTACTCATCAGACATTCAAGATTCTTCCTTGAGCCAGTTCCAAGCTTTGTTGAGATGCTGAGCGAGATAGAGTCCTTCAAAGGTGTGTTCATACCCTCTGTGTACATCTCAGGACTGGCAATCGTTGCAGCCCTCTTCTTACTGTGGTTCAGAAGGATATTCCTATCGAGGGAAAGGACACTCAGCCTTCCGAGTGACCACTTTGCTCTGATTCTTCTGCTTGCAATAACAATCAGCGGAAACCTGATGAGGTACTTCTTCAAGGCTGATTTGTTTGCTGTTAAGGAGCTCCTCATGAGCCTAATGTCATTCAACATAGGCCATGCCGTTGAAGTCGCAGAGACGATAGAGCCAATATTCTACGTCCACTTCGCCCTTGCAAGCTTTCTTCTCGCCTACTTCCCGTTCAGCAAGCTAATGCACGCGGGAGGAGTGCTCTTCTCACCCACAAGAAACATGCCCAACGACAACAGAGCGAGAAGGCACGTCAATCCGTGGGATCCCGCAGATGTTCCGCTGCTTGCAAAGGGAATTACAGTTGCCGGAAGAACCTACAAGTCAAAGAAACTCGACTGGGAGACTTACTACGAAATGTACACAGATCAGCTGCAAGAGATTGAAGAGGCAAATTACAAGATCGTTCCTGAGGAGTTGTGAGGTGGTATAGATGGAAGAAATGCCTGAGAAAATAGAAATAAGGCAAAAATTCCCAAGCTGGAGAGAAATGCTCAAACCGGTTAAAGAATTCGAGGAAGGAAGATTAAGCTACCTCTCGCTGCCCAAGCAGGTTGATTCTGAGTTCTTCAAAATGCCGTTCGGTGATGTTGAAAGAGACTTTGATGACCTCAAGCTTCCCGAAAACTGGAAGGAAATCTTTCTGGAGGCTTTGAAGGAGACGCTGGAAAAGAACAGGTCATTCAAGCTTTTCATGGACATTTGCGTTAGATGCGGAGCCTGTGCGGACAAGTGCCATTACTACATCGGAACCGGTGATCCGAAAAACATGCCAGTTGCAAGAGCTGAGCTGATAAGATCAATCTACCGCCGCTACTTCACGCCAGCAGGAAAATTATTTGGCGAGTGGGCTGGGGCGAGAGAGCTTACTGAAGACGTTCTGAAGGAGCTTTACTATTATTTCAATCAGTGCTCCCTCTGCAGGCGTTGCAGCCTCTTCTGCCCATACGGCATTGATACAGCAGAGATAGTCTGGTGGGTAAGGAGAATACTTAGCAGAATCGGCCTCAACCAGAGATTCATGACCATATCAATCGAGGCTTCGTCAAGAACCGGTAACCACCTCGGATTGCTGCCAGGAGGTATGTACGGAGCGATACAGCAGGGTCTGGAGGAGCTGAAGGACTACACGGGCTTTGATCTGCACACATACATCAACAAGAAGGGTGCTGATGTACTGTTTGTAGCGCCTTCTGCAGACTACTTTGCCACTCCACACTGGTATGTGATGCTCGGATATCTGCTGCTGTTCAACGAGCTTGAGGAGAAGTACGGCCTCACAATAACATGGTCAACGTACGCCAGCGAAGGTGGTAACTTCGGAACGTTCCACAGCTACGAGGCTGCGCAGCTCCTAAACTCCAAGATTTACAAGGAGGCTGAGAGGCTGGGAGTTAGCTTCATAATTGGCGGAGAATGTGGCCACATGTGGAGGGACAAGCACCAGTTCATCAACACAATGAACCAACCACCAAAGCACGAGGAGTGGAAGAAGTTCTGGGAAGATCCCGACCTGGGCGAACTTGCAGAAGGATTGAGGGGAGTAAGGTTTGACAGCTACGCCTCAGGGGAGCACGGATGGATTCACATTCTTGAGTTTGTCGCTGCGCTGCTGGAGCACAAGAAAATCACCGTTGACAAGAGCAGAAACGACAAGTGGATCGCAACCTATCACGACCCGTGCAATGTCGCGAGAGGAATGGGGCTCATTGAGGAGCCGAGGTATGTGCTCAGAAACGTCATGAACCACTTCTACGACATGCCTGAGCACACGATAAAGGACAAGACCTACTGCTGCGGAGCTGGAGGAGGTATGCTTGCTGACGAGATAATGGACTTGAGAATGCGTGGAGTAATGCCAAGAATGATGGCTGTGAGACATGTCTACAGAAAATACGGCGTCAACATCCTGCTAACGCCATGTGCCATTGACAAGGCCCAGTTCCCGCCTGCACTCGAGTACTGGAAGATACCGATCGAAGTTGGAGGGCCAATGGAGATGGTCGGAAACGCTCTCGTTATGACTGCTTTTGGCGAGAAACCGGAGGACAGACAGTTTGACCTGAGAGGAGAGCCGCTGAGAGAAGAAGAGGGAGAGGAGGGTGAGTGAAATGTACAACAAGAAGTACGTAATTCCTCTAATTTTAATATTCCTCGTCGGCTTCTTCACGCCCTACTGGTACAACGCCATGGCAGGAACCTTCGGCTATGTTCCGGAACTCAAGGAACCTTCTGGAGAGTGTGTTGAAGATAAAGACTGGATGGCAGCCAACCACATGCTGCTGCTGCAAGAGTGGAGAACCCAGGCGATAAGACATGGTGCGGAAGGAGGAAGAATATACCACAGCTTTACAACCGGCGAGGAGTACCACGCCTCAACAAACACATGCTGGAGTTGTCATGAGGGCAAGGAAGAGTTCTGCGACCAGTGCCATGACTACATAGGCATACACCCCGAGTGCTGGGATTGTCATTATACTCCCAACATTGAAAAGCCGCACTACAGCGGAATTGAAGAGTTAAGCAAATATTTCTCCTAATTTTTATACATTTTGTAGAGCTCAGCCCTTCTTGCCTCAAGAAGCTCTTCTTCAACTCCTGCAAACTCTGCTGCAGATTGGACCTTTACACCTGCTTCTTCTCCGGCCTTAAAAACTTCCTGCATTTTTTCCCTCCAGTTCAAATCTCTCGTCAGATGGTGGTCAAGCACGAGTGTCTTTACATCTGTTTCAGCAATCAGCTTTTTTAAATTCTCAATGCTATTCTGGAAGGACTTCTGGGAAAAGCGATAGCCGAGCATGTATGTCATGGGGCCGTCAACAAAAACAACCTGGGCAGACTTCTCAAGCATGAAGGCTAGCTGTTCCGCATTGTTCGGCCCCTCAACATCTGACGAGAAGAGGAAGCTATTCTTCCCATCATCAATGTAAACCTCAACAACGAATCCAAGCCTGCTATCCGCTCCGTGGAAAACAGGATTTGATATCTCGACAACCGTGTTGTCGAATTCATAGCTTTTCCCGTCGCAGTAGTCTATCTCAACATCCACAGCCTTAAGCTGCTCTAAGAAGAACTTAGCCCTGCCCATCTGGCTTTTGTTGATTTTCTCCTTCGGGTGCTTCAGCAAAACCTTTTTCCCTGAAAAAATTTCCACCTCGTTTGGGTCGTGGTGGTCATAGTGGTAGTGCGTAATAACTGCTACCCCAGCCTTTTTCATCATCTCCTTAATCTCCTCCCATTTCTGATTCATCCTTTCGATCTCTATTCTGTGGGGAGGGAGACGGTAGCGTTTTGGAGCAAGGCTAACTCCGGGGTCGATAAGAATGGATACATCCTTTGTCTTAACAAAAGTCGCCATACTCCTTACTCCCATGGAGTCGTAGGCTATGGGAATTATCTCCATATACAATTTTCAGGCAAACAATAAAAAAACCTGACGATAATCTAAGTTGTGTTGAAAGCGGAGCTTCATGTCCACTCTTCCATCAGCGATGGGAAGGATGGGGTGAGAAAAATTCTGAATGCAGCGATGGAGAAAAAAATCGATGTTATATCCATAACCGACCACGACACCGTTCAGGGCTCTCTGGAGGCACTCGATATTGTTGAAGAGGAAAAACTGCCCATAAAAATCCTTCCAGGGTGCGAAATAACGTCCTCTTCAGGCCACATCCTGGCTTTCGGAATAATAAAGGATGTTGAACCAAAGATGTCCGCAGAAGAAACGTGCAGAGTAGTGAGAGAGCTTGGAGGAGTTTGTTTTCTTGCCCATCCCTTTGATTTTATTCGGGGGGGAAGCGTGAGGTTGAAAGATTTCAGAATTGTGGACGGTGTCGAGACCTTCAACGCCAAAAGTTACTTTAACTTCATGGCCAAAAGATATGCCAAGAAGTTTTCGAAACCTGAAATTGCAGGTAGTGATGCCCACTCTGCCAGAGCAGTCGGTCTGGCCGTTAATTACCTCCCTGACAACATTAACCTGATAGAATCCATCTTTCATGCTCGATACGACGGAAAAAGAGTCTCAATCAGGGAGAGATTAGCCTTTCTGCTATTTCAACTAAGTCAACGACTTTAATTTTATTGCCCAGCTTCTCCGCAGATTTGGAGAGGTGATATTCGCAGAAGGGACAGCAGGTGATGAGATACTCTGCTCCTGTCTCCATTGCTTCTATAACTCTTTGTCTTCCGATTTCAAAGGAGATTTCGGGGAACTGACTTCTAAGCCCACCACCTGCACCGCAGCAGAGTGCCTGCTCTCTGTTCCTCTCCATCTCAACAAAATCAATGCCAAGCTTCCTTATGACGTTCCTTGGTTCTTCATACATCCCCATATGCCTTCCGAGATGGCACGGGTCGTGGTAGGTTGCCTTTGCAGTTATGTTTACCCTCTCAAACACACCCATCTTATCCAGTATTGACACGGTGTGAACTACCTCGATGTCGAATTCATATCCCTTCTCCTCAGCGATCCTGGGGTAATCCAGAGATATCGTTCTGTAACAGCCAGGACAGGAGGTTATTACCCTCTCTATTCCTGCCTTTTGCCAGTACCTGTAGTTTTTCTCAAAGAGCCTTTCAACAATGTCTTTCTGCCCCGTTCGCAGGAACGGAGAGCCACAGCAGTACTCATTCTTACCAGCAATGGTGAAATCAATCCCGAGCTTGTTAAGAACGCTGGCTGTTGATTTGGCCAGATTTTGCAGTTTGAAGCTTGCCGTGCAACCTGCAAAGTAAAGTGTTTTTGCAGGCTTAATTTCAAAGTCCGCCCACTCACCTCTCCTCTCCTGATCCCCGCTGTAGGGGTTGTAGTTCCTGAAGGTTATTTCCCTCAGCTTTCTGTGTACGGAAAGAGGTGCCATTCCCTTCTGAACAAGTTCCCTTCTAAGTTCCTCCCAAAAATCGATTAGTGGAAGCTCCACAGGGCAGACTTCCTGGCATAAACCACAAACGGAGCATTTAAAGATATCTTTGACCACTTTCTGGTCAACGTTTATTTCCCCATTCAGATACTTGAGAGTTAGCTGAATTTTCCCCCTTGGCGAAACAGTTTCCCACCCTTCTATTCTATATGTGGGACAGGTTGTGCAGTATCCACACCTGCTGCACTTTGCCGCTATTTCTCTTATATTCATAGAACCATCTCCGTTAGTTTTATCATTCTGGAGAAGCTGTTGTTTTCAACTGCCTTTCCGGGATTGAGGAGCGATTCCGGATCGACGGTTTTTTTGTATTCTTTGGCAAAATCAGCAAGGCCTTTGTGGGGAAAGAGCATTCCCGTTGCATAGGTTCTCCCACCAAGTCTTTCTGCGATTTTTACGAACTTAATGGCTTTCATTGCAGCCCTGTAGTAGTTGTCAACCGGGATGAGACCGAGAAACACTACATTGTCCTTGGTAAAAACAGCCTCAACCGGAAACTCGACTTTGGAGAAGAAATCAGGTGCAGTTTCATATGGCAGGACAGCCTCTGTAAATATGATCTCTCTATCTCTGCCCGCCCTGAAGAGGTTGAAACGATTTTCCCACATTATACTTCCAAGCTCTCTATCCCTTTCCTTTTCCGCTTCACCCTCGTAACTAAGAAGGAGAAGGTTTGCCTCATTAAATCCAAGCATCTTTGCAAGCTTTAAATCGATGAAAGCCCCGTGATACGCTCCATCGAGCAAATCTATGGACTTTTCAAATTCCGTTTTAATCGCCACGCTGTCAATCCTTGCATTATCCCTCAGCTTAAGACATGCCCTGAGTATAACCCCTGTTGTGCCAAACAGCCCTACATAGTTTCTCAGCTCATCCCCCTCAACTTTCTTTATACCGTCAAAATCCGCAACTTCCAGCCACTCAATGTTCTCCCCCACGCTTCCGTACTTCAAACTGCCTATCCCGTAACCTCCCTGCGCTATCCACCCCCCAACAGTTCCTGCGGGTGCACTTGAAGGATAGACTCGCAATGCCAGTCCTTGCTTATTCAGCTCATTCTCCACATCGAGCCAAACCGCACCACTCTCAACTACTGCTTTTTTTCCAATAATCTCGATTTTTCTCATTCTTGTAAGGTCAACAACAATGCATGGCTTTATTGTAACCGCACCTCCGTAAGCAGACGTTGCGGCTCCCCTCGGAACTACGGGAACCTTGTACTTCCTGCTGACTTTCAGGACTGCTTTAACTTCCTTATCGCTTTCAGGTTGAACAACACAGATAGGGTATCTTATAAAACGTTCCAAAAATTTAGGTATTTTGAGCAGATCCTGCGAATAAAGGCTCATCTGTAAAGGATGGGCATCAACTCTTTTAATTAAGTGTGACAATTCCAATACTAACGAATCCATAATGAGGATAAAGCTTGCAAACTAAAAAATTTTGTGAAAATGATTTATAGTTTATAATATCTCATGTTGAGCCTCCATACGAGCCAAAGTTTATATTCAGCCATTGCGAAGTGATGACGATGAAGATAAACTTAGAAGAGCTAAAATTCGGCACAGAGCTAATTAAGAGAGGATTCGCCAAAATGCAGAAAGGCGGAGTGATAATGGATGTCACAAATGCGGAGCAGGCGGCAATAGCTGAAGAAGCGGGTGCTGTAGCAGTTATGGCTCTGCACAAAGTGCCTGCAGACATCAGAGCTACAGGTGGTGTTGCGAGGATGGCAGATCCAAAGAAAATTCAGGAAATCATTGATGCTGTCACGATCCCCGTGATGGCAAAGTGCAGAATTGGGCACATTGCTGAAGCCAGAGCACTTGAAGCCCTTGGTGTTGACATGATTGACGAGAGTGAAGTTCTTACTCCAGCGGATGTGTTCTTCCACATCGACAAGAGGAAGTTCGTCGTCCCATTCGTCTGCGGTGCAAGGAGTCTTGGGGAGGCTGTGAGAAGAATATGGGAAGGAGCTGCGATGATAAGGACGAAGGGTGAGGCTGGAACCGGCAACGTCGTCGAGGCTGTAAAGCACATGAGGCTGATAAACAGGGCGATTTTCGAGCTGCAGAAAATGAACGAAGAGAAAATATACATTACTGCCGAGAACTACGCCTACAGGTATGCGGAACTCGCTTCGAGAGTCAGAGAGGAAATGGGGCTTGAGAAAGTTTCCAGAAACGATGTGGTTTTCGAGGAATACACTCTCGGTGAAATCATTGACGGAATTTACGAAATTCTGCTTGAGATCAGAGAACTCGGAAGGCTTCCGGTTGTGAACTTCGCTGCTGGAGGTGTTGCAACGCCAGCTGATGCTGCACTGATGATGCAGCTCGGCGCTGACGGAGTCTTCGTTGGTTCGGGAATATTCAAGTCATCCAACCCGCCTGAGTATGCCAAGGCCATTGTTGAGGCGGTTCAGCACTATGATGAGCCGGAAGTGATTGCTGAAGTCTCAAAAGGGTTGGGTGAGGCGATGAAAGGTCTCGATGTCTTCAAGCTCAGTGAAGAAGAGAGACTGCAGACAAGAGGTTTATGAGAGTAACGGTCGTTGGGGTTCAGGGGGATGTTGAGGAGCACGTTTTAGCCACAAAACGGGCTCTGAAGAACCTGAAAATTGATGGCGAGGTTGTAGCTACAAGGAGGAAAGGTGTAGTTTCAAAAAGCGATGCTGTAATCCTTCCTGGTGGAGAGAGCACCACAATAAGCAAACTAATTTTTTCTGATGGCATCGCAGATGAGATTTTACAGCTTGCAGAGGAAGGAAAACCTGTTATGGGCACATGCGCTGGCTTAATTTTGCTCTCGAAATATGGGGATGAGCAGGTTGAAAAAACTGACACGAAGCTCTTGGGTTTGCTTGATGCAAAGGTTAAGAGAAACGCGTTTGGAAGGCAGAGGGAGAGCTTCCAGGTGTCCCTGGATGTGAAGCATGTTGGAAAATTCGAGGCTGTATTCATAAGGGCTCCCGCGATAGTAGAGGTCGGCAAAGATGTCGAGGTTCTTGCAACCTTAGAAAATTTTATCGTTGCAGCAAAGCAAAAAAACGTTTTAGGGCTGGCTTTCCATCCTGAACTGACCAATGACACGAGAATTCACGAATTTTTCCTGAAAATCGGAGAATGTCAATGAACTCGAAAACTCACCTCCTACTAGGCTTAACTATGCTAATATGGGCGGGTTCGTTTATTTTCATTAAGGTTGGTTTGAGAGAACTCGACCCATACAACCTCGCATTCTACCGATTTCTCATAGCCTCTCCACTTCTGTTGGCGTGGGTCTTCTGGAGGAGAGGTGTAGTAAAGCCAAACGGTTTTGATTGGGTTTACTTATCAATTCTCGCCCTCTCGGGAGTTACCCTGCTCTATGCCTTTCAATTTCTGGCTTTGAAGTACACCACAGCAACAAACGCTTCGATACTAATCAACACCTCTACGGTATTTGTTGCCATCTGGGGATTTGTCAAGGGAGAAACAAATCCGTGGAAGGTGGCAGGGGTGTTCCTATCCTTTGCCGGAGTAATACTAATAGTTTCAAAGGGCACACTGGAGTTTTTCAGCTCAAAAACTCTGTTTGGAGATATTCTTATGATTATAGACGGTTTTCTGTGGGCTGTTTACACAGTTCTCGGCTCGAAAATGCTTTTGAAGTACGACCATGAAACTCTTACAGCATATGCATTTGTATTGGGGACGGTTTTTCTCCTGCCATTCGCCCTTTATGCCGGACTTGCGAACCCTCTTATGCTTAATTCGGAAACGATTGCCGCTCTGCTTTACCTTTCCATCTTCTGCTCCGTTTTTGCCTATGTCGTGTGGTACTACGCTCTAAGCAATGCTGATTCGACAAGCGTTGCAGTTTACGTCTACCTCGTCCCGCTCTTCACTGCAATATTCGCATTCTATGCACTCAACGAGAGACCCGATTTATTCACTGCAGTGGGAGGAATAATTACAATTTCTGGCGTTTATCTCACCACGGCCAAGCAGCATCAATAGTTTTATAAATCCTTGACTCAAGCAACTTCTGCATGGAGTTCAGGGTTGTTATTTCAGATCCAAAGACAGGAAGAGCGTATCAGAAGGTCATTGAGGGAGCTAATGCTAACAGACTTATAGGAAAGCAGATAGGAGATGTAATCAGCGGTACAATCGTTGAGCTCCCGCCAGACTACGAGCTGAAGATCACAGGCGGAACGGACAGAGATGGATTTCCAATGAGACCTGATCTACCAGGTACAGCAAGGAGAAGATTGCTGCTCAGTGGAGGAGTGGGATTCAAGCCAAAGGAAAAGGGACTGAGGAAGAGGAAGAGTGTAAGAGGTAAGGTGATTTCAAAGGACATTCTGCAGATCAACACTGTGGTAGTGAAACACGGAAAGGTTCCGCTTGAAGAGATATTCAAGCAGAAGGAAGAGTGAAGTAGAGTGAAATGGGAATTTTAGAGGACAAAAAGAGAGCTCGGATTTTTTACAGGTACTTTTCTAAAATTTACGATTATATCAATCCCATCTTCTATTCTGACGAAATGCGAAAAACAGTAGTGGACATGGCCAATATTAACGGCGATTCTCTTGTCCTTGAAGTCGGATGCGGAACTGGCTTCACCACTGAAGAAATAGTCAGGAGAACTGGAGAGAACAAGGTAGTGGCGGTCGATCTCACCCCCGAGCAGATGATGAAAGCAAGAGCAAAACTCACTAATGTGAACTACTTTCTGGGAGATGCGGAAAACCTACCGTTTAAGGACGACTTTTTCGATGCAGCCATATCGGCGGGGAGCATAGAGTACTGGCCACACCCGCAGAAGGGGATAGAGGAGATGGCAAGAGTCACCAAAAGCGGAGGAAAGGTTGTAATTCTCGCCCCAAGAAAGCCGGACAACATCATTGTGAGAAAATTCGCGGAAAGCATAATGCTCTTCCCCTCAACCCAGCAGTGCGTTTACTGGTTCATGAAGGCCGGTTTAGAAGATATAAGATTCGTCGAAATGGGTCCTTACCGGTTTTGGAGTAAGCTTGTAGTGATTATAAGCGGCACAGTTCCCTGACCAGAGAAATTTTAAACAGTAAAGGACTTCATCATTTATGGACAAAGTGAGTTACATAGGTCCAGTAATTCTCGACGATCCAGAGGAGTTTTCCCTTTCAGAGTTTGCAAGGCAGGTTGTGGCAATGGAGGCCGAGAGGCTGTACTACTCCAACGGCAGAATATTTTTCGTCGAGTACGACACGATCCACGGCATTCTTGATGACAGGCTGGTAATTGTTGAGCTCATAACCTACACCTCCTTCACCACGGTCGGTGAGTACAGGAACTGGATTGTCTATTACGGAAATGACGACACTGCCGACTATGTGGAAAAAATAAAGGATATAAGAGGAGACATGACGATCATTCCAGTTCTCAGAACTCACGACAGGTTTATCAGAAAGATTGAGGAACAAATTAATAAGGGGCAGTTCAGAAGTTTTGCTTCTCAATGAAATCAGCCACTATTCTGGCTATGAGGTCAAACTTTCCGAAGTAGAAGTGGTCTGTCTCAACTTTCACCATCTCTTTAGGCTCTGAAGCCAGTTCAAAAACTTTTAGTGATTCCTCTAGAGACACAAACTGATCCTGCGTTGCTACGATGAAAAGCTTCGGTACTTTGGCATCCTTGAAGTAGATGGAGTTTATCTCAGGAAGTGGAGAGAGGTAAACGGCAGCGTCACAGTATTCAGCGACGTTTGAAGCTACCACACTTCCAAACGAGTATCCGACAATAGCTATTTTATCATGCCTGTCTTTAAGATAGGCTATGCACTTCTTCGCATCCTCTACCTCTCCTATACCGCTTCTGAACGGCTGCTGGTAGTCAAACCTTAAGACTGAGATGTCCCTTTTTGTCAGCTCCGAAGCTATTCTTTCAAGCCTCACATCAAATCTGCTTCCACCCATAAGCGGGTGTGGAGGGCAAAGGAGAATCGCGTTCTCTCCCCGGATGCTGTAAGTTGCCCTGACACCATCAACAACTACCTCAGCCATTGTCCCTCCTCCTTATCTCCTCAACAGCCTCGCGGGCTGAATCAGCAACTCTACCTCCTTCAGAAATTAAATTTTCGAGCTCTTTCACATCTTTCTCATCGCCAAGCATTCCGAGCATCATAGCCGCATCTTCCCTAATCCTCGCATCCTCGTGTTTGAGAAGTCGTCTAAGAGCCTTCTTAACCCCCTCTACAACCTCTTTCTCGTCTTTAAGAGCTTCTGCAGTAGCCATCGCTCCCAGTCTGACCATGAACTCCTCGTGTCCCATCAACTCCCCAAGAAGCTCTCCGAGCCCTTCCTCTACAACGAGTGCTTTCGCGTCCTCTATTTCACCGCTCATAAGTTTTTCCGCAAGGTAATCTCTGTAATCCCCGTTTATAGCATCCCTTATGTACTTTTCAGCCTTGGCCAAGCTGATTGCCCCAACGAACCTCATCTTGCCCATTAAAGTGGTGGGAACGCTCATCACCCCGTATTTTTCCGCAAAATCCGGAAACATTGTTGCATCAACAATATGGTGCTCGATGGCAAATTTCTGGGCGAGAGTATTGATGGAATCGACCGTTGCCCTGCAGTTGGGACATACCGGGGCTACAAAGGTGATAATCCTGATTTCTGCGCCATTCTTTATACCATCAGCAACGATTTTAATTGCGTGAATAAAGCTTTGAAGCTCGTTCTGCTTTGGAACTGCATGAAAGTAAATTTCTGAGTAATCTATCTTAACTCCGGGAAGAGAGAGACTTGGCTCAGGAGTAGGGTTGAATTCGAGACTTATCCTTTCCTCATCGTTAAACAGTTTTTTGAGGTAATTGTAAATCTCCTCGCTGCCGAAAACTTTGAGTCTGACACTTCTTTTCAGTTCGTCCAGTCGCATCATCTGAACTTCCAGCAACAAGTTTTAAAGCATTTTTTGATTATATCTCAATAATGGGTATTAGCAGTCCGGCACTTTGGACGGAGTTCTTTGAAAGGTACTACAGAGAAGAAATCAACAAGCTTGCTTACAAGCTAAAGTCAGGCGGAGATAGTAGATCCCTTTACGTAAACTTTGTTAGAGACTTGTCCATATTTCAGGAGGGGAAGCTGGGAGAAGAGCTGATTGAAAAGCCCGATGAAGTATTGATTCACGCTGAAAGGGGTTTGGCGAACGCCACCAACATTTATGGCATCTCTCTTGAAGGTTGTAAGCCCAGATTCTACTCACTCCCTACTGCGAGAAAAGTTCTGATAAGGAACCTCAGGTCAGAGCACATCGGGAAATTCATGGCGATTGAAGGGATCGTCAGGAAGGTCACTGAGGTGAGGCCAAGGATAGTGGAGGCAGCATTTGCCTGTCTCAACTGCGGGAGCATAACAATGGTTCCTCAGGAGGATAGCCAGCTCAGACATCCGTTTGAGTGCAGCAAGTGCAGCACGAAGAAAATGGTCTTTCTCCCTGACAGCAGCATCTCTGTTGACAGCCAGAGGGTGAAGATTCAGGAGTATCCTGAGAATCTAAGGGGAGGAGAGCAGCCACAAACGATAGATGTAATTCTTGAAGGAGATCTTGCCGGTTCCGTGAATCCCGGAGACAGAGTGGTAATCAACGGTATCGTGAGAGCAAAGCCCAGAGGTCTCGGGCAGAGGAAGATGACCCACATGGACCTCTATATAGAGGGAAACTCCGTTGAAGTTCTCCAGCAGGAGTACGAGGAGTTCGAGATAACAGAAAAAGACAGAGAGCTGATAATGCAGCTTGCCGCAAGCGACGACATCTATGATAAAATAGTCAAGTCCATAGCCCCGTCAATTTACGGCCATGAGGACGTCAAGCTCGCCATAGCCCTGCAGCTCTTTGGAGGTGTGCCAAAAAAGCTTCCGGATGGAACTGAAATCAGAGGTGACATTCACATTCTCCTCGTCGGTGATCCGGGTGTTGCCAAGTCACAGCTTTTGAAGTACGTCCACAGGATAGCTCCGAGAAGCGTTTACACCACGGGAAAAGGGACGACGACCGCAGGCCTTACTGCTACAGCGGTCAGAGACGAGGTTGATGGGAGGTGGACTCTCGAAGCTGGAGCGCTTGTTCTTGCGGATAAGGGTATAGCTCTCGTTGATGAAATCGACAAGATGAGGAAAGAAGATACTTCTGCACTTCACGAAGCTCTGGAGCAGCAAACCATCAGCGTCGCCAAGGCGGGAATTAACGCAATTTTGAAGGCAAGATGTGCTTTACTTGGTGCCGCAAACCCCAAGTACGGAAGGTTCGAGAAGTTCACGCCGGTTCCGGAGCAAATCGAGATGTCTCCAACACTCCTCTCCAGGTTTGACCTCATCTTCGTCCTGAAGGATGAGCCGGATGAGGAAAAGGACAAAAGACTTGTTGAGCACATCCTCTACTCCCACCAGCTTGGAGAGATTACGGAGAAGGTCAAAAATGTTGTAGCGGAGTATGATGAAGATTACATAAAGCAGAGAGCGGAGAAGATAATTCCCGAAATTGATCCTGATTTGCTCAGGAAGTACATAGCCTACGCCAGAAAGACCGTTTACCCCGTTTTAACAGATGAGGCAAAGGAGAAGATCAAGGAGTTCTACCTATCCCTCAGAGCGAGAGTGAAGGAGAACTCGCCAGTTCCCATAACCGCAAGACAGCTTGAAAGCATAGTCCGCCTTGCCGAGGCTTCAGCGAGAGTCAGGCTAAGCGACAGAGTTGAGCCTGAAGATGTGGACAGAGTTATTGAAATCATGATGAGGAGTCTCAGAGAGATTGCGGTAGACCCTGAAACTGGCGAGATGGACATCGATCTCGCTTATTCCGGCACCTCGAAAACGCAGAGAGACAGAATTATGATTATGAAGAAAATAATCGACAAGCTTGAGAAGGACCATGAAAAGGGAGTCCCTGAGGAACTGGTACTGGAAGAAGCTGAGAAAGAAGGGATCGACAGGATGAAAGCGAAAGAAATTCTCTCAAAGTTAAAACTGCATGGGGAAGTCTACACTCCCAAGCACGGACATTACAAATTGGTAAGCAAACTTTAGAGAGATAAAGGTTAAATATTTTGCGGTCAAAATGCTTAACAATGAAACTCGTAAAGACAGGGATCCTACCCCTCGACACACAGCTTGGCGGAGGGATGCCTGCAGGTAGCGTTGTCTCGGTCTTTGAAGAGCCAGGGGCAGGAGCTGATGTGCTTTCGTACCACTTTACAGTTGAGGGAGCAAAGCAAGGCGAGAATGTGTTCTACTTAGCCACGGACGATAGCAGTGAGGAAATTAGAGAATATATCAACCTTTACTTTGACCTTGACGAAGCTGTTTGGGAGAACATAACACTTCTGAGCCTGAATACTTCAGTTCTAAGCGAGGAAGGGGAGAAGGACGCAAAGGATTTCCTTAAAAAAACCATTTACGATCCCATCGGAGGGATAAAAACAATACTAAGCCATGAAGAGTTTGAAAGAGTTGTGTTCAACAATTTCACGTACTTCCTCGTAAACTATCCGATAGAAGACGTCATATCGCTGATTGATGTTCTGTCCAATTATGCAAAGAAAAACCAGTCAGTGGTGATGCTCCTTGTTACCAAAGGCATGTTCGATTCAAGAACTGAAACTACGCTTAAGCACTACTCCGATGGAGTTATCGAACTAACGCTGAGAGAAGTTGAAAATGAAGTCCAGAGAAGGTTGAAAGTCGTGAAGTTCAAGGGAATTCTTGTTCCCAAGGCGATTCTGAGGTATGAGTTAACCGACAAAGGTATAAAAATGGAGTCTGTGATGAGAGTTTTATGAGAGTTACATTCGGGGAAATTTATGTTGAAGACCCCTCAAATTTCAGGGCAGAGAATGCTGCATTTATAAACTCTAAGTACGTAGTCTCTCTTGAAGTTGTTGAATTTGCCGCTGAAAAGGCAATAAAGAACTGGCAGACTGGAAGGAGGATTTCAAGATTACTTCCAATTGAAATACTTCTCCACTACGCTGCAACAAGGCAGATAAGGGACGCTTTAAAACTGGGTGTTGGAAAGGGTCTCAATAGGGTGGCTGCTGTAATCCTTGATGAAAGCAAAATTGAAGGTTTTGAGGAAAGAGAATTCAAGCCCGAATATGACGTAAATGCTGTTGTTAAGCACTACGGTATAACAAAGGAAGAGCTGGAAATTGCAGGACTGGAGAAGCTTCCTTTGCTGGTTAGAGAGAGAATTGCCCTCTTTTCCGCTTTTGAAGAAGTGGTGTGATGAAGGCAAAGGCCTACGCTGCTGGAACGGTTTTAAACGCCTTACCCACAGGAATAGGTTCAGCCTTTGGGATAGAGATGAAGACCGTCGTAAAACTGAGACCATCTGAAGATGTAAGAGTTGTGATAAACGGAGTTGAGAGAAAAAACATTGTTGCTCAAAGAATTCTTCATTCAACGGGTGTTAGGGCTGAAATCTTCGTAGAGTCTGAAATTCCTGGAGGTAGTGGTTTAGGAAGCAGCAGCGCCTTCGTGAACGCCCTTATCTGTGCCATCAAAAAGATGAAGGGTGAAAAACTCGATGCTTTCGAGATACTCAGGTCAAACGCAAGATTCTCTCTTGAAGCAGGTATAAGCTACACAGGAGCTTTTGACGATGCGTCTGCCTCACTGCTCGGTAAATTTGTTGTTTCGGACAACAGGAAAATGAGATTGATAAGAATCGACGATTTTGAAGGTTACTCTGCAGTACTTCTTCCTGAGTTCAGGAGGAGTAGGGTTGACTGGAAGAAGCTCAGGAATAATGCAAGCGAAGTCAAGGAAGGTATAGATGCAGCTCTGAAAGGGGATTACTGCGAGGCTATAAGGTTGAATACAGAATATATCTGTAAAATGCTTGGTTATCCGGTAGAGATTGCGAAAAAAGGATGGAAGAAGGGATTTTGCTGTGGTTTATCAGGGAATGGTCCGAGTTATGTGGCTTTTGGAAGCAAAAATGAGATGGAAGAACTTGAAGAGATCTGGAGTAATTATGGAAGGGTTTATGTTAGAAAGCTCGCAAATAAGCCGGCTGAAGATGTTGTAATTTCCGATGCCATTTTTGAAGGGTTTGATGGCTGATGGCTCTGTAGGGCAATAGGCCTTTTTACTTACTCAACTTCTTTCTCATTCTTATCCACTTTCCCCATTCCCCGCCCTCCTCGAAGCTTTGAGATGCGTAAAACCTTCTCGCCCTGTAGTTTGTTCTCCCTACCCATAACTCAGCCACTTTTCTTTCCCTCTCCCGAGCATATTCTAAGGCTTTTCCCAAAAGCTTTGCACCAATCCCTTTTCCCCTGTACTCAGGAAGGATGAAAAGCTCGTGAACCTCTCCAACCTTCTTTCGCTCGAACACGCTGAACCAGTTCGTGTCACATGCGACAAATCCAACAGCTTCACTGTTAATCAAAGCGACCATCACGCCATCTTTATCTCTTGAAAGAAGCCATTTGAAGTAATTTTTAATGTCTCTTTTTCTGGTATATGCGTAATTTTCAAGTCCCCTGTAAGATTCTATGTACACTCTTACAAAATCATCAATATCGCTCCTGTCTGCTTTTCTTATCTCCACGAATCAGGCTTATATACTGGACTTTTAAAAGCTATGATTATGTTGCTGAAGAAACTCGTGGAGATCGAGTCCCCGTCAGGGAGCGAGGAGGAGCTTAAAAACTTCATTAAGGACTTCCTCGAAAGGAGCGGCTATGAAGTTGTTGAGGGGGACTACTTCATCTCCACAAAATCAAAATCCGAGCTTATTGTATCAACGCATCTCGACACAACCGCGGTTAAGGCCCCTTTCAGCACAGACGGAGTTTATGCATACGGAACGGGTGTTTGCGATGCAAAGGCGAGCATTGCAGCGATTCTCGAAGCTGCAGAAAGGGGTGTTGACTTCACAATTGCATTTTTCTGCGATGAGGAGGAAAGCGGAAAAGGGTCAAAAGAGTTTGCGGAGAAATGGAAACAAGGCAGAATGGCGGTGGTTATGGAACCAACTGATCTGAAAATAGCCTCAAGACATTACGGCAACCTGGATCTAACAGTTGAGGTGAGGGGAATTCAAAGTCATGGTTCTCTGCCAGAAATGGGTGTCAACGCCATAGAAAGAGCTTTTGAGATGATAAATGAGCTGAAGAGACGTTTCAAAGTTACACCTCTCAAAATTCATGGTGGAAGTGACGATTATGTCATTCCCGATTACTGCAGAGTGAAACTGGATGTTGTGATAGAGCCAGAACTCAAACTGGATGATATGTTGAAGGAAATCGAGTTTCTCAAGACTTACGGGGACTACAAGGTTTCCAACGCATATGACGGTTTTGTAAGCAGGGTGGTTGCAAGACTGCTTGAACAGGCGATGAGGGCTGCTGGAGTTGATGTGGAGTATGTGATTATGCCATCCTGGACCGATGCTCTGAACCTGAAAAATAGGTACGATGTTGTGGTCTGGGGGCCTGGAGAGTTACACTACTGCCACACGGCAAGAGAGAGGGTAAGGCTGAAGGATATAGAAACTGCGAGAGACGTTTTAATTAAGCTCAATGAAATTGTTAAACGAAAAATTTAAGTTAATCCATGCTTACAAGAGTCATGGCTCTTGGCTCGCAGTTTCTGGCTGAAATGTATCCGATCCTAGCGCCACTAACAGTTGTTCTTGCGACGGGAATACTCTTCCTCATCATGCTGGGCCTTTTTGGCAACAGGCTTTCGAAGCTCGACAAGAGACAGATCAGAAGAGCGTTAACAGTAGCCGTGATCTCGTTTTACTTTGGCACCATTCTCTGTGCAGTGGCGGGAATCTTCAAACCAGATGAGGAGTTTTTCAAGTTGATAGATGGGCTTAATCTGGCCTTCATCACTACTGTGTCGTTTTACTTCGGTTCCAGAACTGTTGAGAGATACATCGAGGCTAAATACCCAGAATCTGCTGAATCACGTCACCATAAAGAAGATGAAGGGCTACAATGATAACCGGATGCTGAACAACGTAAATTTTTAGAGAGTTTCTGCCCAGGTATGGCACCAAAGGCACGTTAAGATTGATGCCCTTAGGTCTCGCAACGTTTCCAGAGAACATCCCGATAAGGAATACGCCCAACCATGGAAGAAGAGGGTAGTAGTCGAGTGTGGAGAAGCCGTAGGGCATCAGGCCGAGCCATACTAACGTCTCCGTATCCACCCTTACCCGGTTCATGATGAGACCTATTACGAAAAATGTTAAACCAGCTGGAAGCTGGATTTTTGGATATCTCAAGAAAATGTAGCCAATAAGCGTGGCGAGAGTAAAGAAGTGGATTATCCCAAACACTACCACTTCATCGGGAACGAGTGCGAAGGTGACCGCTGTAATTGTTGCAGCAAGAGCAGCGAGTTTTAAAACCTTCTTTTTCAACCTGCTCAGATCGGGATTAATGACAGAGAGAGTGTATCCTGAAATGAAGATGAACATCCCACCGATGAACCTCGGAAAATAGTACCAGAAGGCTCCCGAAAGCTCGATTTTGCCGAAGTAGTACGCATCAAAAAAAGAGTGGAAGACGAGCATTAAGATTACTGCTACTCCTCTGGCAATGTCTATTTCAGGATATCTCATCTGAAGTATCTCAAATCCTCGTCGCTCTTCCACTGCTGAACTGCCATCTCCTGCATTTCTTTTATCTGGGCAATGATCTTTTCCATCTCCTTGGCCCTCTCCTCCAGAGCCTCAACTGAGACTTTCAGGTTCAGCATTTTGCACAGCACATCAAGAACCACCTTTGCACTCTTAGGATCGACCATGTATCCCGAAGTGACACCCATCAAACAAGCTGCAGGAATGTTCTCAAGCTTCGAAACACCGAGCAGAAGACCTGAAGCACCGATAATACCTCCTCCCGGCTCACCGGGCTCGAACTTCACTCCGTATTCCTTAAGCTCCTCAACGATTTCGGAGGAGTTGGCAGCACCTATGACGTAGGGCTCCTCAACAAGCTTACCTACACCGTATCCACCAAGCGTGTATATCATCCTGGCAGAGAACTTCTTTGCGACGTCGATGTAGGCATTAACGAGCTCGAAGTGTCCCTCGTTGCTTATGCTCTGAAAATCTCCCACGAGGATCAGCAAATCCGTGCCATTTCCATCAGATTTCCATGCATAAACCTCATTTTTGGGCATTCTTATTGTCCCATCCTCAAGAACCATCACCTGAGGTGGGAAGTAGTAGGAGTATATCTCAACAACCTTTTCAGCCTTCAACTCGTTCACCAGATGATCTGCAACAAGCTTGCCAACATGGCCTATACCCGGTAGCCCTTCTATGAAGACCGGGTTTTCAAGACCGACTTCTTCAGGGCTCTTCAAAAATCTGACATCAACTTTCTCTAACATTTATTCACCTCCTGAAGCTGAAAAATCCAATTTCCTTCCTCAACTTCCTCCTGTACTTTCCGTAAGGGTCCTCAATAGAGAATCTCGGTGGAATTGGCATGTAGGTTTTCTCACCACAAGCAGGGCACTTTTCCTTTAGCGTATACCTTCCGCATTTACCACATTTCCTCATCAAAACCTTCATGCTGCCTCCCTGACGAAGTTACCCTCCCCACCGAGTTTTTTAATTGCTTTCAAAACATTTTCAGTTGCCTTTTTCAAAACGTTTTCGGCTGTCTTGTAGTCATCCGCCTCAACAACGATTCTGTACTTTGGAGCGCCTACGTACTCTAACCTCATCTCCACACCGTCTTTTACGGCTTTTTTGGCCTCAAGTAGAGCCTTCTTTATCCTCTCTATTCCGTCAGAAGCAGAGCTTTTAAGCTCAAAGTAACCCCTCACTTTAACTCTCTTGGGCTTTATGTTTTCTCTGGCTATTTCAGCCATCTCCTTTGCGAACTCCTCACCCACAATCGGGGCAATGAGTTCGTATCCTTCAAAGGCAGCCTCTTCGAAAGCTGCGTAAACGGAATCGTACTCCTTCATGAGCTTCTTGCCAATCTTCTCAAGTTCTCTGAAATCAACGTTTAACTTTTCACCGATTATCTCCAGCCATTTGAAGGCTTTCATCTCGTTCTTCCACTGCTGAAGCTTCTCTCTCCGCTGCCTCTCGTTAACATCCTTGATTGAAAGGTCGATGTGCCCCCTTTTTGGATTCACATCGAGAACCTTGCAAATTACCTTCTGACCTTTTTTTACATGCTCTCTGATATCCTTAATCCACCCGGATGCCACTTCACTTATATGCACCATCCCCTCTCTACCCTCATACTCGTCAAGAGAAACAAATGCCCCAAAATCAAGTACTCTCTTGACGGTTCCTATTACAATTTCGCCTTTTGAAGGATAACCGCTTCTTTTTATAATCAGTCTCTTTTCTTTCATCCTTTTTCCCTCCTCTTTCAATGAATTTAAATATTGTCACCAGGTCAGATCCGATGCCTTGAAAACCGGGCCATCAGTACACACTCTCAGACCGTTCTCAACGACGCATGAACCACAAACACCTAAGCCACATCTCATAAACCTCTCAAGCGAAAACTCTGCTTTATCCAAAGCATCACGCTCCTTTAAGAACTCATATGTTGCTCTGAGCATACCCTCGCTACCACAAACATAGATTTTCTCAAATTCGTCAAGGTTTTCAAGGCTTAAAGCGTCGATGACGGTTCCTTTTAACCCCAAAGTTCCATCTTCAGTTGTAATCGTAATTTTATCGAATTTGTCAATCCAGAACAGGTTTTGGGACGTTCTGTCGCCATAAATAACACTCACTTTTGCATTACATTTCCGCAGATAATCATAGAGGTATTTCAAGGGAGCAATTCCGATACCGCCAGCAACAATGAGGGCGCTTTTAGAAGGTGAGAAAGCATTACCAAAGGCCCCCCTTATCCCCACATACATCCCTTCCTCTGACTTGACAAGCCTTTCAGTAGTCTCACCCACCGCCTTTACAGTAACCGAATTTGGAGATGAAAGGCTTAGGGGTATTTCCTCATAGCCCGGAACATTCACCATAACAAACTGTCCCGGATATGACTGCAGCCTGATATTAAAGTTGATCGTGACGATTTTTTCAGTTAACCTCTCTAATTTTGTTATTTTTGCGTGATACATATTTTTGGCTCAGGAGACAAGAGTTTATAAATGTATTTTAGCTCTTTTTTAAATGATTAATTGTTTAATATTTTTACAACTCAGTTGTAATATATTTGCAATTTTGTGAAATTTACTATTAAGTTTGTACGCATAACATGCAACATCTTAGGAAAAATTTAAAAAACGTGCAAGGAAGTAACACACAATGATAAGCGATTTGCCAGACAATATCCGCAAAACAGCAGTTGCGCTGCTAAGGCTGAGAGAGGCCACTGCAGAGGATATTGCTAAGATTACCGGACGCAAGAGGTCCACGGAAAGTTACTATCTTAATCTGATGGCTGATATGAAACTCGTTAAGAAAAAGAAAGTTGGTAGGAAAATATATTTCGTGTTCAACTCAAATCAGGGCGAACAATAAAAGTCCACCACAAGCATTTTTGAAAACTCACTTTTTTGACATAAGTTAAAGGGAATGAACGTTTCATTATATACCAAGCGGGACAAATATTGCTAAAAAATATTGCTAAAAATTAATTTAAAATTTATGTTAAAAATTATTAGTTTGATTATGAATTATTTTAAAAAAATTTAAGTTATAATTTATTTTTTTATTTTAAGGTATCATTTTCAAAGTATGCTTTCTTAACCATTTCATATTAATGCTAAAAAATTTCGTTACAGATTTTTTGTAATAAAAATTTTTAGGCAAACCTAAAATCCCGTGATTCAAGAATTCAGTTATTTCAAAAATTATGTGAATATCAGGATTTGGATGTGTTTAATGGGGGGTAACTAGAAAAATAGCCCAAGTTGTTGAATCTATCACGATTTGTATAATATTCTGTTACAATTTTCATGTAATAAATAATTTTGAAGTTTTTAATCTATTTTAAAAAATTAATATACTTAAAATTTTTATTTTTTAATTTTTGAATATATCGAGTAATTTTTGAAATACTTGTTCAATAAAGTTAAATAAAATAGTTTTAAAATATGGAAATTTTTTATTTTATAAATGTTTTTAAAATAATAATTTTTTAGGTATTGAAAAACAAAGTGCTTATTAACAAAGAAGTCGTAAAAAAGTTGTGAGTCCCGATCAAACGGCTGTTGAGTATTCGGCAAAGGATATTGAAGTTCTTGATGACCTGGAAGCTGTCAGAAAAAGACCTGGAATGTACGTTGGAGGTGTGGGAGTTCGTGGACTGCATCACCTATTGTGGGAGGTAGTTGACAATGCTGTTGATGAAGCCCTTGCAGGGTACTGCGATACAATAAAAGTGAGTCTTCACAAAGATGGTTCAGCGTCTGTAGAGGATAACGGAAGAGGGATTCCCACCGAGATGCATGAACTGGGCAAGTCTGCGCTAGAAATTGTAATGACAAAGCTCCACGCTGGAGGGAAGTTCTCTAAGAAGGTTTATCGCGTTTCTGGTGGTTTGCACGGTGTTGGCGTTTCAGTTGTTAACGCGTTATCAGAGTGGCTGGAAGTGTGGGTTAAGAGAAACGGAAAAATTTACTATCAGAAGTACCAGCGTGGAAAGCCCGTAACAGAGCTTAAAGTTGTAGGAGAAACAAAGGAACATGGTACAAAAGTGAGATTTAAACCAGACAGAGAGATATTCGAGACGACGGAGTTCAAGTATGAAATTGTTAGCCAGCGTTTGAAGGAGCTTGCTTACCTCAACCGGGGATTGAAGATCATACTGGTGGATGAAAGAGAGGGTAAGGAAGAAGTCTTCCACTTTGAGGACGGAATAGTTGGTCTGGTAAAGAGCCTAAACAAAAATCGAAAGCCTCTTCACGACCCCATATACATAGAAACCATAAAAAATGGAGTAAGTGTTGAAGTGGCTATTCAATTTGTGAATTCTGACATTGAAAATATTCAGGCGTTTGCAAACAACATAAACACCTCTGAGGGCGGTTCTCACGTAGTAGGGTTCAGGGCCGGACTTACGAGGGCTGTAAATGAGTACGGCAAAAAGCATCTGAAGAAGTTTGAGCCAGTAACAGGAGCAGACATAAGGGAAGGGCTTACGGCAGTGATAAGCATCAAAGTCCCTGAGCCTCAGTTTGAGGGGCAGACGAAAACGAAGCTCACAAACAGCGATGTCAGAACTGTGGTTGAGTCAGCTGTTTATTCGGGAGTGTTAAAATGGTTCGAAGACAACCCCAATTTTGCAGAAATCCTACTCAACAAATTCATTCTGAACAAAAAAGCAAGAGAGGCAGCAAAAAGGGCTAAAGAACTCGTAAAGAGAAAAAACGAGCTGATTACAACTTTGCCGGGGAAGCTTGCCGACTGCTCATCAAAGAACCCTGAGGAGAGAGAGCTTTTCATTGTTGAGGGTGATTCCGCAGGAGGTTCTGCCAAACAGGCGAGAGACAGGAGATTTCAGGCAATCCTTCCGATAAAGGGCAAAATCATAAATGTTGAAAAGGCAGGAATGGCGAGAGTGCTTAAAAATGACGAGATAAAGGCGATAATATCTGCAATAGGGGCTGGAATAGGCAAAGATTTTGACATAACAAAGGCGAGGTACCGCAGAATCATAATAATGACCGATGCTGATGTTGATGGGGCGCACATCAGGACTTTGCTGCTCACGTTCTTCTACAGATACATGAGGCCGCTGATAGAGAGCGGGTACCTCTACATAGCCCAGCCTCCGCTCTACCAGATAAAGAAGGGGAAAAAGAGCTACTACGCCTACTCTGATGATGAGCTAAAGAGGACACTGGAGCAGGTTGGAAACGGAGAGGTGCAGAGATACAAGGGTTTAGGAGAAATGGACCCACATCAACTCTGGGAGACCACGATGAATCCGGAAAACAGAATCCTGATACAGGTCACCCTCGAAGATGCCAAAAAGGCAGATGAGCTGTTCAGCATTCTTATGGGTGAGGATGTGGAGAGCAGGAGGAACTTCATAATGGCCCACTCTAAGGAGGTACGGAATCTTGACATCTGAGAGATACAGCAGGCAAATCATGGTTTTCGGGGAAGGGGGGCAGAAGAGGCTACGTGAGGCAAGTGTTCTCGTAGTGGGTGCGGGTGGGCTTGGCAGTCCAGTCATCGCCTACCTCGCAGCGGCTGGCGTGGGCAGGATCGGGATAGTTGATGCAGACTCAGTTGAAGAATCAAATCTCCAAAGACAGATAATACACGCCGGAAACATTGGAAAAAACAAGGCTGAGTCTGCGGCTGAATTTGTAAAAAAACTCAATCCGGATGTTGAAGTTGACATTTACCCTTTTTCTTTAACTCCAAAAAACGTTCTTGACACAATAAAACCTTACGACGTTGTTGTGGGCTGCCCCGATAGCTTCAGGGTAAGATATATGCTGAACGATGCCTGCATGCTTCTAAGAAAACCTTTCGTCCATGCAGCCGTTTACGCCTGGGAGGGGGAAGTGGGAGCTTTCTTTGGTAAACCTTGCTACCGGTGCTACCTTCCAGCATCTCCAGAGGAGAGTGGAAGAGCCATAGTAGGAGCAACTGCCGGCGCTTTTGGATGTCTGCAAGCAGCTGAAGTAATAAAGATAATTACCGGAAGTGGAAAACCGCTTTCTGGAAAGCTGGTTAGAGGAGACCTTGCCGAGATGGACTTTTTCACGATCAACATACCCAAAAATATTGACTGTCCTGTCTGTTCAGGAAGACTGAAAGGAATATTTGAGGAAAACTATACGGGAAGCTGCGATATTAAGCGTCTTGAATGATTTATCAAACTCAAAAATGAATTATTTGGGCGAAACGTATTTATTGCAGAGTTAAGAAGTCAATAAGTATGACTACAATTAACTTTCTTGGAGGATGCAGAGAAGTGGGAAGGTCAGCGGTAATGATAGACGGTATTGTAATCGATTACGGTGTAAAACCTTCTGATCCTCCCGAATTCCCGTTAAATGGTGTATCTCCTAAGGCCTTAATACTTTCCCATGGTCATCTGGACCATATCGGAGTTGCACCTAACCTCATGTACTACGACCCTGAGGTCATCTTGACACCCCCATCTCATGAGCTTTCAATGATACTTCTGAGAGATTCAATGAAAATTATGCATCCACCTCCGTTTACCAAGAGAGAGCTCAGACAGTTTGAAAGCAACATCAGAGAAGTTGAGTATGAGGATCCGATCACGGTTGGAGATTACGAGGTTGAATTTTTTAACGCAGGACACATTCCGGGAAGCGCCAGTGTGCATTTGCGAGGGGACATGAACATTCTCTACTCAGGAGACATCAGGTTAGAGAAAACAAGACTGCTTGAAGGTGCCAACACAGATTACCCCGAGACAGATATCCTTATTGTTGAGAGTACTTACTTCGGCACCGAGCATCCTGACAGAAAGGAGCTCGAAAGAAGCTTTGTCGAGAGCGTAATTGACACTCTTGACATGGGGGGCCATGCAATCATCCCTGCATTTGCTGTAGGCAGAACTCAGGAAGTTTTGATGATACTCGAAAGGTATGGCATAACACCTTATGTAGATGGAATGGGTAAGGAGGTTGCACAGGTTATCCAGAGGCATCCAGATTTCATCAGAAGTCCTAAAGAGCTAAAAAGAGCGATTAGAAATGCGATCCCGGTCGAGTGGAGGCAGAGAGAAAAGGTTCTGGAAGAGCCTTCAGCAGTTGTGACAACCGCCGGAATGCTCAACGGTGGGCCTGCGATGTTCTACATCTCAAGACTTTACAACGACGAAAAGTCAAAGATACTTCTCACCGGATATCAGGTCGAGGGGACAAATGGAGATATGGCTTTAAGGACGGGCATGCTTAACTTGGGAACGAGGACTGTGAAGCTGAAGATGGGTGTCGAGCAGTACGACTTTTCAGCACATGCAGACGACAGGCAGTTGAAGGAATACGTCAAGAAAGTTGTTGACAGAGGAGCAGAGGTTGTATTCACAATCCATGGAGAGGAAACTGAAGCATTTGCAGAGTGGATTAAAGAAAACATAGGGGTTGAGGCATACGGCCCGAAGAATGGAGAGATATATGTTATATGAAATTCCTGATCCTCTCAGACATTCACTCCTCGATAGATGAGCTTGAAAAAATTTTGATTTCGGCAGAGTACGATGTTGTTTTAATCGCTGGTGACCTGACACAATTCCGGCCAAAAGACGCCAGGGTGGTTGACAAGATAGTATCTGACCACACTGACCTCTGCTTTGCCGTCCATGGAAACTGCGATCACGAAGTCATCCTCTACGAGAATTATGAAGTTCTAAAGTTTATTCACGGAAGAAGTGTTGAATTTGAGGGATACTCAATCCATGGCGTGGGTGGTTCGAGCTTTACGCCATTCAACACTCCCTCTGAGTACACTGAAGAGGAGATACTTAGAATAATGGACAGTTTCACAATGGGAGATTTCAACATCCTTCTCTCCCACTGTCCACCAAAGGGCATTCTTGACAGAACGTACTCAGGAGTTCATGCAGGCTGCGATGCGATAAGGAAAAGGATGAGTGACTTCGACGTAATCCTTTGTGGTCATATCCACGAAAGTCATGGTGTGGTAAGCTCCCCCTGCCTTGTTGTAAACCCCGGTCCGGTTATGTGGGGCAGGTTTGCAATCGTGGATATTGAGAGAGGAAAAGCTGAGCTCAGGAAACTCTGAAGTACTTTATCACTCCTTTTTCCTCTTTCTTGTCAACAAGTCCTTTGTTGTAGAGGTGCTCAAGGTGGGCAATTGTCTCTCCAACGGCAAACCACTTCTGAATGAGGTGTATCTCTTCCCAGTTGCTGTAAACTAAGTCCCATGTTATACTTGGAGCTACCTCCCAGGCATTTTTTGGCCTGTCCAGTGCCAACAACGCTTCCTGCAACCTCTTTGAGTGATGTCTTTTTATCTCCTCAACTCTACCCTTCAAGTCGCTCCATCTTCGCCTGTGCCCAGGAAGAACGAGCCTAACCTTCAAATTTTCAACCTTTTCAAGACTTTGAAGGTAGCTCGAAAGCGAATCCTCAAGGAAGGGCCACCATGTAATGTTTGGAGTTATGTCTATCAGAACGTGATCACCGGAGAAAAACAACTGCCTTACTTCGTCGTAGAGGCAGGTGTGTCCGGGAGAATGGCCAGGAGTCTCAATGGCTTTGAGCCTTATACTCCCCACCTTCACGTATTTTCCAACTGCAGCAAACTCAACACCCTCTTTAACATAGAAGTTTCTACCCGGATGAAGAGAGAGCATTTTCTTTGCCTCTTCTGAAGGAAACCCATTTCTGATGTAGAAGTTCAGCAAATCACCCCAGTAATCATCAGTGGTCATCACCTCCTGGACTATTTTTGATTCAATTTTCCCCATCAGGACCTCATCTGCCAGTTTGGCAGCGAGTCCCATGTGGTCAGCATGCAAGTGCGTGCAGAAAACTCTCAACTCTTTTACTTTCAGCTCATCTAACGCATCCCTTATGGTTTTATAGCACAAATCCCGGTTAAATCCTGTGTCAATAAGCAGAGCTTCACCGTCGTCAACAATAACGTATGAATTTGTATACTTGAGAGGACTTCCCACGAGAGGTACTTCTATTCTGTAAACTCCTTCTGCGATCTTTTCCACCATCTTTTAAACAGCATCGGAAAAAATTATAAGAATTTCTCTTCCATCCGAAGCACAGGAAAGGGCCAAAGCGAACAAAGGATTTATATACTATCTTGCATGGATAATTGAAAAAGTAATGGGGGATGTTCATGAAATCTATTGTTGAGGAGGCTCTTGCAAGGGCTGAGAGGGAGAAGAGAGAGAGAATAGAAGGTAAGGGTTTTGAAGACGTGGAGGATGAAATACTGCAGGTACTGCATGAGCTAAAGACTGTAATCAAGGTCATAGGCGTTGGTGGAGGCGGTTGTAACACGATTACGAGGATGTACGAGGAGGGAATCGAGGGTGCTGAGCTTATAGCCCTCAATACTGATGTTCAGCACCTTTATTACACCAAGGCTAACAGGAGAATTTTGATAGGAAAGAGAAGGACGAGAGGATTGGGTGCAGGAAGCCTACCCCAAGTCGGCGAGGAGGCAGCGAGAGAGAGTGAGGATGAAATCAAAAAGCTCGTAGAAGGTTCAGACATGGTTTTTGTGACCTGCGGCCTTGGTGGTGGAACGGGAACCGGAGCGGCTCCAGTTGTTGCTGAAGCTGCCCAGGAGGCTGGAGCGCTAACAATAGCGGTTGTAACCTTCCCGTTCTCCGCTGAAGGAGCTGTAAGAAGGGCAAACGCTGAAGCCGGGCTGGAGAGGTTGAGAGAGGTTGCGGACACGGTTATCGTCATTCCAAACGACAGGCTGCTAGAAGTTGTGCCTAACTACCCGATGCAGCTCGCATTTAAGGTTGCAGACGAGATACTGATGAGAGCCGTGAAGGGAATAACGGAGCTAATCACAAAGCCGGCATTGATCAACCTCGACTTTGCTGACGTCAGAACGGTGATGGAGAAGGGCGGAGTTGCGATGATCGGTCTTGGAGAGGCAAGTGGAGAAGACAAGGCAGCAGAGTCTGTCAGAAAGGCTTTGAAGAGTCCGCTCCTGGATGTTGACGTGTCAGGGGCAAAGGCAGCACTCGTCAACGTCACTGGCGGTCCAGACATGACGATCGAAGAGGCTGAGAGCGTAATTGAGGAAATCTACAGCAAGGTCGATCCCGATGCAAGGATTATTTGGGGAGCCATGATTGACCCAGAACTTGAGAACACCATGAGAACTCTGATTATCGTAACAGGAGTTAAGAGCCCCCAGATTCTGGGGAGGAAGGGGTATCCTGTCACGAGAAAGTACGGGATTGACTTTGTAAGATAAAGCTTTAAAAACAGGTTGCGGACATTAATTGCATGCAGTTCAGCGAAGTACAGTCGAAGCTCAAGGAATACTACAACGTCTTGAAGATGGCGAGGAAGCCCGACTGGGAAGAATTCTCGATGACAGCAAAGGTAGCCCTCGCCGTAATGTTTATAGTCGGCTTTATCGGGTTCGCCATCTACATCTTAATGGAAATACTGCCGGGTGCCCTGAAATGAGCAGGTTTTTTGCTGTTAAGACTACAGCCAACCAGGAAAGGGTTGTGGCAAATCTGATGGACATGGCTGCCAGAAAACACAATCTCAACGTGTACTCCATTCTCGCCCCCAAGGAGCTCAAAGGATACATTATCGTGGAGGCTGAAACACCTGACGACCTTTTGAAGGCAATAAGAGGCTTGCCACACGTGAAAGGTGTCGTTAAAGGAGAAATTAGTTTCAGCGAGATTGAGCACTTCCTGACTCCTAAGAAGGCTGCGGAGCAGATCAGAGAGGGTGACAAGGTTGAGATAGTGTCAGGACCGTTTAAGGGTGAGATGGCCATCGTCAAAAGAGTTGATGAGGCAAAGAATGAAATAACGGTAGAGCTTCTTGAGGCTGTAGTGCCCATCCCCGTGACGGTGAAAGCCGATCACGTTAGAGTTATAGACAAAAAAGAGGAGGTGTAAATATGGTACAGGTGGTTGAAGTACTGGTTCCGGGAGGTCAGGCTTCTCCGGGTCCACCCTTAGGCCCGGCTATTGGTCCCCTTGGACTTAACGTAAAGCAGGTGGTTGACAAAATAAACGAGGCTACGAAGGATTTCGAAGGGCTGAGTGTACCGGTCAAGATAATTGTCAAGGATGACAGAAGTTTTGAAATCGAAGTAGGAGTTCCACCGGTCTCAGCTTTGGTGAAGAGGGCACTAGGAATTGAGAAGGGCTCTTCACAACCGACGAGAGAAATCGTGGGAAATCTGACAATGGAGCAGGTCATAGAGATTGCAAGAACGAAAAAGCAGCAATCACTCTCATACACTCTAAGGGAAGTAGTCAAAGAGGTTCTTGGAACATGCAACTCCATGGGCGTTACGGTTGAGGGCAAGAGTCCGAAAGAAGTCACCAGAGAGATCGAAGAGGGAAAGATAGAAATTCCTGAAGAGTAACCATCAGCTTATATCTCCACAAGAGCAGAAAAGCTCATTGACTGCTGAAAAAAGATTATCATACCCTGTTTTTTTAAGATTTGAAATCTTAATTAACCTGTATGGAATAGATGTTACTTCGATGAAGTCCACAACCTTCTCCATCAGTTCTGCAAGCACACCTTCCTTCATCCTTAGCTCATTGAGCAATGAGGTAACGTCAATCTCAGAAACATCAGTTTTTGTAAATACGGTTAAAGAGGGCAGATTCAGCCTCAGAGATACCACTGCATTCTGCATAACTGCTGAAAGAAGGCTCTCAGGATCTGTGATGAGTGTGGAGTCTACCAGAAAAATTGACATTGAGAAGGTTGAAGAGAGCTCTTCGACAAACTTTCTGCCTGCCAGACTGTAAATGAAAAGCTCTAACTGGCCTGGAGTGTCGTATAAAACAAATTCGCCACTGCACTTCAGCTTATTTGCATAATTTGCTGCAATCTCTACAGACTTGATGAGTGCGCCATTAATCCCTAATCTGTATTCATCCATAACGTGTTCTGTTTTGACAAACTCCCTTATGTCCTTGGATGTCCTGTAAATGGGCTCACTGGCAGGATCGAGGTTCACACAGTCAACTCTGTATCCTTTTTCCTCCAGATATTCCGAGAAATTCTTCACGAAGGTACTTTTACCGCTTCCCGCACAGCCAAGGACGAAGATCTCCATTTTCACCTCCTCATCAGTGCAAAGGCTGATCCGACTAAAAAGGACAGCGTTACGAAAAAGAGAGTTTGAAAGGTTTCTGAGCTTGTCCTTGCTGTTGAGAGCTTGGACATTAGATCCTCGATTTGCAACTTCAGGTCACTGTTTTCTGCTTCAAGTCGAGTAAGGGTGGCGTTAAGGTCTTCTACTTTTCCTTCAAGCTCTTTAACGACTTTGGTGCAGTTGGAGGCCATCGTTTTGTACTTTTCCAGCTCTTTCTTTAATCTCTCATTTTCCTGAGCGTAGTTCTGAATCCTGTCGTAGAGCTCAACATTCATGTTGTTCAAAACCTCAAAAAGTTTCTTGTAGTAATCAACCTCACCTCTCAGCCCTTCGATCTGCTTGCTGAGCTGCAGCAACCTGCTTTCCAACTCCACAACGTTCTCTTCTGGATTGGGATCCTTTTCGACTGTCAATGGAATTGAATACTCTGTTCTGTTCGTTTTCACTTCAATTTGGTAGCTCCCCAAGCAGGAGTGAGTAATTTTTATTGAATGCGTTCCTGCAGAAAGATACGAGGAGTTTTCAAGGGTCTCAAGAAAGTACATGCAGTCATCCAGCGTTACGTGGGCTGGCTCATCCAGCGTGATGTTGACAATATCACCCTGAAAGGCCGTTGTGGCAGAAATAATGGCTAAAACAAGTAAAATCAACCTTCCACCCCCAAAATGCTTGTCTTAACCAGCTTCCACACTTTGGAAAAATCTTCTAAGGAAACAAACTTCCCCTTAATAAAAATGAATACACCTTTCCTCGCCATGGCATATTTATAGTCACTTCCAGAAACAAGCAGGATTTCGTCATTACCCATACTCCTCATCAAAGTTCTGATTTCATCAAGCTCGTAGTCATCCACACCATTAACAATTTTTTTGTCTCCGGTAATTGCAGCAACATTAACGAGGTACTTCGACTTGAGATGGCTGCAAAGCTCTTCGAGCTCCATACGCCTCAAAATCTCCCTACTGCGGTATCCTTTTCTGTCCAGAATTTTGTCGGTTAAAACGAATCCTGCTATGACTCCCACAATAGCGAAAAGTATCTGCCAGCTAATACCTACCACCTTAAGATTTGTTAGCAGAAGAATATTTTTAGGTTTTGGTTTGTATCTGTTTTATGTGGAAATACTGTTGCTATTAAAATTGCTGTTTACGGTGTTCTGTATCATCCCTAATCTAGTGGTTCGTTTATTTTTTAGATCTCTCCAGCTCCTTCCCCCTCAACAACCTTCTGAGAAGCTTTCCTGCAGGTGTTCTCGGCAATTTTTCGACGAACTTCACTTCTCTTACTCTCTTGTAGCCCGATATCCTCTCTCTCATCCACTCTATTATCTCCTCTTCCGTAATCTTGCCCTTGTATTCCGGTTTGAGAACTATGTAAGCTTTCGGAATCTCACCAGCTTCCTCATCCGGTTTGCCAATTACTGCAACATCCATCACAGCCTCGTGCTTCATCAGCAGAGATTCGAGTTCGAATGGGGCTATTGTGTATCCCTTGTACTTGATAACCTCCTTGACCCTGTCTTGGAAATGCAGAAAGCCCTCCTCGTTAATGTAGCCTATGTCTCCGGTTCTGAAAAACTTTCTTCCCTTGCCATCGTACCACCAGCATTCCTGATTCTCCTTCTCTCTCTTCCAGTATCCCTTGAACACGTTCGGTCCTCTTATCACTATCTCTCCACTCTCGCCAATCCCCAGCTCTCTGCCGTCTTCGAGTGAAATTATTTTGAGTTCCACATCGGACATTGGAATGCCCTGTGTCGTGCTTTTATCCAACCTAAGCGCGGGGTTTGTCGTCGTCATCGGACTTGCTTCCGTCATACCCCAAATTTGATTATGCTTCAGCCTCGGATTATTGCACTTCTCCGCAGCGACCTTCAATAGCCTTTCCACCAATGCGGGAGCTACTGGCCAGGCTCCTGTAGCAAATGCCTTAAGATAGCGCCAGTCGTAGGTTTTGCTGCTGTTTTCACTCGTGTTAAAAGCACGTTGAGAGCTGGCGGAACTGCCCAGGAAAAGGTTCCTTTGTACCTCTCAATGTTCTCAGCCATGAGTTCGGGATTGAACATGCCCATCACAACGTACTCATTTCCAACTGTGGCCATCAGATTCACAAGCCCGAATTCTCCAGAGTGGAACATCGGCATGGAGCCGACAATGGTGTCCATATGTGATAAACCGGTGGCAACAGCAAGCTGCAGAGCGTTTGCCGTCAGATTATAGTGCGTGAGCATCACACCTTTCGGCATCCCCGTAGTCCCGCCTGTATATGGCAAAAGTGCTACATCATCTTCCGGATTTACCTTCACGTTCTCAAACTCCTCACTGCCAGAATCCCATGACCTCCGAGAGATTGTTTTCCTCCCCAGCAACAACAAAAACTCTCTCAACCCTCATCCTGTTCAGAACCTGCTTGAAGTTGTCGTATAGCATTTTGTGAACAATTATGTCGTTGTTTCACTGTCGTTCAGCAAATGTTCAAGTTCAAAGGGCTTGTACATGGGATTTACGGGCACGGGAGTCGCTGCCACCCTCCAGAGGGCATATACAGACATCACATAGTCAATAGAGTTGGGAACGCAGACCGCCACATGCTCCCCCTTCTTCACACCCTTCCTGGCAAAGCCCGATGCGAGTCTTTTTGTGGTATCGGCAATCTCAACAAAATTCATTTTTTCAGGAAACTCCGAGGGAAACCGTGGCTCTGCAGAAATTATGGCAGTCTTCTCACCCCACTTTTCTGCCGCGTGGTCAATTCTATCCGCCAGAGAGATTCTGGGGTAGTATAGGCTCGGAAACCCGATTTTGTATTTGAACTCCATACTTCTAATGAAATTTAACCTTAAAAAGTTTTTCATCATCATTCCTGAATTTTTAAGAGGCTTGTTTCTTCAAAGTACATGAGTGAAATAACGACACAATAGAAGTCCCCAAGCTCTTTTACGAGTGCTACCTCTCCCCACGGTGAAGGCCTGTTGTAGGTTCCAAGTGAAATTGGGTCTGTAAGTTCGGCTCCTTTTGGAATCTCCTCGCACTTGTATTCTCCACCTGTCAGTAAGGGCAAGTCTGATAACCTCATAATGTGCTATTCAGCTATTTATTCAAATTCAATAGACTTTTTTAACCTTAGCAGCTAAAATAAATGCAGTGCATGTCTTTGGTCCCGTTCCGTCAAGAAGACTTGGAAGAAGCCTTGGAGTGAACAACATACCATTCAAGTACTGCAGCTACTCATGCGTCTACTGTCAGCTTGGCAGAACTGACAAACTTACAGTAGAGAGAAGAAAGTTCTCCGATTGCCAGCTCATCTTTGAGGAAGTCAGGAGAAAGCTGGAAGAAGCCGGTGAGGTGGACTACATTACCTTTGTGCCTGATGGAGAACCAACTCTCGACATAAACCTTGGCAGTGAGATTGAGCTGCTAAAAGGGCTTGGAAGGGTTGCGGTGATTACAAACTCATCTCTGCTTTTCCGCGAAGATGTTAGAGCAGATCTGGCCAATGCAGATCTCGTCTCGCTGAAGGTGGATGCTGTTGATGCCAAGCTGTGGAAACGCGTCAACAGACCCCACCCCTCGCTGAAGCTGGATGAGATTCTGAAGGGAATGGAGAAGCTTGCTGAGGAATATGAAGGTGTAATCATCACGGAAACGATGTTGATAGATAGCCTTACAACTCTGGAAAGCGTTGAGAGAGTTGCAGAATTCCTCGAAAGGATTGATCCACACGTTGCCTATCTTTCCGTACCAACTCGACCACCAGCAGAGAGAGTTAAGGCGCCAAACTGGGAGTTTATCGCTGAAGCTGCAAAGATCCTTGGTAGATTTGTAAAGGTTGATCTCCTGGTTGAAGCTGAGAGTGGGGATTTTGGTATAAACAGCAAAGAAGATGTGCTCGCAATAGCTTCAGTTCATCCATTGCGGGAAGATGTTCTTAAAGAATATCTCAAAAAGCTTGATCTGGATATCCAAGACCTTCTCGACGGGCTTGAAGAAATTGAATACGGAGGAATAAAATACTACAGAAAAAAGAATTAGTGGAATTCCCACTCTATGAACGGTTCTTCCAGATCCACCATTGCGTTGACCATCAGCTCTACTAAGCCACCGTAGTAAATGCTGCACTTTTCGGGAGCGTTGTAGTAGTCCAGCATGTCTCTGATTGCTCCCTTACAGTTGCTGCATGGTGCACAGACATATTTGTTGATATCTGGAGATATGCAGTCCTGGAAAGCTTCAAGTATTTGCTTGAACTTCATTCTTGCCGCAACCGCATTCCTCCACTCCGGGAAGTTCATGGACTGCATTATTGCAAAACCGCTACCTCCTCCACAGCAGTAGTTGTAAACTCCGTTTGGTGTCATCTCCCTGAACTGCGGCGCAAGTTCGTGCAGAATCTTTCTCTGGGGTTCGACGACGCCCATCAGCCTCACCATGTTACACGGATCGTGCAGAGTCACTGGGAAGTTGTTCTTCTCTGGATCGAAGTTTATCTTCTTCTTTCTGACAATGTCCCAGAGTATCGGCATGCAACTCTCCCTTGGTATGTTGTACTCGTCAGCCAAGACTCTGTCCGCTACAACTGATATTGCCTTGTGGGCATGGCCGCACTCTCCAACGACTATCTTTTCAACCTCAAGTTTAGCAGCGATTTCAGCATGCTTCGTTGCAACTCTTGCGAGTTGCACATCATCATACCATACTCCGTAGTTGACAGCATCATATGCAACCTGCTCACTGCTCAGCGTCCAGCTTATTCCAGCCTCCTCGAAGAGGATGGCAAATGCTGCTGGATTTTCGGGCCAGCTCAGATACTCTCCGGCATTGTGGATTAGCAGAATTTCTGCTCCTTTCTCATCAACAGGTATCTTTATCCTTCTCCCCAGCTTCTCCTCGATGTCGTCCTCAATGAACTCGATAATATCTTTGAAGCCTTCAGGCGTTAAACCTGTAGATGACCCTTTCTGGAGATGCTGTACAGTTCCCAGCTCGTGCAAAGCTTTTGGAGCTATTCCCATCTCCTGACTGAAGAGTTTTCTTATTTCGTGGCTTATAAGGCCATTATCCACACCGATCGGGCAGGTTTGAGTGCATCTCCTGCAGAGCGTGCATCTGTAAGCATCTTCAGCCAGTCTTATAACGGTCTTCGCGTTCAGCTCTATATCCCCCGTGAACTTTGCTTTAATCTTTCCACCAGGAGATAGATACTTCTTGATTATCCTTCTCAGCACCTCTGCCCTGTAGGTGGGGCGGTAGATTTCCTTCCTGCCGGATGAAATGTAAATCGGACAGGCATCGCTGCATGTCTGGCAGCGTGCACAGTACTCGATGCTTAGCATCAAGGGCTGCAGGAAAGTCCAGTTATTCTCCTTGTCCAGGAGCTTCTGCAACCCGCTGAGGAATTTTTTAACGAGTTCCTCTTCCTCCTCCTTCGTCTTGGGCTTCCACGGCAGGTCGATTGCTATGTAGCCGTCCAAATCGGTTACATACCTGTCCCTCCAGTCGGGGCTGGGTTCGGTAAGTTCAGGCTCCTCTCCAGGCTTATCGTAGGGTGGTGGGAGAGGCATGAGATCGTCAAGCGTAAGCTTCACAAGCTGTTCTACGGGTTTTGAAATATCCTCAATTCTCACCTTCTCCTTAGCCATTCATACCACCTCACTTTTCCTCCTCTTTTTTCCAGACACCTATCTCGTTCGGGCTGACTTTCAGCACTTCATCCGCCCATGTCATCCCCGGTTTCATGTGTGGCGCACTCCAGCTAATTCTATAGTTCAGCACTTTCTTAATCTCGCTCTCAATCTCGCTTCCCCTCAGATTCGGCTCATCCTCCCACAGCACCTTGTGGTAGGTGAAATACTTCCCAAAGAAGTGCGTCATCTTCGTGAAGGGCAGGTAGAGGAAGAGGAGCGACAGCAGGACTACGTGGAGTACTGTGGCACCGCTTACGGATGGAAGCGGTGAGAACGTTATCAGTGATTTCATGAAAGACCTTGCAACGGCAAAGTCGCTGTCATACTGCCAAGCTGCAACTCCGGTAGCAACAACGGCTATGATGAAGAGCAGGTTGAAGTAGTCAATCGGTGAGCTGTAGCTCCTCATTCCCTCATCAGCCAGCCTTCTGAAGAGCAGACCGAGGCCGAAGATTAGCATCAGAGCCATTGCCAGAACACCGACTATCCATGTGAGGTAGTATATCAACGGAGGAAGCCATGAGAGAAATCCGAGCTGCTGGACTAATGCAGTAGAAATCGGAAATCCTGCAATTTCAAACAGAGCACCGATGAAAACGAGGGCAAACCATACAAGTATGAGGTATATCCCTGTATGGAAGGGATACGTGAACCACCACAAGGGCCTCTTGTATTCAAAAACCCTCTTTATGAACAGCATTTCCATGAGCATGTCCTTGAGTTCTCCTATAAGTGTGGTCTCTCTCGGCTTTTTCCACCAATCTGCCTCTTCAAAATAGCTGCCACCGTGCTCCGCCCTGCCTTTTTCATGCGGCACTGGATAAAGCTCCCACCTCAGGTGTATTGGCATCGTTGCGTACTTTACCACTTTTGCCAGTACCACAAGTACGAATACCGTAAACGAGAAATAGACCAGAGCTTGCAACCATATCATTCCTATCACCTTCGGTCTCCGTTTCTTTAGAGAATATAAAAATTTTTTCTTTTGGGCTTATCGAAAAATCTGTGCAAGGCTTTCAGAAAACTTTATTTTTCTCCCCATGATGCCTGAACCATGAAACTTCTGCTCATCCACGCTGATTACATGGAATATGAGGTCAAGAAGAAGACCAAGCTTGCCGAACCTTTTGATGGAAAGGGGGAAAGGGTTGAGGAAGTTCTTGTCGCCTTCACATCTGTCGAGAAGGGAGATAATGAGGATGTTGTTAAAAAAGCTGCCGAGGCAATCAGAGAGGTTGCCGAGAAGGTCAATGCTGAGAGGATAATGATCTACCCCTACGCCCACCTCTCCTCAAATCTGGCCGATGCTGATACTGCGGTTAACCTTTTGAAGAAGCTTGAAGCTGAGCTGTCGGATTTTGAGGTTTACCGCTCACCTTTTGGATGGTATAAAGCCTTCAAGATTTCGTGCAAAGGTCATCCGCTTAGCGAGCTTTCGAGGGAGATTGGTGGTGAGGCGGAGGCTGAAGTTACCCAAGCGCTGAAGGATGAGGAGGAGAAGGTTGTAAGCTACTGGTACATCCTCACTCCGGAAAAAGAACTGGTTGAGGTTGAAAAGTTCGACTTTACCGGCTATGAAAAGCTCAGAAAGTTCGTGAACTACGAGATAGCTAAGAGAAGAGCTGTGGATGCAGTCCCTCCCCATGTTGAATACATGAGGAGGCTTGAAATTGCTGATTACGAGCCAGCAAGCGATTCCGGCCACATCAGATATTACCCTAAAGGCAGGCTGATCAAGACGCTCCTTGAGCAGTTCATAACGAGAAAGTGCATTGACTACGGAGCAATGGAGGTTGAGACGCCGATAATGTACGACAGGAACCACCCAACGCTTAGAAGGTATCTAGAACGCTTTCCAGCGAGGCAGTACATAATAAAGGGAGATAAGAGAGAGTTCTTTCTGAGATTTGCCGCATGCTTCGGCCAGTTTTTGATGCTCTCAAACTCGACGATAACCTACCGAAACCTTCCCCTCAAAATTTACGAGCTGACTCGCTACTCCTTCAGGAAGGAGCAGAGAGGAGAACTTGTGGGTTTGAGGAGGCTGAGGGCATTCACGATGCCCGATATGCATACTGTAGCGAAGAACATGGAGCAGGCGAAGGAGGAGTTCTTCAACCAGTACAGGCTTTCCGTGGAGGTTCTGAAGGAAATTGGTTTGGAGCCTGCTGACTACGAGGTTGCTGTGAGAGTGACGAAAGATTTCTACGAGGAAAATAAGGACTTCGTGCACAGCCTCGTTGATGTGCTGAAAAAGCCAATCCTCATCGAGATGTGGGATCACCGCTTTTTCTACTTCGTCCTCAAGTTTGAGTTCAACTTTGTCGATGCTCTTGACAAAGCCTCTGCCCTTTCAACTGTGCAGATAGACGTTGAGAACGCTGAGAGGTACGGGATTACCTATGTTGATTCTGACGGAAGCGAGAAGCACCCCTACATTCTGCACTGCTCCGTCAGCGGTGCAGTTGAGAGAGTAATGTACGCGCTGCTTGAGAAGGCCAAATACATGCTTGATGAAGGAAAACTGCCAATGCTCCCCGTCTGGCTCAGCCCAACTCAGGTCAGGATTATTCCCGTGAGCGAGAAGTTCGTTGATGCGGCAATCAAAATCGCTGATGAGATTACCGGAAAGGGGATTAGGGTTGATGTCGACGACAGAAACGAAACGCTTGGCAAGAAGGTGAGGGATGCTCAGACGGAATGGATTCCTTACATAGCAGTGGTGGGGGAGAAGGAGGTTGAGAGCGGAAAGCTTGCGGTCACTGTTAGGGCCGAATCAACGCAGAAGGAGCAGAAGAGGGTGGAAATGGGTGTTGAGGAACTTGCTGCAAGAATAAAGGCTGAGTGTGAGGGCAAACCATTTATGCCACTCCCACTACCAAGGCTGCTATCCCTCAGACCCTCATTCAGGTGAGAAGTATGGCGAAAAAGGATAGAGAGAGCAAGAAAAAACCCCAGGAGAAAAAACCAGAACCTATAAAGAAAGAAAAGGAGTACAACTTAGCAAGGGAGATGAAGAAAACCCTGACACCGATAATCTGCGGTATTATCGCAGGAGTTTTGTCTTTCCTCGCTACAGGTGAGTTCAGGCAGAGAGATGCGTTCGGCATAATAATTCTGGTATTCCTCATCTACGTTCAAAAATTCATTCTTCCAAAAATGGGGGTGGAGCTTGAAGGCAAGGACTGGGCCGGAATAGCTTTCCTGACCTTCTCAAGCTGGTACATCAGCTGGACTGTTCTTCTGAACCTTTGAGCTTTTCTGCAACTTTACCCGCCTTTTCCATTATTTCATCTTCATCCTCTCTGACCATCACGCCATTCTCCACAACAACCTCTCCCCTGACTATCACCGTGTCCACACAGCCAGATGAAGCTGCATAAACGAGATTTGCCACTAAGCTGTGCTCTGGCTGCATGAATGGTTTCGTCAGGTCGACAAGCACGACATTAGCCTCGTATCCTTCCTCAATCAACCCGGACTTTATCCCGAAAGCCCTCGCTCCATTAACCGTCGCAGCCTCAAAAGACTCCTCAGCACTCATCAGAGTGGGGTTGTTGTAGTAGAATTTCTGCAGCAGTGCAGCGAACTTCATCTCTTCAAGCATGTCGAGGTTGTTATTACTAGCAGCCCCATCGGTTCCAATTGTGAAGTTAACACCTTCCTGCTTCATTTTTTCGTAGTTAATAGCCTTACCAACACTTAATTTCATGTTGCTAACCGGGCAGTGGGAAACGCTAACCCCCCTCTTCGCCAGAAGCTCTATCTCAGCATCCTCAAGCCACACGCTGTGAGCTGCTATTAGCATTTTGCTCAAAAACCCAATCTCGTCCAACGCCTGAACAATCAGCTTTCCGTGCTGCTTTTTGAAGTCCAGCACCTCTTTTTCCGTCTCCGCCAGATGGAAGTGGATAAAGATGTCCATCTCCTCTGCTATTTCAGCAGCCCTTTTTAATCCATCAAGGCTGACGGTATAGACTGCATGCGGGCCAATCGCCCTCAAAACGTCGTACTTCTCAATGTCTTTCAATGTTTTCACGGCATTCTTTAAATTCTCCTCAAGCAGGTCGGGATTAAAGAAGTCAAAGAACGCTGCAGAGATGCACGCTCTAATCCCGCACTCTTCAACAGCCTTTGCGATTGCCTCAGGGAAAAAGTACATGTCGTTGAAGAAAACAGTCCCGCTCTTCAACATCTCCACGCAGGCAAGCTTGGTCCCCCAGTAAACAGCATCAGCATCAAGCTTCGCCTCGAGCGGCCAGATTTTCTTCTCAAGCCATTCATGCAGAACCATATCATCTGCATAGCTTCTGAACAAAGTCATAGCAGCATGTGTGTGGGTGTTGAAGAAGCCAGGAATCACAGCCTTTCTGCTGCCATCAATCACGACATCACTTTTATCCTTCTCACCACCGATCGAGGCTATTTTACCGTTTTCAATTAACAGGTCTTTCTCAACAACCCCTTTTGGCGTGAGAAGCTTGGCGTTTCTTATCAGAATCATAGCGGTTTTATTGAAAGAGAGGAAATAAAGTTTATGTTTAACACTGAAATCATCGCATTTTTCTATGTTTTCAAAACTGAGATAGGTTCAAGTGTATTAAAGCTTACAATTTATGGTGGTGAATATGAAGGATGAAGTTTTGGCGTTGCTGGAAAAATTTTGTAAGGAAGGAGAGCAGAAGCCTGTGATTTATAAATTAGCGAAGGAGCTTGGAAAGGACGTAAAGGAGGTAACGGAGGTTATAAAGCAGCTTCAGGCGGAAGGGATGGTAAAATATGAAAGTACTCCGTCTGGGGATACGTACGTCTGCATTCAAATGAGTCCCAAAGAAATTCTGAAGCTGAGGATTGTCAACTACTTGAAGGAGAACAGAAGGGCTGATATCCAGACGATTGCGAGGGCTTTGGCAGAGGACAGAAGTGTAGTTTCAAATGCAGTAACCGAGCTTGTTAATGAAGGTAAAGTTAAGTTTTCAGGGGAAGCAGGGGCGAGCTGGGTTGAGTTGGCCTAATTTTTATTGGTTTTCTGCGCTGCCGAAAACTTTGTTTTATTTACTTGGGGAAAAATAAAAATTAAAAATCAACCCTTAATTTCCTTTAACTTTTCAATAAGCTCCGGCACAACATCGAAAAGGTCAGCAACGGCTCCATAATGAGCAACACCGAATATTGGCGCTTCTGGGTCTTTGTTAATGGCGATAATTAGCTCACTGTCCTTCATGCCCATTATGTGCTGGAATGCACCACTGATACCCAAAGCGAGGTAGAGTTTAGGCTTCACGACCTTTCCTGAAATACCGACCTGTCTGTCCTTCGGTAACCATCCGCTGTCTATGACTGGTCTGCTTCCCGCTACAACACCACCAAGAAGCTCTGCAAGCTCCTCTGCCAGCTCTATGTTCGATGCATCCTCAATACCTCTTCCAACCGAAACTATTATGTCAGCCTGTGTAATGTCAACCTCTCCAACCTCCGGCTCGACAAAGGTTATGAACTTTCTCCTTGACTCCTTGCCCGGCTTTATTCCTGCATCAACAATCTCTCCACCGACCTCCTGTCCCTCCTTGAACACACCCTGCCTGATTGTTAGGACAGCAGGGGTGGACTTTAGCTTCAGGTCAACCATCAGCTTGCCCTGCATTAAGTATCTCGAAACTTTGATCCCATCACTTACGTCAACCGCTACAACATCGGTTGCTATTGGAGCATTCATCTTTGCTGCAAGGTAGGGGGCAAACTCTCCACCCTGGGCGGTGTTGCCGATGAGAATCAAATCGGGCTTTTCTCTCTCAGCAAGCTGCAACAGAACATCAACGTAAAGGTCGGGTGTGTAGTTCTCCAGGCTGTCATCCTCAACCTTCCAGACCTTGTCCGCATACTTTGCAAGCTCTTCGGCATACTTGCCAACATCTTTGCCGATCACAACAGCCTCAGCTGTGCCATCTCCTTTGATCTGGTTGGCAAGGTTGAGCAGCTCCACGCTGAGCGGGTTTAGTTCATCGAATCTGTATTCAGCAACACAGAACACCTTCATTATACCAACCCCCTCTCCTTGAGTATCTTAATAATCTTCTCCGCAATCTGTGAGGGATCACCTTCAATCATCTCTGCCTTCTTGACTGGCGGCAGGTACATCTTCTCGATCTCGAGAGTTGAGACGCTTGGAGAAACGCTAACTTCCTTCATTTCCTTGGACTTAGCCCTCTTTATACCCATAATTGAGACGTATCTCGGCTCGTTGATACCGCTCTGAATGGTTAGCACACAAGGTGTAGAGAGTTCGACTTCCTCCAGATATCCTCCCTCAAGCTCTCTTCTCGCAATAACTTTTCCATCCTCAACCTTAAGCTCAGCAACAGCAGTTGCTACAGGCAAATCCAGCATTGCAGCCAGCAAAACACCAACTTGCGCGTTGTTCAAGTCCTGGCTCATCAGCCCGGCGAAAATCATGTCGAACTGCTCATCTTTTATAGCCTCTTTTATAACTTCAGCGGTCTGGTACGCGTCAAAGGATGTGTCAACGGGTATCTTAATTGCTCTATCTGCTCCCATTGCAAGGCATTTCCTGAGAGTGTCGTCACAGTTTGTGCCAACACCTACAACAACCACTTCTCCTCCCTTCTCCTCCTTGATTCTTATTGCCTCCTCAACTGCATACCTGTCCCAGTCGTTTATGTCGTAAACCAGACCGCTCTGGCTTATGCTCTTTCCGTCACTGGCAACGCTAATCTCTGATTCTGGATCCGGGGCGTGCTTTGCAAGTACGATTATTTTCATTCAACCACCTCCTTGCCATGATGAAGAAAACTGAATAAAAAATTTCCTATTTTTAAAAATTTGAAAGGTGAATTTTTACTTTCCTTTGAACTCAGGTTTCCTCCTCTGGAAGAATGCTGAAACTCCTTCCATCACATCCTGAGTTGAGGTGGCAACCGCAAACATTCCAGCCTCGATGTACTGGCCTATCTCAGCCGGCAGTTCAGCACCAAAGTTGATTGCATACTTAGCAGCCCTGAGGCTTACTGGTGGTCCAGCGGCAAGCTCTTTGGCAAGAGCCATTACTTCTTCCTCGAACTTCTCTGGATCGACAGCCTTGTTAACCAGTCCGATTCTCTCCGCCTCATCAGCGTCAATTCTCCTTGCGAGCATTATCATCTCTTTTGCCTTCGTCATACCAACAATCTTTGGCAGTCTCTGCGTTCCACCCCATCCCGGAATGAGTGCTAGACTTATCTCTGTCAAGCCAATCTTGGCACCCTTCTTCATTATTCTGAAGTCACACGCAAGTGCAAGCTCACAGCCTCCACCGAAAGCGTATCCGTTGATCGCAGCAATGACAGGCTTGGGGAACCTCTCAATCTGCGTGAAAACCCACTGTCCCTTTGCAGCAACCATCATTGAGTTTGCCGGAGCCAAGAAGTCTGGAGCCTGCATCGCTGTCTGCAGGTCAAAGCCCGCTGAGAATGCTTTGTCTCCAGCTCCAGTGATTACAACAACTCTAACATCGTCATCTTTTTCAAGCAGCCTCAGTGCCTCAAAGATTTCGTCGAGCGTGTCTAGGGAGAGAGCGTTGAGCCTCTGCGGGCGGTTTATTATGAGCTTTGCGATCTTGCTTTCAGCATCCTTCTCAATTTCTAAGTTTTTGAAGGTCATCTCGCCCTTGCCGTAGCTGTAAAATCCTTCTCCGCTCTTCTCTCCCAGCTTACCCTCGGAAACCATCTTCTTCAGATACTCGGATGGCTTGAGAATCTCAAACCCCTTCTCCTTGTAAAGCTCCTCAACCTTTGCAAGGATGACGTCAAGACCTATCTCGTCGCCAAGCTCACATGGCCCCTTGGGCATGTTCGTTCCGAGCTTCATAGCAGTGTCGATGTCCTTTGCATCTGCAACGCCCATCGCTATGAGGTCAGCTGCGATGTTCACCATTGGAGCGATTAACCTAACAGCGTCATACTTGCCAGCAAGCTCCTGCGGAATCTTTGGCCTTCCCGCACTCCAGTCGTAGAATCCCTTGCCGGTTTTCATGCCCAACTCGTTGGCCTTGAACTTCTCTTCAAGAAGCTTTGACTGTGGCACGATGTCCCACTGCTGGCTTGCGTGGTAGAGAATATCCAGTCCGACGAAATCTGAGAGCTCAATTGGACCCATGGGGAAGCCATACTTGTACATCATCGTTGCATCAATTTCCTCCTTGGTTGCAACGCCCTTCTCAACGTCATCGATTGCGAGAACCAGATACGGAACGAGAATCCTGTTCACGATGAACCCTGCGACATCCTTCTTAACAACCACTGGCACCTTGCCGATGCTCTTAACGAACTCAACACCGAACTTTATCGTCTCATCACTTGTCTTCTCACCCTTGATGACCTCAACAAGAGCCATTACAGGTGGTGGGTTGAAGAAGTGCAACCCCAGGAACTTTTCAGGTCTGTCGGTAGAGTTTCCGAGTTCAGTTATGCTCAGTCCGGACGTGTTGCTTGCAAAGATGCACTCCGGCTTGGCATACTTCTGTACTTCTGCAAAAACCTGCTTCTTTAAATCCATTATTTCTGGCACAGCCTCGATAACCAAATCAGCATCCTTTACTGCCTCCTCCATGTCCAGAGTGAAGTGAATTCTTCCCAGTATCTCCTTTGCCTTCTCTTCAGTCATCTTTCCCTTGCTTACAGCCCTCTGTATGTTCTTCTCAATGGCACCTTTTCCTCTGTCCAGAAACTCTTGCTTTATATCTCTAACCCACACTTCATAACCTGCAGTGGCGCACACCTGGGCAATTCCGCTTCCCATTGCTCCTGCGCCGAGAACACAAACCTTTTTTACCTCCATACTCCCACCTCATGCAGGTGCGATTTCATACATTACATAACCTTCCTTTCTCTTACACACCTGAACCTTAACTCTCATTCCGGGCTTAGCCTGCTGGGGGTCGCCCTTATACCATGCGAGGATTTTCGGCCCATCGTCAAGCTTTGCGATAGCCACTGGATATGGGTCGTACATGCCGAAGGACGGTGGCCTGACGAATACAACAGTCATAGTTTCGAGTGTCCCTTCATTCTTAAGCTCCACCCACTCTATGTCGGAATCAAAGCAGCTTGGACAGTCTTTCTGCGGTGGGAAGAAGAGCCTCCCACATTTCTTGCATTTTGTTCCGAGTAACTTGCCCTCCTTCAGCCCCTCGTAAAATGGCTTGATATTCTCAACCGAGATGATGTAGCTGAGCCTCAGTTCTCTCATGTCAACCCACTGAGCTGCTCCACTTTTCTCATCCTGAACAATTGGAAATCCGGTTTCCTCAATAACCTTCTTTATCTCCTCTTTCATCAATAATCACCTCTTCTCGAGTCCGTAAATGGTCACATAGGTGTAATGCCCTGTACCACCGACATTATGGGCCAGCCATCTCCCTTTGTTGATGTCTGCTTGCCTTCCGGGTTCAGCCTTCTGCAGGAGCTGCTTGTAAGCCTCTACCGCCTGGCTCACTCCCGTAGCTCCAATGGGGTGTCCCTTTGCCTTCAACCCACCATCAATGTTTACGGGAATCTTTCCGCCGATGTACGTCTGCTCCTCTCTTATCAGCTTGTACCCCTCTCCCCTCTTGCAGAACCTTAGATCCTCGTAGGCTATGATTTCAGGAGCCGTGAAGCAGTCGTGGACGTTGGCACCATCAAGGTACTTTGTTGGATCATCCATATCAATTCCGGCCATCTTGTAAGCCTGCTCGGCAGCATAAGTGGCTGAAGCCAGAGATGTGTAGCTTTCCCTCCTGCTGAGATTTGCTGTACCGGTTCCCACACCCTGACCAAGAATCCAGATTTTCTCATCGATTCCAAGCTCCTTGACTTTCTCCTCGCTGGCGAGAATTGCACACGCTGAGCCATCAGTTATTGGAGAGCAGTCGAACAGCTTGAAAGGCCATGCAATGTACGGGCTTTTCATTACCGTTTCAATGTCAATCTCCCTCTGGAACTGTGCGTACGGGTTCTTAGCACCGTAGTAGTGGTTCTTCACTGCAACCCTGGCGTAATCCTCCTCAGTTGCGCCGTATTTCATCATGTACGCCGTGCCGTGAAGGGCGTAGTAAGCGGGAAACGTCAATCCAAAGTTTTCGAACTCCCAGAAGTAGCTTCCGAACCTTCCGATAAGCTCGATAACGTTGGGATTGGGTGATTCTTGCATTTTTTCCACACCAAGGACGAGCACGATGTCAGCCATCCCTGACTTTACGGCAGTATATCCAATTCTGATTGCAGCACTACCACTCGCACACGCAGCCTCAACCCTCATAGATCCCTTCGGTGCAAGGTCAGCGTACTCTGCTATAAGGGCCGGAACTGCTGCCTCACTGCTCCACATCCCTGCATTGCTTACAACGAAGAAGTCGATATCCTTGGGCTCAAGATTGGCTGTCTCAAAAGCGGGTCTCATCGATTCCCAGCATAACTCTGCGATGTTCACGTCCTTCCTTGTTCCAAACTTAGAATGCCCTACTCCTATAACAGCAACATTCTCCGACATCACTCCTGCTTTTATTTACTCAACATAAAAGCCTTTCTTTATTTTTAGCGGTTTGAAGCTTATATATCCAAAAAATTTAAGTTTACCTTTTTAATAATCTGGAATGAACATTAGGAAAAGGATAAGGGCGTGCAAAAATACGCTGGAAGAATAATTATACACCACACAACAGTTTTTAAAATCGAAAGGTAAGACTGCACCAAGATGCCCGACTACCTCGTTGTTCTGCAAGCAGCATGGATTGTAAGAAAGGCAAAGAGTGTTGAAGATGCGATGAACATAGCCGTCGCTGAGGCAGGAAAAAAGCTCAACCCCGATTTGGATTTTGTCAAAATAGATGTTGGCGACACAGCATGCCCAAAATGCAACAGCCCGTTGAAGGCTGTTTTCATGGTTGCAGGTGTGGCTTTAGTAGGTCTGATACTCGAAATGAAGGTTTTTAATGCAAAGAGCGCTGAACATGCGTCGAAAATTGCAAAGTACGAAATCGGAAAGAGAATGCCACGCATTCCCCTTGAAGTTCTCGAGGTCGCGGAAATTGGTTGACATTGCACTTAAAAGGCAGACTAATTGCTAACATAATTTTTATATACGTTGCTTACTACCATTATTATGGTGTTCAGAAAATTGAAGTCCGAGGCAGAAATAGTGCTAAGGCATCTTGAGGTGCTCAAGACAGTGATGGAGAAGCAACCTATCGGAATATTTAAGTTGTCGGACATATTAAACTTGCCCAAGCACAGAATAAGGTATTCTTTGCGCGTGCTTGAGCAGTCCGGCATAATTGTTCCGACACAGTACGGAGCAATGGTCAAGGACGAGGGCTACGACAAAATCGAAGAGATGAAAGGAGAGATAAAAGAAATAAAAGAGCTGATAAATAATATTGAAGAGCTTCTGAACAAGCTTTAATTTTTTATTTTTCACTCAACAACTTCAGCGAATCCGTACTTTCTAAGTACTTTCGTTATCCTGATCGTTACCACATCATCCACTTTGACTCCCGGTACGAACACCACGAAGCCATCGACCTTCGCTATTCCATCTCCTTCCGAACCTACCGCTTCAATTCTCACTTCTCTAATATCTCCAACCTCCACAGGTGGCGCACGGCCAAATTCACGTCCAAATTCACTCAATTTCAACACCTCATTTCAAATTTCACAACACCTGTCCTGAGACTATTTATACTTTTCCCCTCTTAGAATGAAGTAAGTGAGCGTCTCCTGGAGTCTCAGATCGTCCAGAATCTTGTTGATTCTCTCAACCTGGTTCTCGATCTCTTTGAAAGTCCTTTCATATCCGATATCTTCCCTTATTTCAAGATATCCCGAAATAATTGCTACCGGGTTTCTCAGCCTGTCTGCAAGTGACTCGAGCTGATTCAGATTTTCAAGCAGGAGGTTGAAGGCAATCTTTCTGTCCCTCTCAGCCCTGTAAGAGGATATAGCAAAACCCAGATTTGTTCCGAGTTCTTCAAGAATCTTAATCTCCTCATCAGTCAAGCTGCCAAGATTGCAAAGGACGAGAACTCCAAAAACGTTTCCGTTGTGCTTGATAGGTACAGCCAAGCTTTTTGCTTTATTCAAAGGACACTCGCAATCCTCGAATCTCACAACTCCATCCTGTGACCTTTCGGCAAGAGAACACTCCGGTGCGAGAGGTGTTGCCTTAATTATGCTGTTTCCATCGATAATCCATGCCCATGAGTCTATATCTTTAATCTTCGAGAAAAATCTGCAAACCTTCTGCAGCAGAGCGTACTCATCTCTTTCCTTTAAAATAAGCTCATTGACTTCACTTATTATCCTGAGCAGCTGGTTTTTCTTTTTCAACTCCTCTTCTGTTCTCACTCTCTCTGTAATATCTCTGGTAACACCCTCAGCCCCTGTAACCTCACCGTTTCTAAACACTGGCCACTCGACCACTTCAACAAACCTTATACTGCCATCCCTGGATTTAGCCCTGAAGGTGAACTTCACGCTTTCCCCTCTTAACACTCTCGCAAAATTTTCCCTGAGAACCGCTAAGTCCTCCTCATGAGCAATAAAACGTGACGTCTTTCCCAGCAAATCTTCCTTACCATAACCAAGTATTTCCGCATATCTCGGGTTAACGTCGATGAATCTACCTTTTCTGTCAAGGATGAAGAACATGTCCTTTGACTCTCTGAAAAACATCTCGTACATTCTGAGCTTTTCCTGATTTTGCATTTCCTCAGTTCTGTCGATTAGCATTCCCATAACCGCAGGTCTTCCTTTAAAATTAACCCGCGCGGCTATTGCGTCAACATAAAGTATTCTGCCATCTCGGGCAACAAGTCTAAACCTGTAGGGAACTTCAACAAACTCTCCTGCGAGTCTTCTAACGTAATTATCCACAATTTGCTCCCTGTCCTCAGGATGGACTAAGTCGAAGGGATTCATGTGGTAAAGCTCTTCGAGAGAGTAGCCTAAATTGGAGGCCATCTCGTTGAGGAATACAAATTTCCCATCCTGGATAATGTAAACAACGACGAAGGCCTTTTTTGTCAGAGTTAAAAACAAATTCTCAAACTCTCTGTCTCTTGTGACATCAACCAAAACGCAAATCAACGCATCTTTACCCATGTAGTATCCAGCCGAAACAATCAGCTCAAGTTTTTTTTCTTCGCCGAATTCTGTAGTGATTTCTAACTCTCTTCTCACAACATCTTTCAAACTATCGGGAAGAGAAGAAACAATATTGAGAAACTTTTCCACGTAGTGATCCCCGTCAATAAACTTACTGAAAGTGCTATTTGAGTAAGCGATTTCACCATCCTGAACAATGGCTACACCAACCGGAAGATAATCGAGAGCATTTTCACCTCTTTCCGGAATTAAAACACAGATTTGGCCATCCTCAGTATTTACTTTTGTCACCTTAAATGTGAGCCCGTTGTATCTAGCAAGCTGCCTTCTACCTTCACTTTCGAACTTAAAAACCTCATAAAAGTACTTCCCCTTGAGCCCTGGTATCCCCGACACTTCGATAATTTTTCCCCTCTCGTTTAGTTTCAGGAGAATAAATTGAGACATTATTTTAATGTTTGATAATAGCTACTATTTAAATTTTTTGGTTAATAATCGGTATTAATTGTAAAAAATGGAAATCACAGTACAATCTTTTCATAATCCTTTTCTATCTCATCCAAAAATTTTTCAGGAGATATGCCACGGACGTAAGCAACAGCAGTCATTCCTCCTGCTCCAACACCCTCCTTTACAAAGCCCTCTTCGTACGCTCTCAAGCCCGGATACCTGGATTTTCCAAGCAGAGGGTCTGCAACAACGACAGGATAAGGGGAGAGGGAGAGGTCAGCATTGCCATCTTCGCTGACGTACTTCGTTGTGGCAATCACCGCCTCAACTTCACCCATTCTTGCCATAAGGTTGGCAATTGCCACCATCTGAGTTCCGCCAGCAAGGATAACGGGCTTCTCAGAACCAAAGGCGATTCCTATCACTCCAGCCATTACTGGATCACCAACAGCAGATAGCACCTCAATCGGATCGTTGCTCTCAATCCTTTCAACTGCTTTTTCCACAACCTTCCTCTTAAGCTCAACTGGGTTTTCAGGCATGCTTGATGACACTGCATCTTTCAATCCGAGAGCCTTTAAAACTGCAGCCGCTGTTGTGGTTCCAGCAGGAATGCTTTCTCCTATGACCAAAACGTCCGAGAGCTTTGAAATCTGCTTTCCTACAATCCTTGCCCTTTCAATTACCTCCTCAACTTTTTGCCTGTCCATCGCCCTCTTTTCTGCAATGTTCTCCCCCACAGGCGCGTTCAAGTCGATGTAAGGGATCTTGGGTGGAACCATCAGCCCCGAATTCACAACGAAGAGGGGAATGGATGTGAGTCTCAAAACTGTGTAGGTTATAAGTGCCGGCGTTGGTTTACCATCAGGTGTTGCCGGAACACCGTCGATTGAAAGACACCTGCCGTGATAAAGTAGCTCTGCATCGGCTGGTGGAGTGTACTTTACGAGTTCAGGATTCGCTCCTGCAACTGTAATGCCCTCAATGTTGGCGGTTTTCGTGTTTCCGACGACGAGAACAAATGCTGCCTTACCTTTTGCCAGCTCAATGATGTCGCCTTTTCCTTTAACGAATGTGTAGCCCATGGTTTCACTGTTCAAAAGGGAAAGAAAAGGGTTAGGATTGTAATACTTTTGTAGTACAAGTTGCCTTAGATTTATTATGCCTTAGAATTTATTATATCTGATTACTTTTTTATTTCTTTCACAGCAGCATAAATGACTAACACCAGTCCACACGTAATTATCGTACCAATGCAAAATCCTGAACCGCTTATTTCAATGCTGTTGCCGGTTATGTTTGCGTAAACAAGTAAAATTAGTGCCATGAGTATCGGCACAGCAATCAAGACCCTCCTACGATTTCTACTGCTCTGATATCTTGGGACATGTTTTCACCTTGAAAGAAGTAATTTGTATAGGCATCGCATACTATAAGTATTTTGCTATCTCGCATTCATTGATGTAAAACGATGAAATTATACCATAGTCCATCATTACTATAGGCTATCATTAAAACCGCCTCAGGACTTAAAAATTATAAAATAACGGCAAAAATAAAATATCAGGGCTTAAAGGGTTCAATTATCGAGCTTTTACCCTTCGTTATTAGCTCAGCCACGCCCTCTCCTGCGGCCAAGGCGAGGGACATGCCATGCCTTCCGAATCCGTTGAGCTGAATGAATCCTTTGACTTTTGTTTCTCCTATTACCGGTATTCCATTCCTGCCAACATCGTAGAGTCCAGCCCACTGCCTGAGAATAGCCATGCCCCTCAACTTCGGCACGAGTTCTGTGATTCTTTTCGCATAACTTGTGAGGAAGTCAAGAGAAGCTTTTGTTTCGAGTGTGGTGGTTTCGCTGCCCAGAATACCTCCGACAATCTCACCTCTCATGGACTGGCTGAAGTAAACCCCTGTAGAGATATCCATGATGTACGGGTCAACGTAGGGCTTGAGACTTTCAGTTACACAAATCTCTTCCCTGTAAACCTTGTTTCCAAGCTCTACCCCCACCTGCTTGCTTATTTCATCACTCCATGCTCCAGCGGCGTTTATCACGTAGTCGACTTTGTAGCTTTCCCCATTGGCCTTCACAACCAGCTCATTGCCCTTAAGCTCGACATTAGCAGGCGTGTAGTCGTAAACTTCAACACCAAGCTCCCTGCACCCTTTGGCAAGTCCCCAGACTACCGGCCACGGAAATACAACTCCACCGTCAGCATAGTAGCTGGCAACACTGAACGCAAAGGTGTTTATGTCCGGGAAAAGCTCTCTGACGAACTCAGGTTCCATCAACTCAACATTTACCCCGTTCCTCCTCTGAAATTCAACTTCTTTCTTGAGTTCAGACTCTTCTCCCTCACCGGCTATCTTGACGTATCCATCCCTTCTCAAAAGGAAGTTGAATCCCACCTCGGACTGGATGGAGTCGTAAAGCTCAAGCGTTCTCTTTGCAAGCCTGATAAGAGGCTCGCTGTTAAACTGAACCGTTAAACCTCCTGAGTTTCTTCCGCTTGCTCCGTAAAGAAGGTATTTTTGCTCGAAAACCTTTACGTTAACTCCACTCTTTGCCAAAAAGTATGCAGCCGACAGTCCCGCAACTCCACCGCCAATTACAGCGACTTTCATTCTTCATCACCCTTCTTTGCAGCAAGGATGTAAAGCGGGACTGGATTAACGGGCTGTCTCTGCGTGGTAACGCCAATCTCATCAACACTCTTGCCAGTTTTCTGGCTGAGAATTCTGAGAATGTGCATCAAACAGCCCTTGCCCTGGCAGGGGCCAGTAGTAGCTCCTGTAAACCTCTTAAGGCTTTCCAAGTCATCGTAACCAAGCTCAATTGCATGGACGATTTCCTCTTCGGTTAAATCTTCACACCTGCAGACGACCTTTCTGTCCTTCATGCTTTCACCCCACTGGCCTAACAGCCCTTACTTCGAAAATCAGCTCGGCAGGAACTTCAACTCTGACAAGAGACGTGTTGTCGTTTCTTTCCGGTGGAAGAACCCAGTTTACAACACCTTCACCAACCTCCTCTCCTTTCCTGTTGTAGAGCTTAACCCTGTCTCCCTTCTTCAGCCATGGCAGAAACTCGTACTGCAGCGTGACCTCTCCCATTCCATCATCCCTCAGCCTGAGCATGAAAATTGCCAGCCCGGGACAGACGCGGATGCACTTCATACAGCCAGTACATTTCTCATAATCAACTTTCGGAGGATCGTTGATGTTCTTCATTTCAATGGCGTTTGCAGGGCAGGATTCAAAGCATGGACTGCATGGGATAGGCTGCGGACACTCAATGTAGGCAACGGTCTTCTTTTTCAGTCTTTCCTCACTTGGAAACGGTGGAAGCTCTTCTTTTTCCAGATAACCTCTCTCCAGGTATCCGAGGCTCATGATATCACCTCGTCTTCAAGAGTGCACTTCTTCAAACCATTAACTATCCTCTCTCCGAACGGTCCTGCCCTGAACTCCTCTATCTCCTTCACTGCCTCCTCAAGCTCCTTCTTCGCCTCCTCTCCGCCATAGCCAAGGGTTACCGCTACATGAATTCCCGCAATTCTTCCCTCCATAATCGCTGCAGTCGCTTCTTCAATTCCGGCAACATCACCGGCAACGTAAAGCCCTTTTACACTCGTCTCGTTGAATTTCGACCTCAATGGAACTATCCCACCAAGTTCTGGAACGAACTTCATCTCGCAACCAGCCTGATACAGGAGTTCGTGGGTTGGTGAGAGACCAACAGCAACACAGATGAAGTCGCATTTGATCTCCTTTTCAGTGCCGGGAATAGGCTGCCACCTGTCGTCAAGCTTGGCTATAACAGCACCTTCAACGCTTTTCCTTCCTTTAGCCTTCAAAATTGTATGTCTCACGTAAATAGGCACACCGAGCCTCCTTACCTTTGCAGCATGGACAAAATAACCACCAATGCGAGGCATTGCCTCCACAATTGCAGCCACATTGACTCCAGCCTGCATGAGCTGGTAGGTGAGTATAAGACCGACATTTCCGGAACCTACAATCAAACCCATGTTACCCGGCTTGATACCGTAGACATTCATCAAAGTCTGCACACCACCGGCACCGTAAACACCCGGCAAGTCGTTGTTCTCAAATATTAGCGTTCTCTCGTAAGCTCCGGTTGCAACAACAATTTTCTTTGCCCTAATCCTCAAAAGCTTACCTTCATCATCATTCAGCCTCTGATAAGCTCCAGCCTCACCGTTGTAAATTCCGAAAACTCTCGTTTCTTTTCTCACCTCAACGTTCTCAATACCCATCAATTCCTCCTCAAGGATGCCGGCAATCCTTATACCTCTCGTTCCAGCCCTTTCCTTTGCAGAGCCGAAGAAGCGGTGCGTCTGCTTAACAAGCTGCCCCCCAAGAAATGGATTCTCATCCACGAGCAAAACCTTCGCCCCGTACTTTCCAGCGTTTATCGCTGCAGACATCCCTCCCGGCCCGCCACCTACCACAAGCACATCGGTCTCTATTTCCTCCAGCTCGGCCCTGCCCTGAAACACTGCCCTTGGTGGGTTGCCGAACCCCGTGAACTTTCTCATCCTTTTAACCATGAATTCCCTTACTTTCTTTGAGGTTGTGAATTTGGAATAGTGACTTCCGTGAGGAAACACCTTGTCAATTACATCGTCAAGAATCGAAAAAACATCCTTCTCAGCATCTGGCAAACCGCTCTGGGTTCTGACTTGCATTCCGTCCCTTACGTAAACCTTGCATGTCCTGACGTTTGGAATCCCATCGACCTCCATCATGCATGCAGAGCATTTTCCTATTGCGCAGAAAAAGCCGCGAGGGCGGTGCCATCTGAAAGAACGGCTGAAAACCCTTACACCCGCAGCGTAAAGTGCTGCTGCAACAGTTTCCCCTTCGTAAGCTTTTACTGGCTGGTCGTTGAAGTATATTGTCACTTCCTTACCTCTCTTGAAATCAACTATCGGGTGCTCCTGCAATCTGCCGTGCTCTATTTTGACCACCATTTCACCTCCGAAATTGACAAACCAAGGTCAAAAATGAAGTGATGTATTTAAAAGTTTTTGATCATCAGTAAGATTGCTTTTATATCAAAATAATTTCTAGGTAAAGGCAAAACTTAAATTTTAGCCATATAGTCGACACCATGATTGCCGACTACTAGGCAAAAGCTGTGGAAGTGCTGACAAAGCCGATGGAGAAGCTTGCAGAAAACGGAGATGCCATCCTTAAGGCGGTTGACAAGCTGATTTACTTAGAGAACAGCGGAGTTGTTGACAAGCTCGTTGATATGTCACGTGCAGTTCTTGCGAAGAAAAGACTGCCAGAGGAGTTTATTGACAAGGATGTGCAGGAGGTTGCAACCAGGAATTTGGAATTTCTGCTTACTTTAGCTCTGTCAGTAGATGACGAGATAGTAGCGACAGTGGAGAACGTTCTCGAAGCCTTCAAAAAGATAAAGGAGTTCGAGCCAGCAGGAATTGTTGAAGCGCTGAAGTATCTCAGAGACGCAGATGTGCAGTACGCCCTCGGCTTCCTGCTGGCTTTTGCGAAAAATCTTGGGCAAAAGATAAGGTAAGTTTAAGGTAAGTTTTCCGGTTTAGTTAACGCAGAAGGCTAATGGCTTTATTTATTATTGGTTATCCACAAGTCTGCTCAAATGTCAATTGGTCAAATTCAAATAACTTTAAATACTTGAAAACAACTCCCTTCCATGCCGGATAGCGCTCCAAAGACTATATCGGTTGATTATAACAAATGCATCAGTTGCGGAATATGCATCTACGTGTGCCCTCATGATGTTCTGGAGTTGAAAGATGGAGTACCAGTGATGGTTGGAAAGTGCAAGGTTTGTGGGCTCTGCTCTGCCTCATGCATAACCAAAGCCATATCAATGACTGCAAAGAAGTTCACGGATGAGGGACTCCTTGACGTCGACGTGAAAGACGTTGTGGTTTTCACATGCAGGAGAAACGTTGAGAAGGGTAAGGATTACGATGCTACGGTAATATCCCTCCTTTGCTCTGCAAGGCTCGACCCTTACCTGATTGCAGAAGTTTTTGAGAGAGGAGCAAGAGCTGTTGTGGTTTCAACATGCGGGAGTGACTGCAGAAACTATCCCGGAAGTGCAGAGGCGAAGTATAAGGCAGAGGCGGTCAGGATGATGCTGGAAAAACTCGGTGAGGATGGAGAGAGAGTTAAAGTTGTTGAAGGGAACTTTGAGGATGCAATTAACGAGCTTAAAGCAAAGAACTTCGATGCTGTAAAGAATGCTGATGATCTCAAAAATGCCTTACTTAACAGAGATTTGAGGGCGATAATTGCGAGAATGAGAGGAATAGTCGAAGATGGCAACGTTTATGGAGAAAAAATCGACTATGAACAATATCTGAAAGTACTCGAAGACGCTGCTGATAAGGCGATAAAGTTCTCAATCATCTCGAAAAACTTGAATGGTGGGGCGAAAGTTTCTGAGATAGTTAGCCGAACAGGTCTCACCTACAGAGAAGTTCTTGACGCTATTCTTGAAATGAAGAGGAAAGGGCTTGTCGAACTTGAAATTGATGAAGAAGTTGTAGTATCTGCAAAGGGGTGAAAAGATGCCAGTCGGTGCGGTTCTCGTTATTGGAGGTGGAATTGCTGGGATTCAGTCTGCCTTAGACCTGGCGGAGTCCGGATTCAAGGTTTATCTGCTTGAAAAACTTCCGGCAATCGGCGGGAGGATGTCCCAGCTTGACAAAACCTTCCCTACCAACGACTGTTCGATGTGCATCCTCTCACCGAAGCTCAACGAGGTGGGGAGGCACGAGAACATTGAGATAATAAACAACGCTGAGCTTGTAGGAGTGGAGGGTGAAGCGGGGGACTTCAAGGTTAAGATTAAGAAAAAGCCACTCTACGTCGACCCGGTTAAGTGTACAGGTTGTGGAGCGTGCAGCGAAGCCTGTCCGGTGAGTGCGATTGATGAGTACAACGAGGGTTTGAGCTATCGCTCTGCCATCTTCCTCCGCTACCCGCAGGCAGTCCCCAAGGTTTACTCAATTGATAAAAGCAAGTGTATCGGATGTGGAATTTGCCAGAACGTCTGTGTCGCTAAAGCCATTGACTACAACCAGAAAGAAGAGGAAATCACCATTAACGTTGGCACAATCATCCTGACTCCCGGAGGGAAGCTTGCCGACGCGGTTAAGAGAGAGGAGTACGGATACGGAGTTTTCCCGAACGTTATAACAAGCATTCAGTTCGAAAGGCTGCTTTCAGCAACCGGTCCGTTTGAGGGACATGTAGCTCGCCCCTCTGATGGTAAAGAGCCGAAAAAGATTGGTATAATTCAGTGTGTGTGTAGCAGAGATGCAAAAACTAATGAGTACTGCTCATCTGTCTGCTGCACCTATGCAACAAAGCACGCAATCATTGCAAAGGAGCACATTCCTGATGCTGAGATTCACATCTTCATAATGGACCTCAGAACGTTTGGTAAAGGCTTTGAAGAGTATGCGAAGAGGGCTGAAGAGGAGTATGGGGTGAAGTACCACAGAGGGAGAGTTTCTGTTGTAATGCAGAAGAAGAACGGAAACCTGCTTCTAAAGTATGAAAAGGATGGGAGGAGCCATGAAGAGGAGTTCGACCTTGTAGTCCTCTCAGTTGGCTTCGAACCACCAGAAGACATGAAGAGGTATGCCGAGAATCTCGGCATCAATCTCAACGAGTACGGTTTTGTTGAGACCGACTCATTTAACCCAATCTCCACATCGAAGCCCGGAATTTACGTCGCTGGTGTTGCGTCAGAGCCAAAGGACATTCCGGAAAGCGTGGCTCAGGCGAGCAGCGCAGCAGCAAAGGCCTCAAGTATAATCGCCTCCGAGAGAGGGAAGCTGATAACAAAGAAGGAGTACCCGCCAGAGAGGGATGTTACCGGAGAGCCACCAAGAATTGGTGTGTTCGTCTGCCACTGCGGTATAAACATCGCTTCGGTGGTTGATGTGGAGAGAGTTGCGGAATTCGCCAAAACGCTTGATGACGTTGTATTTGCCGATCACCTGCTTTTCACCTGCTCCGCTGATTCTCAGGAGAGGATCAAGCAGGCAATAAGGGATTACAACCTGAACAGAATTGTTGTCGCTGCCTGCACCCCCAGAACACACGAGCAGCTTTTCAGGAACACGCTTAGAGAAGCTGGGCTAAACCCATACCTGTTCGAGTTTGTGAACATAAGAGAGCACTGCTCTTGGGTGCACACAGATAAGGAAAGAGCCACTAAGAAGGCAATGGAGCTTGTGGCTGCTGGTGTCGCGAAGGCAAGAGACCTTGAGCCGCTTCAGTACATAGAGGTAGATGTAACGAAGAAAGCGCTTGTTATCGGTGGTGGGCTTGCAGGGATGACCGCTGCTCTGGAACTTGCAAATCAGGGAGTCGAGACATTTCTGGTTGAGAAGGAAGAGAAGCTCGGTGGCAATTTGCAGCACATATACTACACCATAGACGGCAAAGACCCACAGGAGCTGCTGAGGGAGCTTGTTGAAAAGGTTGAGAGCAACCCGCTAATCAAGGTTTACAAGAATGCGAGAGTTGAAAGCATTGAAGGCTTCGTCGGAAACTACACGAGCAGGATAGTGACTGAAAAAAGTGTTGAGGAAGTTCAGCATGGCGTTGTTATCGTCGCTACTGGAGCCAAGGAGTACAAACCGAAGGAGTATCTCTACGGCGAGCATCCCAGAGTTGTAACGCAGGTTGAATTCGAGCACATGCTCATCAACAAGGATGTTCCGAATGACGTGATAATGATCCAGTGTGTGGGAAGTAGAAATGAGGAAAGGCCGTACTGCAGCAGGATATGCTGCCAGACTGCGATAAAGAACGCTCTCAAGCTGAAGGAGCTCAATCCGGATGCTAACGTCATGATTCTGTACAGAGACATAAGAACATACGGATTCCTTGAGAAGTACTACAAGGAGGCAGCGGAGAAGGGAGTCGTGTTTGTCCGCTACGACCCAGATAATCCGCCGAAAGTGAGAGTTGAGGACGGAAGGCTTGTTGTGGAGTTTTACGACGAAATTCTCGAAGATACAATCATCGCTGAGCCGGAGTACGTGGTTCTGAGTGCTGCAACCGTCCCCAACGATGAAAACGAGGAGATTTCGAAGCTCCTCAAGGTTCCGCTCGACGCCAACGGCTTCTTCCTTGAGGCTCATCCGAAGCTCCGTCCAGTTGACTTCGCTACTGAGGGTGTATTTCTGGCGGGAATCGCTCACAGTCCACGTTTGATACCCGAGACGATTTCCCTCGCCTACGCTGCCGTCTCAAGGGCTCTGACAGTCCTCACCAAGGATAAGATAATCATGGAGGCAACCAAGGCAGAAGTCGTCAGGGAGAGGTGCGATGCATGCGGAATGTGCGTCAAAGCCTGCCCGGTTAACGCAATCGAGATAACAGAGTACGAGACGAGGGCAGGAGTGGAGCGTAAGGCTGCAGTGAACAAAGCAGTCTGCCTTGGCTGTGGTGTTTGCAGCGCCACCTGTCCAAAGGCTGCGATAGTCGTTAAGGGATTCACGTTCAACCAGATTAAGGACATGGTTGATGCGCTGGAAGAGGTAGATGCGATACTGGCGAGGTGATGTGCATGGAGTTTGACCCCAAAATCATAACTTTTGCATGTAACTGGTGCAGCTATGCCGGTGCGGATTTGGCAGGAACGAGCAGGCTGAAATATCCAGACAATGTGAAGATAATCAGAGTGATGTGTTCAGGAATGGTAAACCCCGGATGGGTTCTGAGGGCATTCAGACAGGGAGCTGATGGTGTTGTTATAGCAGGCTGCCATCCGGGAGACTGCCACTACACTGTCGGAAACTACTACGCCAAGAAGAGATACATACTTTTGAAGGAACTGCTGAAGTTCGTCGGTTTTGATGATGAGAGGTTCAAGCTTCTATGGGCCTCTGCTTCCGAGGGAAAGCTGTTTGCAGAAGAAATGACTGCTTTTACGGAGAAGATTAAGGAGATGGGGCCACAAGAAAAGTTGAGGAGGAAGATAGAATGAACTCCGAAACTCTTGAAAAAATTAAGGAAGAGTGCAGGAAGCTTCCTGATGACGTCAGCTATATAGTCGGCTTTGTCAAAAAGCAGGGCGAGCCGAGAGAGGTTCTGAAAGTTCTCAAGCCCGATGAGATTGACAGACTGTCATACTCACCTCTTTCCTTCAACAATCCTGCAAGAATCGTGATGGATCTGATGAAGACCGATGGTAAGATTGCGGTGATTGCGAAGGGTTGCGATGCAAGAGCACTAAAGCAGCTTGAGAAGGAAGAAAAGATTGAAAGGAACAGACTATACATCATCGGTATTTCCTGCCCGGGAGTTATTGACTACAGGAAGTTCAGGAACGCCGTCAAATTCCGCCTTCCAGAAATCGAGAGTGTCGAGCTTGTCGGTGATGAAGTTATCGTTAAAGCTAATGGAGAGGAGCAGAGGATTCCGTTCAGCGAGGTCATTTTTGAGAACTGCCTCTACTGTGAGCAGCCCACTCCTAAAGACTATGACGTGTTAATCGGAGAGCCGAGAGAGGGAAAGCTGGACTTTTCAGACATAGAAGAGTTCGAAAAGCTTGACAGAGAAGAAAGGTGGAGCTACTGGATGGATGTTTTCAGCAAATGCATACGCTGCCACGCATGCAGGCAGGTATGCCCGCTCTGCTACTGCGAAGAATGTCTTGTGGATCCATCCAACCTTGCAGTTTCACCTATGACTCCGGCTGAAGAGAAGGCTGCCTATCCAAGAGTTCTCGGAAAGACGGTAAGTGCGTCCGACAACATGGTGTATCATCTTATAAGGGTGCTGCACCACGCAGGAAGGTGTGCTGGATGCGGAGAGTGTGAGAGAGCCTGCCCGATGGAGTTGCCGCTGCTTAAGCTGGAGAGGAAGCTCAAGAAGGTCGTTTACGAGGTGTTCAACTACAGCCCAGATGAGGAGATACCGTTCCTCTCAAAGCTTGACATTCTTCCAGAGGGGTGATGCTGATGAAAGTCTACGCTGGTAATTTCCTGAAGGATGTTGTTGCAAAACTGCTCGATGACGGATACAGGGTTTATGCTCCAGTTAAGGAGAAGAACTATCACGTTTTCAAGGCTGTTGAAAATGCCGATGAGGTCGATTTTGATTACATAAACACCAAGAAGTCACCGAAGGATGTAACTTTCCCTGAAAATGAGGTTCTGATAAAGTATGGCGAGTGGGTTGAAGAAATTCCTGCTCAGGCAGACAAAACTGCCATTGTTGGAATCAGGCCATGCGACATACAGGGATTAAGGCTCATGGACAGGGTATTTCTTGAGGACATCACCGATCCGTATTATGAGGCAAAGAGGAAGAATCTGCTTGTTGTTGGCTACGCCTGCAACGAGGCTGGCGATTACTGTTTCTGCACGAGTGTTGGTTTGAGTCCATTCAAGAGTAATTACGCGGATATCATCGTAACAGACCTGGGTGATAAGCAGGTTGTGGAGATTCAGAGCGAAAAAGGAGAAGTTGTAGCTTCAAAATTTAATCTAAGCGATGCGAGCGATGAAGACATAAGCAGAAAGAAGGAGCTGGAGCAGAAAGTGCTCAGCTCATTTGTCAGAAGTGTAAACACGGAGAATCTGAAGGAGAGGATGGCAGAAGTCTTTAACAGCGACTACTGGAAAGAGGTTGCAGAAAACTGCGTGAGTTGCGGAACCTGCACGTACCTCTGCCCAACCTGCTTCTGCTTCGACATATTCGATGATGGGGAACTTAAGGGTGTCAGAATAAGAGCTTGGGATAGCTGTCAGTTCCCTCTGCACACACTTGAGAGTTCAAGCCACAATCCACGAAGGGAGAAATGGCAGAGGTTGAGAAACAGATTCTATGACAAGTTCTATTACATGCTTGTCAGGAAAGGAGAGTTTTACTGTGTGGGATGCGGAAGGTGCATTGCAGGATGTCCTGTGGGTATAGACATTGCTGAAGTAATCAACAATATTCCGTCGGAGGTGAAACAATGAGTTCCGTTTTTGATGAACCAATGAAAAATCCGTATTTGCCATATAAAGCTGAAATTGTGGAGATTCGAGATGAAGTGAAGGGAGTGAGGCCGATAAAGACATTCAAAATCAGGCTTATCGGGAGAGAGAGGTTTGACTACCAGTCTGGACAAGGATGCCTCGTTTCAGTCTTCGGGAGAGGTGAGAGCTGGTTCACCATTGCCAACTCCCCCACTCGTCCCGACCTTGAGTTCAGCATTCTCAAGACAGGAAAGGTGACGACGAAGTTGCACGAAATGGAGGTCGGAGATGTTGTGGGGATAAGAGGGCCTTTGGGCAGAGGATTCCCGCTTGAAGAATGGAAGGGAATGAACATAATCACCATCGGTGGTGGTATCGGTCAGACTCCTTTGAGATCAATCTACCAATACGTTATCGACAACGAGAAAGATTACGGAGACCTCACGATCGTTTACGGAGCGAGAACGTCCAGAGACCTGTGCTACAAGGATGAGCTCTTCGAGCTTAAGGAGCAGGGTTACAATGTTGAACTCTCCATAGACAACCAGGAACCTGACTGGCCATACTTTGTTGGATTCGTGCCGGACAACTTGAAGAGAATTAAGCCAGATCCAAAGGACACGATTGCTATTACCTGCGGTCCGCCGATAATGATAAAAATAACTCTCGGAGTGCTCAAGGATTTAGGCTTCAAGGAGGATCAGATATACACAACACTTGAAAGGAGAATGAAGTGCGGAATTGGCAAGTGTGGAAAGTGCAAGCTTGAGAGCATTTACGTTTGCAGGGATGGGCCGGTGTTCAGGTATGATGAGTTATCAAGATTACTTGAGGAAGCGTGAAGGGGTGGTAGCATGCCCATTAACCTGAAAGAGGAGAGAGATCCCGAACTCGTAAAGCAAATTGTTGAGGTTGGAGGAGAAGATTTGTTGAAATGCTACCAATGCGGGACCTGTATAGCTGACTGTCCAACTGGCATAGCTGATGAACCGCTTAGTGTGAAAAGACTGATTCACATCGCCAAGCTGGGGCTGGCTGAAGTGCTAATAGAAGATGAGAGTCCTTGGATGTGTGTAACATGCACTGGCTGTGAGGAGCGCTGTCCGAGAGATGCGAGGCCGTTTGAAATCGTTCTCGCTATAAGAAGATGGCAGTGCTTGGAGGACGAAACCTACATCCCGCAAACTTTGACTGAGATTTACGAGAGAGGTCACACTCAGAACGTGGTAAATCCGATGAGAGAGGAACTTGATCTGCCGGAGATAAAGACTGTCGCGACGAGAGAAGATTTGCTGGAGAAGTTCAGACAGCTGCTGAGAGAAACCAGAGTTGTGAAGGAGCACGGATACATGTTTGGGATAATGGAGGGGTGAACATGAAAGTCGGACTTTTCTTGGGATGCAACATGCCAGCTTTGAGGCCTGACAATGAAAAGGCAATAAGAGTCTCACTTGAATCACTTGGTGTTGAGGTTGTTGACCTTGAAGGAGCTGCATGCTGTCCCGCTTACGGAACTTTCTGGTCAGCAGATGAAGAAGCTGCACTTGCTGTCGGAGCTTGGAACTACTCAATAGCGGAAAAAATGGGGGTGGACATGGTTGTTCAGTGCGGAAGCTGCTACTCAACGCTGAAAATGAGCAGACACAAGCTCATTAACGGAAAGCTGCAGGAAATCAACGAGAAGTTCCTGTCAAAGGTTGGGGCAAAGTATGAGGGAAAGAGTGACACCAAGCACATAACAGACTTCCTTTACAATACTATAGGAGTTGACAAAATAAAAAGCAGCCTGAAATACTCAATGAAGGGTTTAAAGGCCGTTGTGCAGGTACCCTGCCACACGATCAGGCCGAGCAAAATCCTCGGCTTTGACGATCCTGAAAACCCACAGGTTCTTAAGGAGTTGACAAGAGCACTGGGGGCTGAGGTTCCAACCTTTACAAGAGACAAGCAGTGCTGTGGAGGGGCTGGAGGTTACGCAAGGAATAACAGAAGGGCTGCACTGGAATTCCTCAAGCTGAAGCTCGATTCAATGAAGGAAGAGGTTGATCCAGACTGCATTGTCGTCTCATGCATCACATGCCTTATGTGGATGGATGAAGCTCAGGAGGAGATGAGAAAACTTGGGATGATTGATTACAGCATTCCTGTTTTCGACTACAACCAGCTTCTTGCAATCTGCCAGGGACATGACCCACAGAAGGTTGCGAGAATTGCCGCAACGCCAAGAGATGAAGTTATAGTCAAGATTCTTGAGAACAAAATCTAATTTTTTGTTTTTTGTCTATAATATTAGGTTGATATTAATTAGTTGCTCATAATTATTACAATTATTTCATTAAAAAAATTTATATTGTTTAATATCTTTAAGCATTCATGAAGGCGTACATACTTGCCGCCTTGCTTCTATGCCTGGCAGTTGGTACTGCCAGTGGATATGAAGTTGTGAAGAGTTGTGGTAAAGGATACATCGCAGATTTAGGAAATGGTAAATATCTGATGCACCTCGAGGGCACCCCATACGAAATGGGTTACCAGCACGGCTGCCTTGCCGGAGAGCAGGTTGAAAGAATGACTAAGGAGTTCGTTAAAACTGTCCTTGAAGGTTACGACATTCCGGAAGACCTGATTCCGGGCCTTTTGGAGTTGGGAAAGGAGGTTGCAAAGAAGAACGAGAAGCATGTCCCTTCAGAGTTCATTGAGGAGATGAAAGGTATTGCGGACGGTGCAAGTGATGCTGGTTACGATGTCAGCTACGAAGATGTTCTACTTCTGAATATGGGGTTCGACGTCATACTGAGTATAGCGTATCCGATAGCCACGCCAATTGTCGCGTGGCAGGACAAAGAAGGAATTGCATGTGACGGCTTCGTAGCCATGGACGATGCCACTTCTGACGGAAGAGTTCTGATGGGAAGGAGCTTCATGTTCAATCCGGAAGTCTTCCATGAGGTTGCAATGCTTATAGAGCAGTATCCTGAAAAGGGGCACAGATTCGTGAGTGTCTCTGCTCCCGGATTCGTGGGGGTGACCGCTGCGATGAGCTCAGCAGGAATCGCCATAGGAATGGACATGGTTCCCGCTATGGACACAGAGCCGTTTGTTTCAGGAATGGGATGCTTGCTCACTGCAAGACAGGTTGTTCAGTACGCAGATGAGCTAAGTGATGCCGTTAACATGGTCAAGGGCTCCAAGAGAGGAGTTCCATGGCTCTACGTAGTTGGAGACGGACAGGGAAGGGAGAGGGGTGGAGCGGTGCTTGAAGTTTCGGCAGATAAGTTTGCTGTCAGGTACATGGACTACGAGTATCCTGACTGGGCCATGTCCTACGACTTACCGAGGCAGATTGAGGACAAGGACGATCTGGTTGTTCTGGCGAACCACTACATCGTTCCCGAGATGTACTCCACCATAAGCTACGCCGTTAAGGACTCGCTATGGAGGTACGAGACTCTCACGAGCCTGATTTTGGAGAATTACGGAAGTATTGATGTTGAGAAGGGAAAGGAGCTTATAGATTATCTCCACCCACCAAACTACGGCTATTACGGCGAAGATGAAAATATACCGGTGGCTGCAACAAGAACACTGTTCGATCTGACCAATCTGGAACTGTGGAGCCTTTATGGAATGTACACAGATCCGTGGGCTCACTGGAAGATTGAAGCTGAAAGCCAAACAGTCGGGCTGGACAAGGCATGGAAAGACACTGAGGGAGATGTTGCCGGGCCTTCCTGGAAGCCAATAAACTACGGAGCACCGATTATCGACAAGGAAAAAATGCTTGATGCTGAAGAGATGGAGAAGCTTTCAAGTGCTGATAGAAGCTACGTTGAGCAGTGTGTCAAGGCGTATGCGGGAAATCCGAACTATGCCACAATTCACCTGAGATTTAACGTGCAAAATTCTGCAAACATCAGACTTACGGTTGCTGATCAAAACGATGGGCTCGAAATCTACGCGTGGAACTACAACACCAATGACTGGCAGAAGGTTTACGGCAGAGTTTATCCTTCCGGTTTCACCACAGTGACTCTTTCTCTTGGTGATGAATTCGTAAATAATGGCAAAGTGGATTTGGTCTTGATTTCAGAGGCCAAATGGAAGTTCGGCATGATTTACGACAAGGCGTGTGTGGCTGTGGATGCTGCGGCGGTAACTTGATTTTTAACCTATTTTAAATTAAATTAAATTTTTTATTAAGATTTTTCGACAATTCCACTGAAAAGCTCATTAACCTCTCCCTCGCTCAAAGGCCATGAAAAAGTGGATCGTCCTCACCTCAACCATAATCTTCTGGGGACTGGCCTTTACGGCCATAAAGTACTCTGTAAAATACCTTTCACCAATTTCAGTCGCATCTCTAAGATTTGCCATTGCAAATGTCCTGTTTGCCTTGCTCATCATCAAATGAGAAAGGATTAGGTGGGATGATCTGCCAAAGGTCTTTGCTCTTGGAATCTTTGGCGTTTCTGTTTACCACATCTTCCTCAATCTCGGAGAGGTTTACATCTCATCAGGAGTAGCGAGCGTTGTAATCGCTCTCGCTCCCATCTTCGTTCTATTTCTTTCCGCAATTTTTCTGAATGAGAAGATAACATACAGTAAGGTTTTCGGAACCATACTTGCTTTTGCCGGAGTTGCTGTAATATCTGACCCATCATACGACAACATTTACGGAATAGCGCTTGTCATGATAAGCACAATAGCTGCAGCAATCTACACAACCTTCGGGAAGAGCCTGCTTTCAAAGTACGACCCCGTAACTCTGACCAGCAACGCGATGATTCTGGGAGCAATTCCGCTCTACCCATTCCTCCCCCAATCAATTCTTTCCTTGCAAAATGACCCGGCACTTATAGCCTCAATAGTTTTCCTTGGGATATTCTCGACTTTTCTTGGATATCTCGGCTGGTATTACTTTCTCGAAAAAGAGGAGGCGTCGAGAGCATCAGTATTCCTGCTCGCCATCCCGGTGGTTTCCTTGATAGCGGGCAGCGTTTTGCTTTCAGAACCCCTAACTATCAAAACCCTTGCCGGTTCCGGGTTGGTGCTTTTGGGAATATACATAGTGCTGAGAAAGAGATAAATCCAGTCGTGAGAAATAGCAGTATGACCAAGCTTGAGAATATCTACTGCGCGAGGTGCGGTTCAGAGTTTGACCTCAATGTGAGGAGAACAACGAGCTACTCAGGCCCGCTCCACATCCCAAACCTCTACTGTCCCTTCTGCGGTTCGAGGAGGTTGACGAAGAAAAAAGGGATTTTCTTCAACTCATCCCCTTAGCGTGACTTAAAATGTGCTTCAACGAGCCTTTGATGATCTCAATCCCCAGCCTGACAGCCTTGCTTGAGCCGGGAAGACAGAAGATGACCTTATCTCCCACAATACCTGCAGTTGCCCTTGAGAGGATTGCAGAGTATCCAACTTCCTGATAGCTCAGCATTCTGAAAATCTCCCCGAAACCATCAATTTTTTTCGTAAAAAGCGGCTCCACAGCCTCAACTGTAACATCTTTCGGATTTAAGCCAGTGCCACCAGTAATCATGCAAACGTCAGCCTCTTCAAGAGCCTCAAAGACAGCCTTTCTTATCAGCATAACGTCGTCAGGAACGAGAAAGTAGAGTGAGGCATCGAAGCTTTCCACAAGCAGCTTCCCGGAAGCATCGTCTTCGGGTATGTTCTCCACACCCTTGACTTCACCATACTTCTCGTATCTGCTTGTGGATACAGTTATGACAGCAACCTGGTAATCCAGATCTTTTTCGTGCATCAGAACCACCTTTCAAGAGTAGCCTGAGTGGACTTCAACGCCTTCAGCTTTTCCAGGGCTTTTTCAACCCTCTCCCTGCTGAAGTCATGCTCCTCGCAGAGGAACTCAATTGCTTTCTCAAAATCGGGCTCCCTGAACTCAATCTTGTAGTCATCAGTAACGGGAGGGTTTAGGAAAAAGTTCCTTATCTCCTCAACATATGGTATGCTCACTTTCAGTGCTTTGAGCGCTCTGAAAATGTCTCCGTAAGTTTTGACGTAGTTCAAAGCCTTCTTCACACCAACGCCCTTCACACCCTCGTTGTAGTCCGTGCCGACAAGAATTGCTATATCTACAATCTGCTCTCTCGTCAAACCGAGTCTTCTGAGATTTTCTTCAAGAATTATTATCTCAGGCTTAACATCAACATACACATTTTTTCCGGGGAGCTTCCTCTTTCCAGTTATGGCAAGATTTCTCGCCAGCCTCGGACTTCCGAAAAGGAGAGAGTCGTAATCCTGACTTCCAGTAAATTCCACATCCCCCCTTGCTGCCATGTACGCTGCCTGAGCTTCTCCCTCTGAGGGAGCATCAAGATATGGAATACCAATGTAGCTCAAAAGCGTCTTTGCAGATTCGACAACATACTCGTCAACTCTTCCTGCAGCTTGCGCATACTTCTTCGCTTCTTTGTCTCCCGCTTGCAACGCTGCAACCCACATCTCCTCCGCCTCAGCCCTCCTTTTCTTCCTCTCCTCAATTTCAGCCCTCTTGAAATCCGGAGGTTCTCCATCAAACACGAATACTGGCCTTATTCCAATCTCAACCATGTTTGAAACCCTGTAAAGAATTCCAGAAAGGTGAGATGTAATCCTGCCTTGCGAATCCTTTAGCGGTGTACCGTCAGGCTGTCTTATAATCGAGATGAACTGGTAAAGAGTGTTAAACGCATCGATTGCAATCTTCTTTCCGGAAAAGTACTCAAGCTCGACCTCTTCCCTCTCAAAGAGGTCGCCAATATCTGCACCCATGATAAACCTTGATAAGAATGCTTAAAAATCTTTACTGAGAAATGAAATTGATGAAGGCGGTTATACTTGCCGCTGGATTGGGCACAAGGCTTGGCGGTGTTCCAAAACCGCTTCTGCGAGTTGGTGGGTGTGAGATAATTCTGAGGACGATAAAGCTCCTTTCCCCACACGTCTCCGAGTTTGTTATCGTGGCAAGCCGTTATGCTGACCAGCTTGACAACTTCCTGAGGGATAAGGGCTTCAAGTACAAATTAGTCAAACACAACCACCCTGAGAAAGGGAATGGCTACTCTCTGCTTGTAGCCAGGGATTATGTAAAAGGAAAGTTCATTCTGACGATGGGCGACCATGTCTACAGCGAGAAATTTGTTGAGAGAGCGATGAGAGGGGAGGGGGTTATAGCGGACAGAAATCCAAAATATGTCGATTTGGATGAAGCCACCAAGATAAAAGTTGCTGACGGCAGAGTTGAGGATATAGGCAAAAATCTGAAAGAGTTTGACTGCATTGACACCGGTTTCTTCGTTCTTGATGACACAATATTTGACTGCGCTGAGAAGCTCAGAGATAAAGAAGAGATCCCGCTGAGTGAAATTGTGAAACTGGCCAGATTACCGGTGACCTACATAGATGGCGAATTCTGGATGGACGTTGACACGAAAGAAGATGTTGAGAGGGCAAACAAGGCCTTGGTTTTCACCGCTGTCAAAGGGTCGGGAGATGGGTTCATCTCAAGAAACCTGAACCGGAAAATCTCAACGAGGATTTCAGCAGCAGTTGTCAACAAAGTTAGTCCGAGCCAAATGACGTTAATATCCTTTCTTGCTGGCGTTTTTGCAGCTCTCATTAACCTATTCTCCATCCCACTCGCTGGTTTGGTGTATCAGTCCTCCTCAATCCTCGACGGCTGTGATGGGGAGATAGCGAGAGCATCGCTGAACGTCTCAAAAAAAGGCGGTTATGTTGACTCAATTCTGGACAGATTTGTTGACTTTCTGTTTCTCGCGATAATAGCTCTTCTTTACCCGAATACGGCAATCATTGCCATTTTTGCCGTTTTCGGAAGTGTGATGGTCAGCTACACCTCTGAGAAGTACAAGGCAGAGTTCGGGGAGAGTATATTCGGCAAGTTCCGCGTCCTGAACTACATACCCGGGAAGAGGGATGAGAGAATTTTCCTGATTATGGTCTTCTGCTTGCTCTCTGTAATAAGCACAGAGTGGCTGTACTGGATGTTTGCAGTAATAGCTGTTTTAAGCTTTTTCAGGGTAATTGCAACCCTATTTACCGTTATCCTTTCAAAAGAGAATTGAGTAATAAGGCGGCGACAGAGCGCCGCCGGCAGGATTCGAACCTGCGACCGTCCGGTTAACAGCCGGACGCTCTACCAGCTAAGCTACGGCGGCTCTTCCTCTTCTTGTCGGTATTGAAATTTAAGCTTTGCCCTGAGAACCACAATGCTCTACCAACAATCTTAAATAATCGTTTTAATCAGATTTTATCATGCGGTTCGTAAGAGGTTTTCCGTCGACGATGATGGACGAATACCAGCTGAACATTTTGAACATACTGAAGTATGCAGCCACTAACTTCCCGGAAAGAGAGGTCGTTTCAAGGAATCTCGATGGCAGTGTGTTCAGGTACAACTACGGCGAAGCATTCAAAAGGGTTTCAAGGCTGGCCAACGCACTCGAAGAGCTTGGAGTGGATGTTGGAGACAGAGTGGGAGTCCTTAGCTGGAATACACACAGGTTTTTCGAACTGTTCTTCGCCATTCCGGGAATCGGTTCGGTTCTTCTGGAGATGAATCTCAGATTGCATCCAAGGGAGATTGCCTATGTTGCAAACCACAGTGGTGCAAAACTAATATTCGTGGACGAGTCCTTGCTGCCAATAGCCGAAGCAATAGCACCCTCAATAGGTGCCAGGAAATACGTCGTTATGACTGATGGAGATCTGCCCGATACAAAACTGCCTGAGGTTTACAGTTACGAAGAGTTGCTGAAAAATGCAAGTGAAAATTACGATTTTCCGATGGTGGACGAGAACTCTGCCTACGCAGCCTGCTACACGTCCGGAACCACTGGAAATCCCAAGGGAGTTTACTACTCGCACAGGTCAATGGTTCTGCATTCTTTAATTGCAGCGATAGGCCTCGGTTTAAGGCCGGACGACGTTTACATGCAGCTCGTCCCCATGTTCCATGCCAACGGATGGGGTGTGTTTTTTGCCGCAACAATGGCAGGAAGCAAGCTCGTTTTTCCGGGAAGGTATACAGTCGACAACCTTGCCCCGGTGGTTGAGCTTATGCAGAGTGAGAGTGTTACAGCAACGGCCGGAGCACCAGCCATTTTCCTCCCATTGCTCAACTACCTGCAGAAGGTCGAACCTAAGCCGAGCTTCAACATCAGGGCCTGGAGCGGTGCTACAGAACCACCACTTGCGGTTATGAAAGGACTTAAAGAATTCGGAATAGAGATAATTCACGCATACGGAGCTACCGAAACTTCTCCGCTGGTGTGCTACAACTACGTTAAACCGGAGCTAAAAGAAAAGCTCAGTGAGGAAGAGATTTGGGAGCTGAAAAGGAAGCAAGGCATTCCGGTTTTCGGTGTGGAGGTTATGCTGGTTGATGAAGAAGGAAACAAGCTTCCACACGACGGCAAAACAATTGGCGAACTCTGCATAAGAGGTCACTGGATTACAGGAAGTTATTACAAGGATGCAAGAACCTTCGAGTCGTTCATCGAAGATGGGCTGCTAAAATGGTGGAAGAGTGGCGATGCTGCAACCATCGATGAGTGGGGGTACATCAAAATCGTCGACAGGTTCAAGGACCTGATAAAGAGCGGTGGAGAGTGGATAAGCAGCGTTGATTTAGAGAACTATTTGGTGGCACATCCAAAAGTATTCGAAGCGTGTGTTGTCGGCATCCCTCATCCTAAATGGGAAGAGAGACCACTCGCCTTCGTGGTTCCAAAACCCGAATTTAAAGATAGCCTAACGAAAGAAGAACTGTACGAACACCTGAAACAGAGGTTTGCGAAGTGGCAGCTTCCCGACGACATAATTATAACGGACGAAATACCGAAAACAAGCGTTGGAAAGTTCAGCAAACGGACTTTGAGGGAAAAGTACAAGGATTACTACATGAAACAATAAGGGTGTATTATTTCTCAATTTTTTCTCCACTTTTAATTTTAACCAAGCAATCTAAACCACAAGATACATAGCCCAAACAAGCGTCGCTGTAATCCCTGCAATGGCTAAAAGCTGCTTGTATGTTTTGCCAATTTCCGTGCCGAAGTACTCGGCAGTAAGAACGTAGCAGAGGTGCATGGGGGAGAGCATGACTCCGAGATAGCCAGCAGCGATAACGAGCATTAAGTTCTCTGCCACAATAACTCCAGAACCAGTAAAGGAAGTCAGGAGAGGCAAGGCTATAGAGGAGTAGCTCATCTCGATTCCGGTGGCAAAGCCCACTAAGAGCGTTAGCAGAAAGGCCGCTACAGGAGCGGGAAACTCGAGAGAAATGTCGGCAAAAAGAGACTCGGCTGCACCGCTAGTTTCTATTACGGACTTGTAAACCATAACTGCAAAAACGAGCAGTATGATTTTCTTGTCGATTGTTTTCTTGAAAATATTCACAAAATCGCCAAATTTAGCCCTTTTGTGGAGAGCAACTGCAGTGATGGCAATCATGAGAGAGAAAAGCAGGTCATTCTTCAGCAAGACTGAGAAAACCAGAAGTATGGCTATTGGATATAGGTTGGCAAGCGAGTCGAGAATGTCCCTCGAAATCCTCAACCTTCTTTCCATCCCTTTTGTCAGCGTCAATCCTGCTAACAGGGCGAAAACACTAATCGGAAACGTTGCTGAGGCAAAGTAGAAGTAGTTAACGTTCACAACTGCCGCACCGATAATGACGCTCGGGTAGAGAGGCCAGAATGTGACCCACACGTGTCTGAACCAGTAGTTGAGGAGTGTGGCTTTTTCAGGAGAGAGACTATACATCTCTACCAGTGGACCGAGCATAACCGCTGAAATGAGGGCACCGCCAGGCATGGGGAGCAAACCTATCAAAAGAGGGATTAGCAGAAAGCTGTACGCCCCAAAAGAGTCTGAAAGCCCGCCAGCAACTTTCTTGAGCATCCCAAAATACTCCATCGAGTACCCAAGAGTAAAGGCGAGAATGACTATGACAACTATTTCAATAGTCTGAAGGTTTGCAAGGGCTTTTAACATAATAATAAAGCCATCAAAGCCGAAGGTAAGGTAAGCAAGTATTGCAGAACCAATGAAGAGGGCTACACCTATGTTCACTTTTCTTATCAAAATCAAAACGACCGCTATGGAGATCAGCAGGGCAAAACTGCTCGATGTTGCCATAGGCTCAGAACTTCGTTTCTCTGAATTTAAAAGTTTCATCACCTTTATATTTCCCAAGCCACAAGTCCGGCTGTGAAAGAAGTCATAATGAAATATGTCGTTCAGAATGCAGTAAAGTACGGAAAACCGAGCAAGAAAGCTGTAATGGGCAAGGTAATGGCAGAAAATCCTGAACTACGAAAAAAGGCTAAAGAAGTGCTTGAACTCGTTAGAGAATGCATATGCGAGTTTGAAGGGCTTACAGAAGAGAAGAGAGGGGAGTTAATTAAGAAGTTCAGTGTTGAAGGCAAGACGAAAAAAGAGACGGAAGCGAGAGGGCTTCCAGAACTTGAGGGGGCAGAGAAAGGAAAGGTAGTGATGAGATTCGCTCCCAACCCGAACGGGCCTCCGACACTCGGTTCTGCAAGAGGCATAATCGTCAATGGAGAATACGCAAAGATGTACGAGGGGAAGTATATTATCAGGTTCGATGATACAGACCCAAGAACAAAGAGGCCGATGCTTGAGGCATACAACTGGTACCTTGAGGACATAGAATGGCTCGGATATAAGCCTGACAAGGTCGTTTACGCTTCTAAGAGGATTCCCATCTACTACGATTATGCAAGAAAGCTTATAGAAATGGGCAAGGCCTACACATGCTTTTGCAGTCAGGCGGAGTTTAAGAAGTTCAGAGATAGTGGGGAAGAGTGTCCGCACAGAAATATGGCCATTGAGGATGCCCTTGAAGTCTGGGACAGAATGCTTGAAGGGGATTACGAGGAGGGAGAGGTTGTTCTCAGGATTAAAACGGATATGAAGCATAAAGATCCGGCGATAAGAGACTGGGTTGCTTTCAGAATAATAAAGGAGTCTCACCCTCTTGTTGGGGACAAATTCGTGGTTTACCCGACACTCGATTTTGAATCTGCCATTGAGGATCATCTTTTAGGTATTACTCACATTATAAGGGGGAAAGACTTAATCGATTCTGAGAGGAGGCAAAGGTACATTTACGGGTACTTTGGCTGGGAGTATCCGATTACGAAGCACTGGGGCAGGGTTAAAATTTTTGAATTCGGAAAGCTCTCGACTTCTTCAATTAGGAAAGAAATAGAAAGGGGAAAGTATCAGGGATGGGACGATCCAAGATTGCCGACACTAATGGCATTTAGGAGGAGGGGTTTTGAGCCGGAAGCCATAAAGAGCTTCTTCATTTCACTGGGTGTTGGAGAAAATGATGTTTCCATAAGCCTGAAAAACCTGTATGCCGAAAACAGGAAAATTGTCGATCCAAGAGCGAACAGGTACTTCTTCGTATGGGAGCCAGTAAAGATCGAGATAGTCTACTTACCAGAAGAGAGGGATGTTGAACTCTCCCTCAACCCACATACTGGGGAGAAAAGAAGGCTCAAAGGTGAAAGGGTGGTATATATTACCAAAGATGACTTTGAGAAGCTTAAAGGGCAGGTGGTAAGACTTAAAGACTTCTGTAACATTCTTCTCGACGAAAAAGCGGAATTCAGAGGTTTTGAGCTTGGAGATGTAAAAAAAGGCAAAAATATAATCCACTGGCTTCCAGAAAGTGAGGCGATTCCCGGAAAGGTTATTGGCGAAAAGGAAGCAGAGGGGTTGGTGGAAAGAAATGCAGTGAGAGATATGGGAAAAGTGGTGCAATTTGAGAGATTTGCATTCTGCAGGATAGAGTCTGTTGATAAAGAACTGACTGCAGTATACACACACCCATGACCAAAATCCTTAAAAGCACAGAGGGATGAGGCTAAAAAAGCCATAAGCCCGGGTGGTGTAGTCCGGCCTATCATGCGGGCCTGTCGCAGGGTTTGATGAGCTATCAGAGTTAAAGACATAAACCCTGCAGAAAGCCCGCGACTCGGGTTCAAATCCCGGCCCGGGCGTGTTTACTTCCGGTTTTAGTCTCCCTCATAACTTTAAAACGACATCGAATTTTAGAGCGAGGCGGAAAATGTTTGGAATGTTTACAGTTTATGCAACATATGGAGACAGAAACTTCTTCGAGAGAGGAATGAGACGCTGACTTTGTGGCAGAAAAACCTGAGGCGATTTTAGGAATTCTGTTCTGATTCTTTGGGTTAATGCATCTCCACAAGCCTCCTAGATAAACTTGCGGATGCAGGGTCACAGGAAGTTCAGAGAACCTGTGAAGGGAGTCGAACTCTTTTGTTTGAATTTCTTCTTGTTTTTGTGGATTAATTTCTTGAAGCTAACACTAAAGACTGGAATCCAGATAGTATTAATGCTCAACCTGCAGCGCTCTTGGGACGTAAATACAGCATGGCTCCTCAGCAAGATAATCTCCTGTTAAGGCATAAGCCCTAGCCCTGCTCCCTCCGCAGATTTTTCGGTACTCGCAGACACCGCACTTGCCCTTCAGTCTGTCAGGATCTCTCAGGTTTACGAAGATTTCCGAGTTGGAGTAAATCTCGGCAACGCTCTTCTCCCTCACATTGCCCGCAACTAGGGGCAGAAATCCGCTGGGATAAACCTCACCAACATGGCTTATAAAAAGCATCCCTCGCCCATCTGTTATCCCGACACTCCTTCTTATTCCGTCTGTGCTCAGGCTTCTTCCATGTCCTCCTGCAACGATCTGTGAAGCTCCTCCTTCAGGTAACTCCTTTAACCTTTCCAGCAACTGCCTGTAAAGCTCACCCACCTGTGGCATCTCTCCCTTATCCCTCATAAGCTCGATTCTCCTCAGATGCGTGGCTGCAGAGCTCTTCACGTTCAATCCCGTCTTCCTGCTGACATCGTAGAGCCAGCAGAGAACGTCCTCAAACTGCTGGGGAGAGGGCATCATCTCAGCTTTGGCCCTGCCTGTGGGTACAACAAAGAACACGTCCCACATCACAGCTCCAAGATCGAGGCAGAGTCTCGCTATGTTCGGTAGGTCATCAATGTTGCCCCTGTATACGGTCGTGTTGATCTGGAAGGGCAGTCCCACCTTTTTTGCATTTTTTATCGCCTCCATGCTCATCCTGAATGTCCCCATCACCCCTCTGAAAGAGTCGTGCTTCTCTTCATTGCTTCCATCTATGCTAACAGCGACCCTCGCCACTCCAGCTTTTTTCAGCTCCTCTAGCTTCTCAACGCTTGCCTTTTCCGTTCCGCTGAAGGCTATGGCAACTCTGAATCCCTTGCTGGATGCGTAGGAGACAATCTCTGTAACGTCATCCCTCATCAGCGGGTCTCCGCCTGTAATGACTAGAAGTGGCTTTGGGGTGAACTCTGAAAGCTGATTTATGACACCAAAGCACTCCTCTGTCGTCAGCTCATCTGGATGCCTCTTTCTGATGGCTTTTGCCCTGCAGTGCCTGCATGCGAGCATGCAAGCTCTTGTCAGCTCCCAGAAAACGATAAAGGGGGAATTCATTTTAGTCCCTTTCAAAAGCCTCCTTCACGAGCTTAATTGCACACAGATCTCCGCACATGCTGCAGGCCTCGCTCTCCGACCTTCTCTTGCTGTGAATTTCCCTTGCTTTTTCAGGGTCAATTGAGAGCTGGAACTGCCTCTCCCAGTCGAGATTTTTTCTGGCGAGTGACATCTCATAATCTCTCTTCCTCGCCCTTTCTCTCTGCCCTTCCTTAATCAGGTCAATTGCGTGAGCAGCGATTTTTGCGGCTATGACTCCTTCCCTAACATCTTCAACCGATGGTAGGGCGAGGTGCTCTGAAGGAGTGACGTAGCAAATGAAGTCAGCCCCGGCCATTCCAGCTATTGCCGCACCTATTGCAGCGGCTATGTGGTCATAACCTGCAGCAATGTCTGTCACGAGAGGGCCGAGAAGGTAGAGGGGAGCATTGTCGGTTACGCTCTTCATGGCCCTAACAGAGGTTTCAATCTGGTCGAGGGGGACGTGTCCGGGCCCCTCAACCATGCACTGCACCCCTGCTTCTCTGCACCTCTCCACAAGCTCTCCGAGCATTATGAACTCCGTGTACTTCGCCCTGTCTCCGGCATCGTGAATGCATCCTGGCCTATAAGCGTCTCCAAGGCTGATAGTGACGTCATACTCCTTCAGGATTTCCAGCAGGTAGTCGAAGTCCTTGTAGTAGGGATTCTCCTTCTCGTTGTGGAGCATCCAGCCGATTATTATCGCCCCACCCCTGCTTACAACTCCCAGCAGTCTCTTCGACCTTTTTAACCTCTCAATACTGACCCAGTTGACTCCAGAATGGATAGTCATGAAGTCAACCCCGTCCTTCGCATGCTTCTCGACAGCTTTGATAAAGTCGTCCTCGCCCATGTCAACGACTCTTCTGCAGTCCCTCGCCGCCTGATAAATCGGAACGGTTCCGAAGGGAACCTTAACGACATCCATTATCTTCTTCCTTATTGCATCCAAGTCGCCACCTGAGGACAAATCCATAACAGCATCCGCACCAGCCTTCTGGGCAACAATTGCCTTCTCAATCTCCTCCTCAACATTTATGTAGTCCGCTGAGGTACCAACGTTAGCATTAACCTTAGTCGAAGTTAGCATCCCGATAGCCCTCGGCTTTACATCCTCTCTCCTCACGTTTTTGGGTAATACGACGTAACCGTGAGAAATGAGTCTGATCAGCTTCTCAGCTTCCACCCCTTCATATTCTGCAGCCTTTTTAACGAAATCTGAGATTACGCCTTTCTTGGCTTCCTCGATTAGAGTCATGGTAATAAAAAAGACTTGAGGGCAAAAAAACTTTGCCCGCTAAAAGTGGCTCATGATTTCGTCAATCAGGGCGTAGGATGTCTTTATCTTGCTCACATCACCGAAGTACGTGAGGTTCCAAATGACGATGTGACTAACCCCTAACTTCTCGTACTGCTCGAACTGCTGGACGATTTCCTCAGGAGTTCCAGCGATGTAGGCGAGCCTCATGATTTCATCCGGAACCTGCTTTATCGCCTCCATAATCTGCTCCTTTGTGTACTTCGTCGGAATGTAGTCAAGCAGGCCGTAGAACTTTCCAAACGGGTGCTTGTAGCCGAGCATCTCGTAGAACTCCGATGGCATCAGGAGAGCGTGAACTTTCAGTATAGGGGACTGTAGGAGTCTGTTTACTTCCTCAGGTTTCTCATCCACAACAAGACTCACAAAAATGGCCTTCGTTATTTCCTCAGGCTCTCTGCCAAACTCCTTCGCATATCTGTCCAGCTTCTCCGCCCTTTCCTTGTAAACCTCAGGTGGTAAAGTTGTGGGCAGCCATCCGTCGCCATGCTTAGCAGTAAGTTTCAGCATTCTGTCTCCATGGGCTCCAAACCAGAACGGGAGCTTTCCCAACGGCTTGACGTCAAAAACGGCATCCTCCAGGCGGTAGAATTTTCCCTCGTAGTTTATCGGCTCTCCGTAATCACTGTTAAGCATTAGCTTCATAATTTCCACAGCCTCTTCAAGCCTCGAAACAGGCTTGCTAAAATCGATGCCGTAAGGAACGATGTTCTCAGCCTCTCCTGCACCAATTCCGAGGATGAACCTCCCCTTGGTCGCGTGATCTGCTGTTACAGCCTGCTGAAGCAATACTGCAGGATGCCTCCTGAAGACTTCAGTCACAGATGTTCCAAACTTGATTTTTTCGGTTGCAGGTGCGGCGTAGCAGATTTCGCAGAATGCGTCGTAGAACATGTGGCATGATGGATAGCGCATAGCGAAGACGGTCTCCTTCCATAAGTCGTGTGGATACCATCCCATCAGGTGGTCGGCAACCCAGATAGCATCGTAACCCTTTTCCTCCATCCTCTTGGCCGTTTTTGGCACTTCCTCAATTGGTGGAAATGTTGGTGCAACAGTACCGAACTCCATGGTTGAAAAAAGATTTCACACTATATGAACTTTTTTAAAAATTAACGATACATAGATAGGTCATGCTCACTTTTTCCACCTGAAATTTTCTGCATCATCCAGATAACGTAGAGCTTGCAGCGGTGAACCTGCTTTACGGCATCCATGAAAAGGTTCTTGTTGAGACCATCGAAGTAAAGCTCCCTCGTGAACTGGAAGAGCTGGGGGTCGTTGACGTTTGGCAGAATCTGAAAACCGGTGGGAAGGAAAAGGAGTGCAAATCTCATCTCCCATAGCAGCTCGTTTCTCTTCTCGGGGTTTAAGCTCATCAGAGAGCGGTAGTGCTCATCGCTAAGCTTAATCCCGGAAGCAATAACGACCATATCGTCCCTGTTCTTGGGGAAAACAACGTCAATAAACTGTCTCGAGTTCGGAGGAGTTTCAGCGACGAAGTGGTAATCAGCGTTCTCGTCTGCAACCTTGTCCTTGTAAATCCCCTCCTCAACCAGCCATTCCCTGACCTTCTTTGCAACCTCGTCTTTCATGGATTAAGTCGTAAATCAGGCTTTATTTTTCTTCCCATGGTATAACTAAATTTCAGCAGCCTTTTAAAATGCTTCAACATACACTAATCAATGAAGCTGTTCGATAAAGTTTACGCCTACACCTGGGGAAAGGCATTTCGAGACTCTTCAAACTGCTACATAATCGCGGATGAGGAGTTCACCGTCATCGATCCCGGCACGTTCAAGAGCTATACCAGCCTGCGGGGTTTGATGAGGAACGATGGACTGGATGATGTAAACTACGTGTTCAACACTCACCTTCACCGAGACCATTGCGAGAGCAACATCCTTTTTGCGGAAAATGGGGCTTTGCTCGGTTTTGATGCAAGAGAGCTTTCCGTTTCACAGTATCGCTTCAACTTGGACATAAAACTCGGAAAGAGGTTCGTTGTAGGGAACACTGAAATTGAAATACTGAGAACTCCCGGCCACTCTCCCGGTAGCCTCACCTTCTACCTTCCTGAGTACTCGGCAGCAATAACAGGTGACCTGATTTTTGAAAACGGTGTTCCGGGCAGATTCGACGTTTACGGCAGCGATAAAAAAGAGCTGGCGAAGTCCATAGAGAAGCTCCGACTTCTGGATGTCGAGTACATTCTTCCAGGGCACGGAAGGATAATGCAGGGCAGAGAGGGAATTGATGCCATGCTCGAAGCAACTGCGGAAGTTTTGCTCATATAGGAAAACCAATTTATCTTCACCGCCTAAGCTTTAAAGTGGACGAGTTGTTCTGCCCTCAGTGCGGAATGCTGAAAAAGAGGTGTAGGTGTAAAAAGCAGAGCATAAGGCAGCGCAACCTCGAACTTCTAAGGAAAGTAGGCTTTAAGGAATCCCTCCTCCCGCTTTTCACCACAGATGATGAAATCGTCCTCTACAAGGTTCTCAGGCCTTTCAGGGAAACGCCTACTGAAGACCCTGACTTTTTACCCCCTCAACTTGCCGAGTGTTTGAGAAAAAGGGGCATTGAGAAGCTTTTTCCCTTCCAGAAGGAGGCAATGTTTCGGCTGATGGAGGGTGAGAATGTCGTCATCACCGCTCCTACAGGATTTGGCAAGACTGAGGCCTTCGTTATTCCCATGCTCTGGAGAACTTTAAAAGGTGGTAAAGCAATGGTCTTCTACCCCACCAAAGCTCTCGCGAGAGACCAGGAGGAGAAGATCAAGTTCTACGCCTCTCATCTCGGCTTAAAAGCGGTAAGATTTGACGGAGACTCTGACAGGGAGGAACGCAGGGCTGTCCTCAGCGGGAAGAGTGACATTATCCTCACCAACCCGGACATGGTCGATTACCACCTCAGAAACACGCCAGCGTTCAGAAGAATCTGCAGAGAGCTTGCATTCATAGCCGTTGACGAACTTCACACGTATACAGGCGTTCTGGGGAGCAACATGCACTACCTCGTGAAGAGGCTCTCAAGGTTTGCCGACTTCCAGATTGCGTGCGCCTCAGCCACACTCTCCAACGCCGCAGAATTTGCGGAGGAGCTTTTTGACAGAAAATTTTTCCTCGTCTCTGGAGAGCACAGAAAGGGAACGCTTCACCTGATCTTCCGCTACACACCCAGTTTGTACTCGACAGTCAGAGATATTGTTGCGGCTTTGAGGAACAGAAAAATCATCGTTTTCGGGAACAGCTACAAAACTGTTGAGACGATAAACCTGATACTCAAGCGGTATGGATTTAGGTCTGCAATACACAAGAGCGGACTGCCTAAGGAAGTAAGGCAGGAGGTGGAGGAGAGGTTCAAGAGGGGCGAGATAAACATCGTCGTCTCAACACCAACACTCGAGCTTGGGATAGACATCGGAGATGTTGATGCAGTCGTTTCCGAACTTGTTCCTTACGGACAGTTAATCCAGAGAGTTGGGAGGGCGGGGAGAAAGGGGCAGGAGAGCATAGGTGTTGTTGTCCTGAGAGAGGAGGATTCGATAAGCACTTATTACAGAGCAAATCCTGAGGACTACTTCAAGGAAGAAGCAAACGGCTACGTCGAGAGGTACAACGAGGAGGTTATGAAGTTTCAGCTACTTTCCATGTGCATCGAGAAACCTGTCAGTTTTGAAGAACTGGACAGGCAGTCCATGGAAATTATGAGGAAGCTGCAGGCGGAGGGATTGGTCGTCGAGAGAGAAGGAGCATTTTATCCCACTGCAAGGGCGGTGGAGTTGAGCAGGACTTTTAGCTTTCGTGGTATAGGCGATTCTGTGAAAATATACCACGACGGAAAGTATATAGGGGAGAGGGCGCTACCCATAGCCGTAAAGGAGCTGTTTCCGGGCAGTATTTTGATACACAACAGTGTCAGGTACAGAACTGTGGAACTCGACCTCAAGAGACTGAGGGCTGAAGTCCTGAAGATAGATGACGGTTATGAGGTGACCGACCCGTTATACACGACAATTCCGAGAATAATAGAGGTCGAGAAGAAAATTGAAGAGCCTGTCAACGCCATATACTGCACCCTCGAAATAAACTACATCGTTCACGGATACATCAAGAGAAATGTTTTCGACAAAGAAAAAAAGGACTTCAAATACCTTGATGAGCCAGTCAGCTACACATTCAAAACAAAGGGATTTCTCTTTTCCGCCCCCTTCCCTGACCCTGAGGACTACGAGGACTATTATGCCGGAAGCTTCCACGCATTAGAGCATGTTCTCATTGAAACAACGGATGCCATAACGGGTGGTGGTAGCAGAGAGATGGGTGGAATATCCGTCCCTGATGGGGATATTTTCGTTTACGATGCGAGTGTTGGTGGAAGCGGTCTATCAAAGCTCCTTTTCAAAAGGCTCAGAAGAGCTTTCGAGATTTGCGCGGCAATTCTCAAAAGTTGTGAGTGTGGAAGAGTTGACGGCTGTCCACGGTGTACTTACAGCTACCAGTGCGGAAACAATAACCAACCACTTAACAGAATCGGGGCACTCAACATTGCTGAAAAAGTACTAAAAGGTATAAAAAGAAAAACGGACTGGAAAAAGTACACCAATGTGATCGAGATTAGGTATTTTCCCTAATATGTTGCCCTAGCTATCGCCAGTCTCTTCAGACTCTTGCAGAGTTCCTCTGCTTCCTTTTCTTTCCCCATTGCCTTCATTATTCCCATGCAGAGCTTGAAAATTGCTTCCTGATGTTCATTTTTCTGCCTGAAAATCTGCACGGGGGAGATGTTCAGGCTATCGTATTCATCAAAATATTCATTTTCCAAGCCATAGCACTCAAAAGTTTTTTTCACGTGGAAAAGAAGCAAATGCAAATGCACGAGCTCTTCTTTGCCAAACTGGCCAGACATGTCTTTTACTTTTCACCTCAACACTTAAATTTATCGGTAAAAAGGGATTGAGGAAAGCTTAAATTTTAAAAAAAAGTATAATAATTTATCATCACACAACTACATTATTGAAAATAGTTGCTCAAGAACTTTGACGAGCTTCTTTCCGCTCGGTGTTAGCTCATACGAATCGCTGTTCTTTTCTACGATGTTCAACTGCATCAGTGCCTTTAGGTGCCTGTCAAGTATTCCAGGGTTCAGCTTCGTCTCAAACATCAACTGGGAGAACCGGAGAGGTGCCTTTTCAAGGCTGAAAAGGATGTTACTCATCCCACTGCGAGAAATAACCTTCAAAACCTTCTGGCCTTCCTCATCCGGCCTCCTCCCAAAGAGTGTATCGACGTCCATCATCGAACCACCTCACGTCTATGATTACTACTATTATTGTTGTAATTGTAATTACCTACATTGAATTAAAAGGTTTTTGGTTTGTGGTGTAATTACAGAAAAGTAACATCACACATAACCTTAATAAAATATACTATAATATACTATAAATCAAAGGTACAAAATATTAAACTAAAGTTTTTAAAAAGATCTAGCTTTGGCAAAATTACAGAAAAGCAATAACCTAAGCTAAATTACAAAAATTGAATCTCTAATTTGTGAAAAAAGTCTATATTTGTTGCTGAAACCTTGTAGTAATGCTCCGACCTGTTGAAGCTAATATCATAAAGCTCGCTGTTGTGAGCAGAAGGACAAGAGCCCTTATTACCATTGATTCTGAAACTCTTCATTACAGAGTGGTTGACTGTTCAAGAAAGCTTTTTTGCAGGATTCATGTTTCCAAAAGCTGTCCCCCTTACTGCCCGGTTATTGTTGCCGCAAAGGACTTTGTCTCAGGCAGGAGAGAGCCGAAGGCTGAAGTTGCGCTTATTGAATAATACTAAATCTTCTTAACCATGTAACCCTCCCTGAGCCTGTAACCGAGCTTTCTGTAGTAATTTCTCACCCCAACCCCACTTATTACTGCAATTTTATCATAACTTTCACGTGCAATCTCTTCAGCTTCTCTCAACAATCTCTCTCCGAATCCCCTGTGCTGGAAAGCGTTGCCACTCTCTCCAATCGGAACGACCCTGCCGTAAACGTGAAGCTCCCTGATTAAGGCGGCATCCTTCAACGCACTTATGAACGGCTCTTTGGGAAATCTGAGCCTCACGAAGCCAACAAGAGCATCATACTCCGGAATTTCAAACGATATGAAGAACTCTTTCCCTCCAGACGCCTTGTACTCTCTGACGACAAGCTCTGCCTTCGAGTATTCTTCGGGCTTAACGCCTTTGTGCCCGACCTCCCTACACCGGATGCATCTGCAACTGTAGCCAAGCTCCCTTAACTTTCTGTGAACGAGTTGCCTTACGTTGCCCTTATCCAGCCCTATCGCCGCTTTTACGGGAATATCGCGCTGGATTCTCTGAACCCTCACCCACTCCGGGAAGTAACGCTTCGCCTTTGCTATCAGCTCGACAACTTCTTCTGTCGTGTAAGGTCTGTATTCTCCTCGCCTCCACATCTCGTAAAGGTCTGTGCCTTCCACAACCAGCGTTGGATAAATTTTGAGGTAGTCTGGCTTGAAGTTTTCGTCTTCGAAAAGTTCTTTGAGCATCTTAAGGTCTCCTTCGAAGTTCGACCCTGGCAAACCCGGCATGACATGGTAGCCCACCTTGAACGCTGAATCCCTGAGCAATCTCGTCGCTTCAATTACTTCTTTAACCGTGTGCCCCCTCCTTATTCTCTCCAATACGTCATCGTAGATGCTCTGAACTCCCAGCTCAACCTTTGTCCCTCCAAATCTCAGCATCTCTCTTATGTGCTCTTCCCTTGCATAATCGGGACGTGTTTCGAACGTTACGCCCACACATCTCGCCCTTGCTCTTTCGTTCTTCCTCTTAGCCCTCTCAATGTCGTTTTCAATCTTTGCACGGCTGTTGAAAGCGTTGAGAGCGTTGAAAATTCCAAGCATAAACCTCTCCTTGTACTCCGCATCCCTCGCCGGGAACGTTCCACCCATCACGATAATCTCAACCTTGCTTACATCATGGCCAATGCTCTCAAGCTCCCTCAGCCTCGCCGTTACCTGCTTGAACGCATCGTAACCGTGCTGCTTCCCCCTCATGGCTGCCGGCTCAAGTCCCACGTAGCTCTGTGGGGTGTTTCTCTCAACCCCTCCCGGGCATGGCAGACACTTGCCGTGAGGGCATGGGGCTGGAGAGGTCATAACTGCAACGACAGCAACACCGCTGATTGTTCTTACCGGCTTAACTCTGAGGATCTCCTTCAATTTCTCGTAAAACTCAGTACTCTTTGCAGCCTGCAGTATTTCTGCGTCCGAGGGGATGGCGGAGAGTCTTTTCCTTCTGGCAAATAACCTCTTTATCCTGAGAACATCCTCCTTGCTCCTTGCGTTCTCTGCAATCTCTTTTGCAAGTTCAAACACCTGAAAAGTAGGGATCAGCGGTTAAAATTTTTTACCTCCCTCTCGACCTCAGTCCTGATCATCTCCACAATCTTTTCTCTCCTTCTTCTGTTTCTTCTCTCTATGATTTCTTTCTCCCAGGGGAATGGAAGAGCAGGAATCCTCTCGTCCTCGTGGCTTATCAGAGGAGACAGTATTGCAGCAAGCTTAGGGGGATCTGAGTTCGACAGTGCTTTAACGAGGGCGATTGTGAGTGGTATTTTCGATCCCCCTTCAACGAACGCTCTCTCCCCGAACTCAAGCTCGGAGTACAGCCTATCTCTGAAAATCTTTTCCTTCGGAACGTGGGAGGCTATGAACTCCCTCTCATCAGCTTCAACGCCTCTCCGGAAATCCCTTGAAACCTTGATGAATGTCAGAGCAACGATGCTCCACTCAATGAAGTCCGCGATTCCCGGTCTGTCCGAGAGCATCGGTTTGATTAAAATGGAGTAAAACGTGAGGAGGAAAAGAATGAGCATGAGAAACGACCTTTCAGACCTTATCCACTGGAAAACCTCCCCCTCAAAGGCTGTAGAAATGGCGGTGATTGCAAGGATAAGGAAGAGCGCCAAAGAGGGAATGGCCAGAGATGGAAGTCCAAAAACCTGTGAGAGGTAGGAGAACAGGTAGTAGGAAGAGAGACCTGCTACTACAAGAGATGTTGCGGAAATTAGGGTTTGATGGATCGGTTTATCGGTAAGCTTGATGTACGAAAATGCCAGAGAGCCGGAGAAGATTGCGATGTACCACCTCATACTCTGATATACCACGAAGTACTGCGGGTATCCGAGAGAGAGCAGGGAGTTGAAAGCTATGTCAAGCGAGATGATTAGCAACAGCGGAATTAAAACAAGCCTGAATTGGCTCAGTCTATCCAAGGACGCAAGAGCTGAGTAAGCAACTATCAGCGTCAAGAGTATAGCTCTCTGCGTTTCATCAGCCACAACAAAAACGCCCCCAAGTAACCTCTCCTGATTCAGCAGGAAGAAGTAAAGGGAAAATGCAATTACGAGCCCTGACAGAAGCTTGCTAAACCTCATCGCCAACCACCCTCAGGTAGTCGTAAAATGCCTCAAGAAAATCCTTTCTTGTATATTCTTCCCCACCGTATGTGCCTCTCTCAAAGTAGTTCAGCAGGACTTCGGCCCTAACACCGAGCTTTTCCATAATCTCCCTCGCAGTCATGCTCTCAACCCTATCAAATCTTCTTCTGCCGATTTCATCAAGCCTTTTGACAATCTCCCCTATCCCCTTTGAATATGGAGCGATTTTGACTTCCAGCTCACCTTTCTTCCTTTTTCTTCCCTCTTCCTTAAAAGCGTAAACCTTTATAGTGCCGTATTTCTTTGGTTCAAGAGTTACGGTGTCGGTAAACTCTTCATTTCCGTTATATCTGACAAACGCAGGCTCGCTTAACCTGATTCTTATCCTCTCCCCAACATCCCAGACGTTTGGGAGGTCAAGGTGCTCTTTTTCGACAAAAAACTCGATTTTTTCAACTCTGAAAAGCACGCGGTAAGCGAGAAAAGCTGCAAGGCTGATTGCCGCCACCAAAACCGGTATGAAGATGTAAGAGGAAAGGTTGGAGAATTCCTTGACAGCAGGGAAGTACTTGTTACTGCCGGAGTAAACTATGAGCTTTGCCGAATCAACCTCGAACTCCGCAACACCGTTCAAAAGCTCCTTCCTTATGCCGTCAACCTCAACAAACCCATCAGCAGGATTTTCGTTTTTGTCAACCACCTGAACTATCAGCTTTCCATTCACTTTCTGCGTCCTGATCTCAACCGGTTCTTTCATGTAGACGACTTTAGTATCGGAGTAAAGCAAATCCGGAACTTCCACTCTCAGCTCGTTTTTTCCCAGACTTAACGGGATTTTTGCAGAAAACTCTCCGTTCGTTGCGTTAACCGTAATATTTCCTATCCTTACCGTAGCGTTTACAGGCTTACCGTTAAAATAGACCATTCCCGTAACGTTCTCGTTCCTTCCGACAGTCTCGTTAAGAATGACCATTATCTCTCCGGCCTCAACCTCCTTTCTGAACTCGGCGGGAAGGAGGTAGCCCATTCCCTTAAAAATGAGTGCTATCTCATGCTTTCCACTGGTGAGCGAAAGCTCCTCTCTGAAGTGGCCGTCTTTCAGGTTAATTTTCCTGCAGTAACCGTCGATGCAGAGGTCTATCTTTCCCGTAAATGGTGGAGATGATTCAAGCCTTCCCTCGAGTGTGAAGCTTTTCGGAACTCTTTCGGGAAGAGTGACGTTAAAAACAGGACGGTCGTATATCTCCACCTCTGGATCACTCCACGATTCCATGTGGTAGGGGGTGCCGGTGAAGTGAGCCTGAACGTTGTATCTTCCCGTAACCTCAGGAACTTTGAGTGAAGCCTCGAATTTACCGTTGTTTACCGCCACAAATCCGACGAGAATTCCCTGTCTGGCATTCTTGTCCTTTTTAAGGAAAATTTCAACGTATCCAGACACAGCATTACCGTATTCGTCTTTTACGTAGCCCTTTAACGTAAAGTTCTCTCCTGCCACGAGCTTTGAGTCGACGTAAGTTATTGCAGTTGTTGTGTTGATTCCTTCTCCTTCAGGTGCCGGATCAAACTCCATCCAGCCCTCCTTGAACCTGACCTCCGCCCAGACGTGGGCGTCGCTGGCAAATATGGTCTGGTTAGTCTCTACCGGATCTGCAAGGTAGCCAAAGACGGCCCTTGCAGGAATTCCGATAGACTGTGCGAGAAGAACAAAGGTCGTTGCAAACTCCCTGGCAGTACCTTTTTTGGTTTTAAACAAAAATTCCTTCACATCCATCTTTTCGACGTAGGTGTTGACGTAGTTGCTCTTTAGGTAGTTCTCTATAGCCTTAACTTTATCGAGATCGGAAGTTGCGTTTGCGGTAATTCTTCTCGCCAAAGCCCGGATTTCGGGGTCAGGATAGCTTGCTACGCCTTCAAAGCTTGTGGGTTTGAAGCTCTTGGCTGTAGTGAAGCCGTAATATGAGACACGGGTTGAGTTTATTCTGAAAGTTCCTGTTTCGGCGTCATAGCACCTGTCAATCTTACCTCCAATGGGAAGTATCCCCTTTGTGTCCTTGGAAACGGGAAGGTAGCGGTTCAGCTCTGCAATGGGTGTGATTTTGAATTTCTTGGAAATCGGAATTGATTCCTGGCTGCAACCCCCCTCGTCTGCTATCCATTTACCGTTCTCGTATCTTGTTGCGGTGTAAAGCCTCAGATAGTTCGTCGTGGAATCGAGACCCTCAACGAAGAAAAGGGGGACGTTGGGCGGGTTAAAGGCGTTGGATGAATCGCTCAGACTTGCGAATCCTCCACCTCCTCCCTCCCCGCCAAGAACTCCCTCCTGGCTGAGGGAATAGTAGGTTGAAAAATTGCTGTTAAACTCCTTTCCCCCACCCCCAAAAGTTCCCTTGCCTATCAGCCCCTCAAAACCGGTTTTGCTGAAGTCGATTGATGCAATAAAGGTCGAGAGGAGTGAGATTGAAATTAGAATCAAGACTAACCCTGCAAGTTTTTTCAGCATTGGTCAAAAATTGTCAAGGTTATTAATATTTCTGTCGGCTTAGGGTGTAGAGAACGATTCCTGCAGCAACGCTCAAGTTTAGGCTGTTCACCTTTCCCATTCCCGGAATTCTCACCACAAAATCACACTGCTTCTTGACAGGCTTTGATATACCCTTATCCTCGCCACCTATCACAACTGCTGCGGGAAGTGATATGGGGACTTCTTCAAGATTTTCGCCGTCAAGGTCTGCGGCTACAGCAGTGAATCCGAGCTTTTTCAGCTTTTTTATAGCTGCTGCGTAATTCTCCACTCTTGCAATTGGGATGTGAAAAACAGCACCAGCAGAAGTCTTCACAGCTCCTTCCTGCACACTACCTCCTCTCCTCTTTGGCAAAACTACTCCTGCCGCTCCGAAAAACTCTGCAGTTCTTATGCAGGCCCCTATGTTCCTCTGGTCAACAACGTTGTCAAGAAATAGGATGAATGAGTTTTTTGTTAGGGCTCTGTTAGCGATGTAGTCGAAGTCAACGTACTTTATCGGAGAGATTTCGGCGGACAGCTTTTCTCCCTCTCTCCTGTAAACAGGAACTCCCTTTTTTCTCGCGATTTCAAGAATTTCTGCTATCTTTGGATTTCTCTCTCCAGAGTGGTAAATCCTGACCACCTTTCCCTCAAGTAAGGCACTTTTTATGCTGTTCAAATCCGTGATTTTCACATTTTTAAGTTGAGAGAAGAGATGAAAGGTCTTTCCCCTACAGGCGAATTTAAGAGCTACATCTCCACCCATAACTCAACAAAAAATTTAATATCCTATGCACCAAAACATTAGCGAGGGGTCGTGGCGTAGCCAGGAAGCGCGGCGGGCTCCAGCGGCGTGATGATTGACGGGTCTGCTGAGCGGTGATGACCCGTTGGAGCTCTGACCCGAAGAGACCCGCCAGTCGTGGGTTCAAATCCCACCGGCCCCA
>NZ_JACDNT010000002.1 GCF_017656475.1 Archaeoglobus sp.
TGGGTTACTGCTGGAGGTGGTTCGATGGCAGGAAATAATTTTAGGAAACTACAAATTCTATCACAATACCAAAGGTATTTATATGGTATTTAAGTCTTTTAAAATGGTGGTGTTATGCAGGATTACAAGATAAAAATAGAGAATGTTGTGGCATCAACCCAGATTGGTGAAAATATAGATCTGAACAAGATTTCAAGGGAAATTAAAGACTCTGAATACAAGCCCAAGCAGTTTCCGGGGCTGGTTTTGAGAACAAAAGAGCCAAAGGCTGCTGCTCTCGTTTTCAGAAGTGGGAAGGTAGTGTGCACGGGTTCCAAGAGTGTGGAGGATGCGAGGAGAGCTGTGAAGCAAATCGTAAAGATGCTCAAGAAAATCGGCATTTCTGTGATTGACGAGCCTGAGGTAAAGGTTCAGAACATTGTCGCCTCAGCAGACCTCGGAGTTGACCTCAACCTCAACGCAATTGCCATAGGTCTCGGGCTTGAGAACATAGAGTACGAGCCTGAGCAGTTTCCGGGGCTGGTGTACAGGCTTGACAACCCCAGAGTTGTCGTGCTGATTTTTGGGTCTGGCAAAATGGTTGTCACGGGTGGAAAAAGCCCGGATGATGCGAGAAGGGCTGTTGAGAGAATTTCAGAAGAGCTAAGAACCTTGGGACTGATGTAAATGAGGCCTGACAAGAAGGGCTACATAATTGATATAGACGGAGTTATCGGCAAGAGTGTAAAGCCCATCCCAGAGGGCGTAGAAGGGGTAAAAAAACTCAAGGAGCTTGGCAAGAAAATAATATTCGTTTCAAACAACTCAACGAGGAGCAGGAGAATTCTGCTTGAGAGGCTAAAGAGCTTTGGCCTTGAGGTTAGCGAAAATGAAATTCTTGTAGCCACCTACGCAACTGCAAGGTTTATTGCAAAAGAGAAGCCGAATGCCAAAGTTTTCACGACCGGCGAGGAAGGGCTGAAAGAGGAGTTGAAACTGGCAGAACTGGAAATTGCTGATTACAATGAGGCAGAGTATTTGGTAGTTGGGTCAAACAGAAAGATAAACTTCGAACTAATGACTAAAGCTCTGAGAGCATGCTTGAAAGGTTTAAGGTATATCGCAACCAATCCCGACAGAATTTTCCCAGCAGAAGACGGTCCCATTCCCGGAACAGGAATGATTATAGGAGCTCTTTACTGGATGACGGGGAGAGAGCCTGACGTTGTGGTCGGAAAACCCTCAGAAGTAATAATGCGCGAGGCACTTGAAATTCTTGGCCTTGAGGCTAAAGACGTTGCAGTTGTGGGAGATCAGATAGATGTTGATGTTGCTGCTGGTAGGGCAATAGGCGCGGAAACTGTTTTGGTTCTTACGGGTGTCACCACCAAAGATAACTTGAACCAGATGATTGAAAGGCACGGAATTAAACCTGACTACGTTTTCGATTCCCTTAAAGATATGGTGGAGGGTTGAGATGGACACCGCAAACGACTTCAGAATTTTGCTTGCTGAGAAGGGTATTGAAGAGTTGTTGAGGGTGTCGCAGTCATTGCAGATACCGGGAAGAAAGAAGTTTATCGAGGAGCTGAAATCCGTTTCTTCAGAAATTCAAAACGTGAAATACTGCTATCTGAGCGTTGATGAACTGCTGGAGTTTGACAGCTTCCTGAAAATCGTCGAGACTGCACGTAGCTTGAAAGACATGCTGTCAGATTCTAAGGACTACAACACAGCCTTAGCGGATTACTGGCTCGAATACATTGCCTACCTCCCTGAACTCATGAAGAGGGGCGAAATAGAAAGAGTTGGAGAGGCAATAAGGTATTTTGCCGGTGAAATCATTTCGAGAAGTGAACTCGATGGTTTGTGGCTGTGCATTTTTGACTATAGCGACAGACTTGAGGTTGTTACCAACAGCGAGGAATACAAGCAGGGAAAGAAGGCAGTTGTTGCTTACCTCCCGCCAAGAAGGTTTGGTAAGGTTGTCAGCAGAGGCATGTTCGTTCTGCAGCACGACAGAATTGCAAAGAAAGGGGAGCTTGACCTAGTGGACATTAGGAGCATAAGAAAGTGGCTCGGAGAAGTGGAGTCGATTTTAATGGACTTAATAAAAAGGTAAAATAAAAAATTATTATTCCTTTTCCTTAGGTGGCCAGTTCTTCTCAAGCCACCCCTTAATTCTTCCTGAGTCCATTGGGCCAACAAGAACTTTCCAGCCCGTCTCGTCCTCAATTGCACCCTGCAGTCTTGCAGCCAACCCTGGAATCACGAGATACTTGTGGTTAACCTTCTCCTCGATTTTCGTCTCCTCTATGAGCTCTTTAACCTTTGAAGCTGTGAACTGCCCGCCTGCAACGCTAACCTCAACACCCAGTCCCTCGGTGTTAAGCACGAGCAGCCATCCCTTGATTCCACCACTGGTAAGGTCGCTCTCGACAGTGTAGTATGTCAGGGCGAAGTTGGTTGTGATGAACACAGGATCGTCTGGCCCTGGGTCGTTGATCGCTCTCAATCCCGGCTCTACCTGCACGGGCGTTCTTGGGTCGGTGTATATGTTGAACCTGAGCGTTATTGTTGGCATAACCACATGCTGGTCAAGGCTTCTGAAAATCATGACGTCTCCATATTTCACAATGAACATGCTCGCGATAACAGCCTCCCAGTACGACTTGGTTACTTCATCTCCCTCAATCAGCCATGCTGCAATGGGTGTGATCATAATTGGATATGCAACATCCTTGTCCTGTCCTGCAATTGCTGTCCTGCGAAGCTGGATTACTCTCTCAAAGGTTCCCTTGAGTCCCTCTCCAAGAGGCTCGGTTACAGGGTCAAGAACAATGTCCTTTACACCAGCCTGCTTGAATGTGACCGCCATGCTCTTGAGAACGTCCAGGTCCTTGGCTCTCAGCGTTACAGGGACTTTGTATTCGAGGGCCATCTTTAGGAATTCCTTCCAGTTCCCTTCAGTTGCTGCATACATCAAAGGCCTCTGATCAGCCACCTCTTCAAGAGCAGCTTCCATGCATTCCGGATCAAGGGCCACAAGAATCATTGGTTTGCCGTAGGATGCAACCTTCTTCACAACCTCTCTGTACCTCTTTGGATCTCCAGAAGTGCATCTCACAGCAAAGCCATCGAGAGTCAGGAAATTTCCAACATAGAATTTCTTGTAGCTTACAACCCTATCACACCGCTCTTCCAAAGTTTTGTCATCCATCGTGTCCCAGACATCATAGAAGAAACCTGTTGGGTTAAAGAATGTGAGCTCATGTCTGTGCAGCACTTCTTCTCCACCAATCTTTACAGCATTTTCTCCTACACCGATTACAACCTCAGCTATTTCCGGAGCGGTAAGCTCAAGAAGCTCTTCAAGCTTCTTCTTCGCCTTTGGATCCTTCTCAGCTTCCTCAACAAGTGGTTTGCAGTCGAGAGGCGTTACTGATCTGTCGATGATGTGGGCTGCAAAGCTCATGCAGGTATCGAATCCACACTCTCCGCAGTTTGTTCTTGGCAGATAGTTGTAAACCTCAAGCGGGCTCTTTACCTTCATTCATCACACCTCCATGAAGATCCATTCTCCTGGGTCAGCCACACTCTCCTTCACATTCCCGCCGAGGGTGTTGAAGACCTCCTTAAGCACAGCCACTGCAATGGGATGCATCATCATGAAGAGGTCAACTCCGGCAAGTGAGAGAGTTAGACCAGTTATAATCTCCCATATCGGACCTCTCAGCTCTCTTGGTCCCCATGGTGTGTCTTCCTCAATCGGTGAGTCTACCATCCATGCTTCTCTCGCTCCCCAGGCGTTCGTGGTTCCGCTTGATATCGGGAAGTTAAGATCGGTGTCACCCTTCAAACCGCTGATCCTGATCCTCTCCATATTTGTGAAAGCGTAGTCAAGACCGTAACCAAGAGCCGCGGTGGTCGGGTCCATAACGATGCTGTTTCTTGGCACCTCAACTCTCTTCAGCAGGTACCTGTTTAGCGTCTTCTGGTTGTTTATGTCCATCTGAGTCCAGCTGAGCACTACATGCCCGTATTTCTTGGCGGCGTTGGCAATCCTCTCCCAGTCCATGTCGAGAGTTGCTGATGCAAGCATTATCCTTTCTCCCTCTGCAACCTCTGCCGCCTTTTCGAGAACCTCTGGATCCTTCTCCTTGTTACCGCTTCCACCAACAATGATCGGGCATTTTACCGCCTGCAAAACATCCTCAAGAACCTTCACAGCCTCGCTTGCTGGAGTATCATCCAGCAGAGGATCAGTGCTGATGAGATGGAGCGTTACGAGGTCAGCACCGAACTTCTTGACACACTTCTTAGCCCACTCTGCTGGATTGTCAAGCACATCTTCATAGTGGGTCCTAACGGCCTTCGCAAGCATCGGCCTTCTGTCAAAAACGTCGATTGCTATTGCGGGCAGGTGAGGCTGTGGAGCGTCAAAGGTGTAGAAGGCGAGACTTCTCTCACCACCAAGCGTGATCGTGTACTCTCTGCTCCCTCCATCCGCCTTAGTTGCACCCAGCACAACCTCCTCAATCTTATTTGGATACTCCTCCTTGTACGGTTCAAACTTTGCCCTTACAAGCTCTGTCGGAAGCTTGATCTCCTCAACTTCCGGGGCAGCTTCTGGTGCTGCAGGAGCTGCAGGAGCAAGCTGGGGCTGTGCAGCAAATGGAGTAGGTATGCCAAGAGCCGCAGAGAGTCTTTGGAGGTATCCAAGCGCCATGTTTGCATGATACAGGAAATTTCCGAATTCTGAAAGCATTGAGTACAGAGGGGCTATCGCGGATAGGTCTATAGATGAGCCCTCAAGCTCTATTTCGAGGTCTCCCTCAATCTTCACCCCTTCAATCTCCTCTACATTATATTTTTTCAGCAAATCCAAAAACTCCTCAAGCGTGAACTTTTTCAAATTAATCACCTCGCTTCTACTGACAAATTGAGCATTAAATTAGCTACTTCCCTCATTTTCTTATAAACTTCCGAATTCTTGTCAATTTCGCTCACTGGGTCTCCTCTCAGGTCGACTTCAGCCACACTGCTGTCGTATGGCAGCACGGCAAGTAGCTCCAAACCCTCCTCTTCTGCAAATTTTCTGATCGTCTTTTCTGCATCCTCTGATGCAATTCTGTTTGCAATCAGGAATATTTTCTTGAAATTCAGCTTGAGTTCTTCTGCAAGCCCCTTGATTCTCTTCGCTGTCGCAAGCCCCTTCCTTGACATGTCTGTGACTATGATAATGTAATCAGCTGTATCAATCGTTTTTCTGCTGAAATGCTCCAGTCCAGCTTCAGTGTCAATGATGATGTAGTCGTAGTGCCTCATCAGCCTTTTCAGCACTCCACGCAGCAGAGAATTGGCAAAGCAGTAACAGCCCTCTCCCTCAGGTCTTCCCATTACCAGAAGGTCGTAACGGGGGCATTCACAGATGGCTTCTGCGTAAATCTTCCCTTCTAACCACTGCTCTTTGTTCATAGTCCCCATTTCATCTCTGCTAACCTGAAAGAGTTCTCTGATCTCACCGAGAGTCTTTTTGAGCTGATCCTCCACACCGAGAGCCTCTGGCAGGTTGCTGTCAGGGTCTGCATCAACTGCGAGAACACTTGTTGTATGCTCTGAAATAAAATTAACGAGGAGGGCGGAAACCAGCGTTTTTCCGGTTCCACCCTTGCCTGCCACCGCTATTACTGTCATTCTTCTTCCTCTATTATAAGTTCCGGGATGTGAATCTGGGCTCCTTTGAGGATGAGCTTAACCTTCTTGCCTTCCTCCTCCATTACTTCCCACCCTTCTTCTCCTTCTCGGCCTTCCTGACGATGACCTTGTCGATCGTGATCTTCGCGTCCTTGATGATCAGCTTAACTCCTGCTGGAGCCGCGGAAGGAGCGGGCATCTGAAGGGCGGGCAGCTGGAATCCGGGCATCTGCATCGGCATTGGCTGCATAGCTGCTGGCTGGGCAGCAGATGCTGCAGGAGCCGCTTCAGCTGCAACTTCCTCAACAGCTTCTTCAGCCTCCTCTTCTTCCTCAACCCATCCGTTGGTAATCTTCTGGCCATCCACTGGCCTGACAACACCTTTCACCACTGGGTGATCCACCTTCTTCAGGAACTCTCTGAGCTCATCAAGGGTCTTTGCGTCCTCTTCAGTTGCAATCTTGTCCCTGATGTCGTCCGGGATGTACTTTGCCACTCTCTCTTTCAGTTCTTTCGGCATCCAGACAGTTCTGTACCACCCACCGTCAGCCTGAATGAACTTCTTGCTTCTGAAGTAGGCGATACCAATGCCAAGGAATCCGACAACCTGCTTTCCACCGCCAGTCTGCCCTGCCATTGTTGAGAAAGTCAGACCATTGGGGGCGGGCTCAGCATAGCCTCTGTGCACCCAGCCGATACCATCAACTTCAGGCATGTAAAATCCGATGACCTCAAAACAGCCGCAGCTTGTGTGCGGATACTCAAAGAAGCTGTGCAGCTTTATTCTCTCATACTCTCCACCGCTCTCCTGCTTTGCAAACTCGTTAACACCACTGTACTCACCACCTATTGGGTCAAGTAGCTCACCCTTGGGCACTGCTCTGTTCGGCCCCTCGGGGTCAACCTTTGCAGCAGCTCTCCCATCGAACCACGTTATTGCTCCACAGAGCGAGGGTCTATCTGGGGAGACGATACAGACGTTGGTAGGAGCGAAGCTCTGGCAGAGAGTGCATGAGTAGAACTCGTCAACATCCTCATCGCTCAAAGCCTCAACTCTTGCATCTCTCTCCTCGAATATGGGCATCGCAAGCTCGTTCAGCAGCTTCTCAACCAGATCCTTATCGGTGATGTAAACAGCCTCAATCTTCTCTATGAAGGGCAGTTCGTTCTTGTAGAGCATCATTGTCGCCTTGGCAATCTGGATGAGGCTCTTCAGCCCCTTCTTAATAGCATTCTTGCCGATTCTGATCCAGATATCATATCTCTGGTTGAGGTGCATGTAGCCTTCAAGGTAGTTCTGGAAGTCGTGGTTCCTCCTCTCAATGACCGGTTCAAGGTCCGTCTCAACCATCTCACCGGCAATGTAGTAAATCATCGCATATGGATAGGTCGAGCCCTCCTCCATCTCATCAAGATCAGGGCCGATGAGTGTGACCTTCATGTCCTCTACCTGGTCCATGGGTAGAGCCATTACGAGCTCGAATCCGGGCTGTGACGGGCCACCCAGTTCAACGTACATATCACCTTTCCTGATTCTCTCTCCCTCGTACATTGGAGATATGTCAAACGGAAACTCTGCCTCCTCTCCAACGCTCTCCTTGACTTTAACACCTTCCGGAATCTCTATTCTCTTTCTTTCAACCATACCTTGCTCACCTCCAAATCCATCTTAAATTTAGACTCTACAGACCATACACAGACAACCATTTTTGTTTATTTGTATTTATCGCTTTTCGCCTTTCCGCCAAACTACACGATTCCTCACTGAGCCTGATTTTCTCAGGCTTCCTTTACGATTTTGGAGTCGTTAGAATTTAAATTAATCGAAAAATATTCCTTGTAACAATTTTTTGAAAGATAATTACAACAAGTGTTAACAATAAAAAGCAAAGTTATACTATGTGTTATACTACAAGTCGAGGTTAATCACATCTCCACTCTGAACCTGCTCTTCTTTTACTGTTAGCTCCTTAACAACACTCCCTGCTTTTATGTAGTAAGGTGTTATTGGCTTAACAGGATATCTGGAGTCGTGTGAGTAGGGGAGTACAACGGAATATGTGTCGCCCTCAACCTTAACCGTCTGCCAGTACTCGAATGTTCTATTTTGATTCGTCTTGATTGTCGCGTTTACTGTAACTTCTGTTACATTGCCAGAAACTTTGCCGGTTACCACTGCTCCCTTAACTCTTTCGAATATCTTGACGTAGCCCGAAGGTGCAATTTTCACAGGTATCCCTATCTTTCTCTCATGAAGCTGACTGTAGGCGTACTTGTAGAGAACCTCCTGTGTGCCCATTGTCGGAGAAACACCGTACCTCGCCCTCATTACCGACTCATAAAGTGCCGTCTGCAGAACCTGACTCTCATTGTTTAAATCGATCTGAGAGGCGTAGGACTTCCACTCCCCCGGATAGTCGCTCTCATAGATCATTCTGTAATGAGATAATCCACTACCATCAAATAGATGTAGTTTTGCCTCCATCGTGTTGTAGTAAAGCTCGCTGGGGATTCTGAGGGGGATGATGACGGAGTTCATTGGCACGTCCCACTGAGAGCTTGCATAACCAAACTTGCCAGATGGTGAGTAGTACAGGAATCCAGCATAGTACTTCTCCGCAAGAGGCAAGTCTCCTTCAGCCCAGACAGCCATTGCGTAGAATTTTCCAGTCTCCATTTCGATATCACTAACTACATACTTCACATTGAGCTCATCAGCCACCCACTCCGCATAGCTTTCGTTCTCAGCTGTAAAGAACGAAGATGCTCCGGGAACATTGTTGTACTTGTTACCTATACCATGCTGGAATGGATTTGCTATGGGCATGCGGTGGGCAATGCTCTCTATCCAGTGCCCGTAGTCCCACCAGCTTATAACGCCATAAGTCTCGAAAGGATAATTGAATGGCTCCTTGTTGCTCTGAGGTGTGGGATATAGCTGGAGGTAGTAATCGTCGTATTTTTCTCTATCCGGCGTGTTCTCTTTCATCCACAACATCGCATCATACCACTGCTTGTTCGGTCCACCCGCGTAAGAACTCTGGGCATCCGCCAGGATGTAGGTGGGGTAGATTGCAACTAGGGCGATCAGAACGGCTAACGCAACTCTAAGATAGCTGAACTTGCTCTTTGCTCCTAAAGCATTCTCCAATACTTTGTAGAGGTGGAGCTTATCGAACACGACTGAAATAACTAGAGCCGAATAGACACTGGCTACGGCTGCAAAGTAATAAGCAAATCTGTTCTGCCCCCATAGAGCTATGAACATCAACACAGCCCAAATCAGCACACTCAATTCTACAAAATTCCTTTTTCTTATAACTCTGTATGCGGAGAAAAAGATTCCGACCATTCCGAAAAAGAACAGGCTACCGAAGTGTAGAACGGCATTAGCCAGTGTGAACTCTCCATTGTGAGTGAAAAAGAAGGGGTAAACTTCCGCAATTGTTAATGCCCCTCCCTTGGGCTGAACGACGCCTATTATAGAGAGAATGTTTCTTGCAAAATCGGGCATTAAAAGGAAAAACACTCCGACGATTACAGCGGTGATAACAACTACCGCTACCGGCATCCCCTTCCTGCCCAAACCTAATCTCTCGAAGAATTTTGCTTCATTCAATCTTTCTATCTGGTAGAATGCAGCAGCAATCACTGCTGAGCCAGCTAGAACAAGAAACTGGAAGGGTGAGTAGTGAACCCTGCTGAATCCAGGATAATTGAAGGCAAATGGAATGTAAACCAACGTTGCAACAACAAAAGTTATCACAGCTACAAGTGAAAGATTTTTTCTGTCAGCGTTGATGAGTTCTCCCAGAACAAAGGCGAAGAATAGGAAAGACAGCAGAATTGGAGCTATAATGAATCCCGGCCCCCAGGCCAGAATGTAAAGGCCAGCACAGATGCCGGCAATTACTGGATACAGGAGATGCTTTGTGTTAAGGTTATCTTTAATATTTTTGTCCTTCCATCTGTTGTACGCAAGCATGAACGTTCCGAGAGTTGAAACCTGCCAGAAGGCTTCCCAGATGTGGTGGTCGTTAAAGCCAAGAATGCTTCTCTGCAGGAACTGTCCGGGAACAATGGCGATAAGAAAAGCTGCCAGTACAGCAGTTCTCCTATCGAATACTTCCCTCGTGAGCAGATAAACGGGCAGTATCGCCAGAATTCCACCTATCGCGGGGATGAAAGCAAGAACTGCCCTTAGGCTCTCGCCGCTTGTTGCGTTGAAAATTATACCGGCTATCGACCCAAGGTAAACAAGGAAAGGCCCGAAGTGTGTGTAGGAGCCGTAAGGATAGTGTGTGAAAGGATCAAACCAGATTCTGGACGGGAAGTTGTGTATTGTGTTCTCTATAAGCCTATAGTAGTACCACGGGTCGTTTCCACCAAGCCTTACAGTCCAATTAAACACACTATCCCAGGGATTCAGAATCCTCAGCTTTAATGAAATCAAGGCGGTGATAACAAGGATTGACAGGTGCCAGTATTTCTTAACCAAATCACCAACATTCTGCATGGCAGAAAAAGTAAAATGCTTAATTTAAACTTTCTGATAGATGCTGACCTTCGTAGGGCTTGGGCTGTGGGATGCAAAAGACATTTCCGTCAAAGGGTTTGAGGCAGTAAGAGAGGCTGATGAGGTTTACGTGGAGTTCTACACCTCAAAACTTGTAAGCAGTATTGATGAAATGGAGGAGTTCTTTGGAAGGAAGATCATTGAGCTTGAGAGAAGTGACCTTGAAGAGAACAGCCGTAGACTGATTGATAGGGCAAAGGACAGGAATGTTGCTCTGCTGGTGCCCGGAGATCCTATGGTTGCCACAACACATTCAGCCCTGAGACTTGAGGCTAAAAGAAGGGGTGTGAGGACAAGGATAATTCACGGGGCAAGCATAGTCAGTGCAGTCTGCGGGCTGACAGGGCTTCACAACTACCGCTTTGGAAAGTCTGCCACTGTAAGCTGGCACAAATCCGAGACACCGGTAAAGGTCGTAAATGCAAACAGAAGCATCGATGCCCACACCTTGCTGTTTCTCGACCTCCATCCAGAGCCGATGACTATAAAGCAAGCCGTGGAGCAGCTAATTTCGATGGATGTTTCAATAAAAGACATTTACGCCGTAGGCATAGCGAGAGCGGGTAGTGATGATGCAGTCATAAAATGCGACAAACTCGAAGCTCTGAAAAACATCGATTTTGGCGAACCTCTCCACGTGATGGTTGTTCTTGCAGAAACACTGCACTTCATGGAGTTTGAGTGCCTGAGAGAGTTTGCAGACGCCCCTCCTGAGTTAGAAAGGCTGGTAGCATGATGCTTCCAGAAAGGGAGAAGTGGGGGTTGCTCTTGCTTCTTCTCGGCTTCTTACTCGCCGTTTACATTCACTGGAGGTATTCGTGATGAAGATTCCGAGGAGCTTTGAGGAGATTCTTGAGCATTTTGGCGGGCTGATTGACGAGGTGACTGCCAGACTACTCGAAAGTTATGCTGAAGGAAAGGCTGTAAAGGTGAGCGAGGCTCTGAGCAAAAGCGGCAGGGTCGTTGTTGAGGGTAAAGTTCTGAGAGTTTTTCCTGTGAGACATTTCGATAAAAACGGCAGAAAAGGGAAAGTTGGCAGTATAATCATTGAAGACGACCAAAAGGTCAGAGTAAACTTCTGGAATGAAGCTGCTGAGATGATAGAGGCGGGAGATATTGTAGAGGGTGTGAGGGTAAAGCTGAGGGGCTACTCAAGAGGTGGAGAGATACACGTCAACAGTCTTTCTGAGGTGGAGATTTTTCTCGACTTTGTGAGTGTTTCAGAACTTGCTGAAAAAGAAGGAGAGAGAGTGAACATTAAGGGATTTGTTACAGGCCTTGGAGAACCGGAAAAGGCGAGAGAAATTTACATTTCGGATGAAACAGGCAGGGTGAGAGTTTTGCTGGAAAACGAGAGTTTTTACTTTGCGGTTGACATAGGAACCTACGTTGAGATTTACAACGCTCTCGTTAGAGACAGCACGGTTTATGTGGACAGAAATTCGAGGTTTATTGTTGGAGAATAGAAGAGATGGGATTTACACTCACAGTCGGAGCATCCGAATCCGTTGATTCTTTCAAAGTTTTCGAATTTTTGGGCGAGAATGCATTCAGACTCTCTAAGGAGGATTGCTCCTATAACCTCCATTCTCGTCGAGATGTAGTCAATGTGCCACCTTTTTCTCTTTTTTGGAGAGAAATGCCTCTTGATTCTGTGCACACCGCTTTTGGCACTTCCAACATAGTAGTAGTAACCTTTCCTGAAGGAGATGACACCTAATGCTCCAACCTTGGTTTTGAAGTCCTCTTGGCAGTAAAGCAGGAGAACGTAAGAGGTCATGTCAGTAACTTGAGCCAAGATTTTATATTTTGGCGACATAGACAGTCCATGAGATGGTCAGTCATATTAATTGCATCACTTTTAGCCCTCTGCACGTCTCTGCCAGCTGAGGAGCTTTCAAGGGAAGAGTACTGCAGTAAAGTCTGGAGGTATGACTACGAGTGCGCTTTGGACTACCTTTTGAGCGATGCGGAAGTCCAGAAGGTCGCCAACGTTGCAGAGAAGCTGAAAGGAGAGAACTGCAAGGATACCGCATGGAAAATCCTTGAGTGGGAAGATGAAAACCTAGAATATGATTTTGAAAAGGCAAACCTTCCGCCACCGCAAATCGTTGTGAAAGGAAGAGATGTGGAGGTTTACGATTCGGGGAGATACATCCAGACTCCATCCGAAACGATACTGAAAGGAAAGGGAATCTGCACGGATTACGCCTTTCTGACACTTGCCCTGCTTGAATACAACAGTTGTAAGGGCTATCTGGTTAACGTAACTTTTGAGAACGATGAGATAGGACATGTCGCTGCAGCAATCCTCGTTAACGGAACCTACTTCATTCTCGATCAGCACCTCCCCCCCTTTCGACCCGGAAGGTTACTTCATTAAGTGGCTGAATGACGGAAAGAGAATCAAAAAGGCTGAAATCATTATTGACGGCAACACCACACTCCTTGACCTGACTACTGGTTACTCAGCAAGCGAAAGAGATGCTGAGTCACTTGAATCCAGACTTTACTCCTACTTTGAGAGTATGGGTATGAGGAGAGACTCAAAGCTGAACGGAAAGGTTTTGCCACCCAACTATAGAGAGGGTTACATTCTCAAGTTGAACCTTGAAATGGCTGAATACTATCATCCCGAATTTGAAAAGCAATACGCTAAGCACATCTTCAAAGTCCTCAAGGAAAAAATCGAAGACAGATACAGAGCGTTTAACTTGGATGTGTCAATTAACAAAGGAGTTTTCGAAGTAACACTTTACCTTGCAAGATGAAGTAGAGAGTAAGGGTTATTTATAATGGGCTTGAATGAAATAGTGTGGAAGTGCACGTCATTGACTCCAGTGCAATCTTCCAGAGGAAGGCAGTTTACAAAAACATGGTTACTGTGCCCGAGGTAGTGGCGGAAATCCTTGATGAGGCTTCAGCTCTCTATTTCAGCGTGAAAAGCCTGAGAGTTGAAGAGGCAAGCCCGAAAAGCGTTGAGAAGGTTAAAGAGGCTGCAAGAAGAACTGGGGACATACACAAGCTCTCCGATACGGACATAAAGGTTCTGGCAAAGGCTCTTGATGAAATTGAAAAGGGAAATGAGGTAGTTCTTGTGACCGATGACTATGCAATACAGAACGTTGCCATGAGCTTGGGGATGAGGTTTGATGGTATTCTGCACAGGGGGATATCAAAAGAGTTTAAATGGGTAAAGGTATGTAGGGGATGTGGTAGAAAGATTGAGTCTGAAGTATGCCCGGTTTGCGGGAGTGAAGCCATAATTAGGAGGGTTAAAAATGACAAAAATTGAAACTTTAGTTGAGAGGGCCAGAAGGCTTAAGGAGAAGGGTTTGACGACCGAGGAAATTGCAGACGAGCTGAACGTGTCGAGAGATACTGCTCTCTGGCTGATTACGAGAGTTGGTGAGACTCCACCTTCGGACATCTACGTTGAATGGAGGGAGCTAACGAAGCCTTCAAGGCTCAGGCTTGTTGCAATGGCAATGGTGGATATGATAGCGAATGAAGTGAGGGGAGATATTGATGTTGTGGTCGGCATTGCTACAAGCGGAATCCCTCTTGCGGCACTGGTTGCGGAAGAACTGGGGTGTGAGTTCACAATCTACTATCCAAGAAAGTTCAAAACCGAGGAGGAGAAGCCGAAAGGCGGAATTCTCAGCGAAAACTTTGCCAGAGTCGCGGGGAAGAAGTGTGCAATTGTTGATGACATCACGTCAACCGGAAGGTCGATAAAGGAGGCTATAGAGGTCATTGAGGCTAACGACGGAAAGGCTGTTTGTGTGGCTGTCATTGTAAACAAAAGAGGAGGAAACGAAATAGAGGGGATTCCCCTGCTAAGCATGCTGAAGATTCTGAGGATATAATGGATGTCACTGTCGTCATCCCAACACTGAACGAGGAGGAGGCCATCGGAGAGGTAGTTGAGGGGTTTGTTAAAAAGGGCTTCAAGGTACTTGTAATCGACGGAAACAGCAAGGACAGGACAAGGGAGATTGCAAGGGAGAAGGGGGCTGAGGTTGTTATCCAGAGCGGGAAGGGGAAAGGACAGGCTGTTGCGGAGGCGTTTGAAATCGTAGAGAGTGACATACTCGTACTTGTGGATGGTGATGGAACGTATCTTCCAGAGGAGGTAGACAAGCTCCTTGATCCCATTTTGAAGGGCAAAGCGGAGCATGTAGTAGGGAATAGGTTCGCGAACTTCGAAAAGGGAGCCTTCACAAAGCTCAACCTTATCGGTAACAAACTGCTCAACATGTTCTTTCGGCTCGCCTATGGAGTGGAGCTCAGAGACATCCTTTCAGGTTACAGAGCTTTGAAAAGAGAAGTTTACAAATCCGTAGAACTGACGAAGCCGGGTTTCGAGGTTGAGACTGAGCTTACAGTTGAGACTCTGGCAAAAGGATTCAGAATCGTCGAGGTGCCGATAACGTACAGGAAGAGGGGTGGTAAAACGAAGCTTAACCCGCTGAGGGACGGATTCAGGATAGGCAGAACGATTTATGAGCTAATGAGCCGGTACAGCCCGGCAAGATACCTCTACCTTTTCGGACTTGTTTTTATTATCGCGGGAATACTAGCGGGAGCGTTTGTCGTTTATGAATGGTTTCACAGGGTTACACACTACCTGCTCGCCATACTGACCACTCTTTTCATAATTACAGGAGTTCAGCTTATAATGTTCGGCCTTATTGCAGACTTCATATTCAGAAGCAACGTGGAGTTCAGGAAGGAGCTTAGAAGGCTGAGAGAGGCGATAGAGAGTGAAGGTAAGAGAGATTGAGGATTTGTTTTACCAGAACTTTCACGAGCTTGGAGAGAGAGCTGATTCGCTGAACGACAGGGTAATGTTCGTTGTTAACAGGCACATAAACTATACCGACGTTTGCGTTTCTAAATGCCCTCTGTGTGCCTTCAGCAACAGAGAGAGGTATTTGCTAACTCCCGACGAGATTCTGAGGAAAGTAAAAGAGGTTGAAGGGATTACGGAGGTTCACATTGTTGGAGGGCACAACCCCAACGTGGGTGTGGAGTACTTCGAGGAGGTTTTCAGCAGAATAAAGAGAGAGATGCCGGACGTCGTTATAAAGGCTTTGACGGCGACTGAAGTATATTATTACGCCAAAAAGGAGAAAATGGGCATAAGAGAGTTCCTGAGCAGGCTTAAGGATGCTGGCCTTCAGGCGATGCCCGGCGGTGGGGCTGAAATTCTTGTGGATGAGGTTAGGAAGAAAATAAGCCCGAACAAGTGCTCAAGCGAAGAGTGGCTGAGGGTTATGAAGATTGCACACGAACTTGGAATCAGAAGCAATGCGACAATGCTTTTCGGCCATATCGAGAGTATAAGGCACAGAGCCATCCACCTTTACAAGTTAAGAAAACTTCAGGAAAAGACGGGGGGATTCGTATCATGTATTCCGCTTGTTTATCATCCGGAAAACACACCCCTTGGGAAAGTCGTGAAGGAGAAGACGAATCCGGTTGATATTCTGAAAACGATATCTGTATCGAGGATCGTTCTTGACAATTTCAGGAGCGTTAGAGCTTACTGGGTTATGCTCGGAGAGAAGCTTACAGAGGTAGCTCTGAGGTTTGGAGCGAACGATATAGATGGAACGGTTGTGGAAGAGAGGGTAACGCATGCTGCTGGTGCTGAAACACCAAAGGGTTTGACGGTTGAGAGGTTGGTGGAGATTGGGAGAGGTGCGGGAAAGAGGGTGGGGCAGAGAGATACATTCTGCAACATTTTGAAGTGGTATACATGAGGGTCGGAAAGTTTGGGTATCTGAACAACTTCCTTCCTTACTACTTTCTCAACGAGAGTGTCGAGATTGTTGAGGCGAATCCGAGGAGAATGGCATCAATGCTGCTTGAAGGCAAAATTGATTATGCTCCCGTTCCCGGCTTCTTTTATCTGAAGAATAAAGAGCAGTTGAGACACTATGAATTCTGCGTCGCTTCCGAGGGTAAAGTTCTAAGTGTTGTGGTGGTTTCAAGAAAGAAGGAGCTTGACGATGATGCCATTGCCGTAACTCCCCACTCCCTGACTTCGGTTAATCTCCTCAGGATATTGCTGGCAGAGAAGGGAATGGAGAACAGGCTTGTTGAGGTGGAAACGTCCAAAGCTTCTAAGATGCTCGAAATCTGTCCACATGCTTTGGTAATAGGGGATGAGGCGATTAAGGCGAGAATGATTTACAGAGTTGTGATGGATCTGGGAGAGGAGTGGTATGAACTAACTTCACTGCCGATGGTGTTCGGAATCTCCGCATCACTGAAAGAGGTTGATGCCACGGCAATAGACAGGAAAATTCTTGATGCAACAGACGAAGGCTTCAGGAGGGTTGGAGAGGTCGTGAGGGAGGCGGAGAAAACATTTAAGATGCCGAGAGAGTTTCTCGAGGAGTACTTCAGAACTTTGAAGTTCAGGCTGGGAGAGAAAGAGGAGAGGGGGCTTTATGAGTTCGAAAAGTACTGCAGAGATTACGGACTACTTGACTGAGAAGCTTGGAAGAAGGGAAGCACTTGAGCTTTTCAAACTGTCAATTCACGAGGTAGGAAAAATTGCGGATGAGATAAGAAAGGCGAGGTGTGGAGACCTCGTTACCTTTGTCAACGACACCAACATCAACTACACAAACATCTGCACTTCAAAGTGCAAATTCTGTGCGTTTTATGCGAGAAGTGGCGGGTATGTTCTCTCCCATGAGGAGATTTTGAGAAAAATCGACTATGCTGCAAGAATGGGAGCGACGCAGATCATGCTTCAGGGCGGGATGAATCCGGGGCTTGGGATTGAGTGGTTCGAGGAGCTTTTTGCCAAAATAAAGGCTAAATTTCCGAACGTCCATGTCCACAGCCTTTCTCCTCCCGAAATCGTCTTTCTGTCAAAGCTGGAGAAATGCAGCATAAGAGAGGTTCTGGAAAGGCTAAAAAATGCCGGACTCGATTCCTTGCCCGGCGGTGGGGCGGAGATTCTTGTGGACGAGGTTAGGAAGAGAATAAGCCCTAACAAGTGCTCAAGCGAGGAGTGGTTAAAGGTAATGGAAGTTGCTCACAACCTTGGAATGCCCACCACAGCCACAATGATGTTTGGACATGTGGAGAGCGATGAGGATATAGTTGAACATCTGCTCAAGATAAGGAAATTGCAGGAAAAGACAAAAGGATTTACGGCCTTCATCCCGTGGACTTTCCAGCCCGGAAATACGGAGCTTTATGGAGAGATAAAGAGGCCAGTTTCTCCTCTCAGATACCTCCAGGTTGTTGCCGTATCAAGAATAGTTCTGAACAACTTCAGGAACATTCAGGACTCCTGGCTAACTCAGGGGTTTGAAATAGCAACTCTCAGCCTTTTCTTTGGTGCGAACGACTTTGGAGGGACGATGCTTGAAGAGAACGTTGTCAGGGCAACGGGAAAGGATTTCAGGCCTGCAAAGGTTGATGAAATAGTAAGGGCTGTTAAAGCCGTTGGTAGGCCGGTTGCGCTTCGCGATACGTATTACAGAATTCTGGAGCGGTTCTGATGTTTGAAGACCTGATTGAGAAGTATGGGCTGAAAGTCAATGTGGAGGTAATTGACCCAGCAAAGCTCAGGCTCGACTTGAGGGCAAGATGGAAGTGCATGTTCGGTTGCGAGAGCTTCGGAAAACCATCCTGCCCGCCGAACGTCCCAGATTTTGAAGAATGCATAAGGTTTGTGAAAGCCTACAAAAAGGCAATTCTCTTCAGGTTTAAAGTTAAGGGAGTGGAGGATATAAGAAAAGCTCAGGAGCTTATGCTTGAGGCCGAGTTAAGTCTTAAAAAGCCCTACGCCTTCGCAACATTTCCGGGGGGCTGTATGCTCTGCGAGGAGTGCAGAGGGAGATGTGAAAAAGCGAGACCTTCGATGTCAGCACTTTGCATCGATGCATCTCAGTTTGGGTTAAAGGATGATGAAATGGCTGCGGTGCTTTTTGTCGAATAGTAAGAATTATTGATTGAACACTACTCTAAATCGTGGAGGCAAGGCTGTATAGAAAGCTTAATGGGAAGTGCGTCTGCCAGCTATGCTGGAGATTCTGTAAGATTGGAGAGGGGGAGAGTGGATTCTGCAATGTCAGAGTTGTGAAGGAAGGCAGACTTTACACGCTCAGCTACGGCAGGTTGAGTTACCTTGAAAGCAGGCCGATTGAGATAAAGCCATTCTTCCACTTCCTTCCCGGCAGCACCAGCATGACCTTTTCAGGCTATTCTTGCAACCTCGACTGTCCGTGGTGCCAGAACTGGCAGATCTCCAAGTCTCCTCCTGTAGGTGGGAAAATCACTCCGCCTGAAAAGGTTATAGGGGAAGCGTTGAGGCACGGTGATGAGAGCACGTGTGCGAGCCTGAACGAGCCGACTTTGCTTTTTGAATACCTTCTTGACGTTTTTCCCCTTGCAGGAGAAAAGGGTTTGAGGAACACGATGGTGTCAAACGGTTACATGAGCATAATGGCCTTAAGAGAGTTAAGAAAAGCTGGACTGGATGCTATAAACATAGACGTCAAGGGGGATGAGAAGGCCTATGAGATGATTGGCGGGAAAGCAGAATACGTCTGGAGGGTGATAAAAGAAGCGGTAAGGCTTGGTTTGCACGTTGAGGTTGTATGCCTTCTTGTCACCGGTGTGAGCGACTCTGAAGACGTTATTAAGGAAAACGTCGAGAAATTGGCAGAAATAAACCCTGAAATTCCCATACACTTCACTCGCTACTTTCCCGCATACTTGTTCACAGCACCTCCGACAGATGTGGAAAAGCTTGAGAGAGCTGTTGAAATTGCGAGGAGAGATTTAAGCTACGCTTACGTTGGCAACCTTCCTGGCCACCGCTACGAGAACACGTACTGCCCTGACTGCGGGGAGTTGCTGATAAGGAGGTATCACGTGAGGGTTTTTGAAAACAGAGTTGCAGATGGCTGCTGTCCGAAATGTGGGAGAGAGATTTATGGAGTATGGAAATGAGGGTGGGGTTAGATTTTCGTTCTTAAAGTGGTAGGAAGGACGTTCAGAAAAGGTATACGCGCAATACATCCAATATGTGTATAAACGAGTTTAAGTGAAATTATCCTATGGAAAAAATATTTAAAAAATTAAAATGATTAACATTATGAACATCAAAAAGCACAGACACGCACCCATAGGAGGACTTGCAGGGGGGACTGGGGAGGTCTGGCATCTCATTTCGGTTTGGGTGTTTTAGAAGCAGTATTGATTGGCGTTGCATCCTATATCGCCATAGAGGCAATAATACATACACTAGAAAAAATTGCGAGAAGTGGGTGAAAATTTGACTCGCTAACCCTCACTTAATCCACTATCGTAAACTTCGCATACCCGCCTAACGTTATCTGGAATTTTAAGCAAAGCAAAAGAATCAGCTTGATCTTTTCCAATTACCACTCTTTTCCCTCTGTTACTGCAGAAGTATTGTCAGCAGTTTTTCCATATTTCCATAGATTATTAACTCCATCACACCAATTTGACTTGCCTTAGCATGTTTATATTTTTCCCACAACCTTACCGGGATTCAGTATGTTGTTTGGATCAAAGAGGAGCTTTATCCTCCTCATAAGATCGAACTGCTCAGGGAAAAACTCCCGTAGCTCAGATGTTTTCACAGCTCCAATGCCGTGTTCACCACTGATCACACCACCAAAGCTTACAGCGAGCTTCAACAATTCCTTCCTAAACTCAAAATAGCTCTTCTCCCATCCGTCGTAGATCAAAGGATGCTGGTGAATGTTCCCATCTCCGGCATGACCGTAAGTGATGATGTCTACTCCATATTTCTCGGCGAGTTCATTGCTCCTTCTCCAGTATTCCGCTATTTTGGCCGGAGGCAGGCAGGCATCGAGAATTTCAATGATGTCTTTTCTCAATCCCTCATAAATCAAACCTCTGACTCTCAGCAGCCTGTCCCGGTCTTTTTTCGTGGTGGCAGCATAAACATCAATCGCACCAAAATTTTGGGCAATTTTTGCAGCCTCATCTGCTTCATCAAAGCTCTCGAAAACCATCAGAAGATGTGCCTCTCCATCTCTGCTAACCCACTTCTCACCACTCACCCTCTCTCCAATTTCAACAGCTCTTTTTTCCATAAATTCAAGGGCCAAGGGTAGCATTCTTGCGGAGATTTCAACAACGCAGTCCATCGCATTATCCATCGTTGGAAACGGCACAGCAAGAACGGTCATATCTCTTAGCTGAGGAAAGAGTCTGATTTTCGCCCTGGTAATAATGCCAAGCGTCCCCTCACTCCCAACAAGAAGATGAAGGATTGAGTAGCCTGAGGAGTTCTTTATGGTCTTCCCTCCAAGCTCTAAAATTCTGCCGTCAGCCAGAACGACCTCAAGGCCGAGAACGTAGTTTCTCATCGTGCCATACTTTAAAGCCCTAACACCTCCCGCATTTGTTGCAATCATCCCACCCACAGTAGCAGTTTCTGCTCCAGGGTGGAGTGGAAAGCTCAAATCGTTCTTGAAGGCAGCGTCATCAAGCTGCTTCAGTGTCACACCTGCACCACATTCTGCCACCCTGTTCTCCCTGTCCACCTCAAGCCCAGTCATCCTCTCCGTTGAGAGTACAATCCCCTCTTCCGTTGGCACAGCACCTCCGCTCAGCCCTGTCCCACCTCCTCTTGTGAACACGGAAATTTTTCGCCTGTTTGCGAACTTAAGCACAGCTGAAACCTCATTGGCGTTCTCAGGTTTCACAACTACAAAGTTTTGAACTGGCTTAGGGGCGATTAGCGGTGGCGTTTCGTCGTAAGCGTAAGCATCAGATGGGGAAAAGACCTCAACTATTTCAGAAAGCTCTTCAACCCAGCCCATGAAAAAGGATAAAGTTTAGAATTTAAGAATTCTCGCCGAAACAACAATCGGGTCCCAGATGGGTGTGAATGGGGGAGCGTATCCAAGATCTGCAAAGAAAACATCTTTCGTCGTGAACCCGGCCTGAATCATTGTGGCAAAGACATTAACCCTCATTGCAACGTCCGCTCCCAGCACCTGTGCCCCCAAAATTTTCTTTGTGTTCGCATCCGCCACAACCTTCAGGAAGGTATCCTTTGCCCCCGGATAGTAGTGAACTTTCGTTTTTGCTTTCACAACAGCCGTTTTAACCTCATACCCTTCAGCCTTCGCAGCCTTCTCCGTCAAACCTGTAGCGCCAATTTCCAAGTCAAAGAACTTTGTAAGCTGCGTCCCTAACACGCCCGGAAACTCTACGTTTCCTCCAGCAGCATTTACTCCCGCGACATAGCCCATTTTGTTGCCGGGAGGTGCTAATGCTATCCAGACTCTCTTTTTCGTCAACATGTGGGTCGTTTCCGCACAATCACCTGCTGCAAAGACGTTTTCCACGCTCGTCTGCATCCTACTGTCAGTCCAGATTGCTCCCGTCTCACCTATCTTACAGCCAAGCTGTTTTGCAATCTCGACGTTCGGCTTGACACCAACCGCTATTAGTACGAGGTCTGCCTTGTACTCTCCCTTGTCTGTGATAACTCTCTCAACCTTATCTTTTCCCTCTATCGCAACGGCCGTTTCATTCATCCGCAGGTTTATGCTTTCGGCCATCTTCTCCTTTATTATCTCCCCGACCTCTCTGTCAAGCCTTGGCAGAGGGTAGTCGTATATTCCTATCAGTGTGACATTTTTGCCCTGAGCAGCAAAAGCTTCGCTCATCTCAACACCAATGTAGCCAGCACCGATTATCACGACATCTTTCTTATCTTTGGCAGCCTTTTTTATCGCCTCCGCGTCTGGAGGTAAATGTGCAGTGAAGACGTTCTTGAGCTCCACTCCCTCGATCGGCGGAAGCTTCGGCGAGGCGCCGTTTGCTATTACCAACTTGTCCCACTCGTATTTTTTCTCCTGCCCGTTTTCCTCAACTCTCACAAATCCCTCTCCGGCCTCAACAACTTTTGCGTTGATGTGCAAATCGATGCCTCTCTTCTCCCTGAAAAACTCGGGTGGGTAGTACATCAAATGCGAAGTCTCGGTCAATCCTTCAACAACGTAGGGAATTCCACAAGGAGCGTGGCTTACAAAGTTCGTCTTTTCAAAAACCGTAACCTCCCAATCAGGCTGCAAGGCTTTAACTCTCGAAGCTGCGCTCATCCCTGCCGCTCCACCGCCGATAACAACGACTTTCATGCTTTATTATTGTTCAGAACCAATTTATGCTTTTCGCGGTTTTGCTGGTTTAAAATAAAAGAGAATTTTATTTTGGATGAACTATAGAAGTCCATAACTCACTCTCTCCATTGGCAGGAGTTTTACCATCAAAACAAAGGTGACCAGAACTGCCCCCAAAAAGCCCCGACGATTTTGAATACTGATTCCTGAGTGGTTTGCATGGCAATGGCCCAAAAATAGAGCTATCACACAATATTTTTCGTTGAGATTACTACAGGAAGTGAGAAGCGAAGTTTATAATCAGCCCCACCTAAAAGCGAGTATGATAATAACTGACGACCACATGCACCTCTACAACCACCTCAGGTTAAGGGCTCTGGAGCAGTTTAAGGATGCTGGAGGTACTCACGTCTTTCTTGTCAACCTGCTCTGCCACCACTACAGAATAAGGCCAAAAAGTGGTAATGACTTCAAAGAGGTGTTTGAGAGACATATCAACCTCGTCAGCAAGGCGAACAAAGTCGTTAAAGCTTATGCAGTTCTTGGAGTTCACCCTGCAGAGATCACGGTTATAGGGGACAAAATTGGCCATGAAAAGGCAGCTGAGATGATGAAGGAAGCTTTGGAGATTGCAGGAAAATACATCCAAGAGGGAAGTGCTGTGGCTCTCAAATCGGGGAGACCACATTATCCAGTCAGCAAGCAGGTTTGGCAGTTGAGCAATGAAGTCTTAAAGCATGCTTTTGAAGTTGCAAAAGATGTCGGGTGTGCAGTCCAGCTTCATACGGAGAGCTACACGAGGGAGGGGATGGTGGAGATAGCAGAGATGGCAGATGAGGTTGGGCTTAAAAGAGAGAAGGTCGTGAAACACTTCTCCCCGCCGTTCATCAAGGAGTTTGAGGAAATAGGGATTTTTCCGTCGGTTCTTGCCAGCGACAAAAACGTTCTGAAGGCTGCGGAACAGGGAGACCGTTTTACGGTTGAGACGGATTACATTGATGACAGAAAAAGACCTGGAGCAGTTCTTGGACCGAAAACAGTTCCAAGAAAGGTTAAAGAGCTGGTGGAAATGGGATATGAAGATGTTGCCTACAGGATTTGCGTTGAGAATGTCGAAAAAGTTTATGGAATCGAGCTTGAGGATTAGTCTGGAGGCAACATGCTGAGCGGAGATTTCGCTGTGGTGAGGGCGAAAAAGAATTTGGAGAGAAGGGGTTTTGGCGTCAAGAGAGGGGACAGAATCTACCTCCATCCTCTTGAAGTTGTTTACCTCCAGGTTAAGGGTATTGAGAGATTTGGAGAGTTTGAAGAGGTTCTGAGGTGGGCTGAGAGCAGAATCGAGGATTTCTCAACATACTACTTCGTTTACGAGGACTTGAGAGATAGAGGCAACAGGGTGAAGATTCAGGGAGAACTGTTGCTGACAAAAAAGCCCTATTTACCCATTTCAGAAAGAAGGGTAATCAGAATGGGCGAGATTGCAGAGAAGGCAAGAAAGTTTGACGAGTTAAGGTTGGCTGTCGTTGATGAGGAGAGTGAGATAACCTACTTCAAGGTTTATGAGCCCGAAATGATGGGGGGGCAGACGGAAGAGCTTCCTGAGATAAACGGAGTTTTATCGAATGAATTCGTAATTACTACACAGACAGAGATCTTCAGCAGATACTTCTACGGAAGTGAAAAAGGTGGATTCGTAACTTTATCACTGATAGAGAGCCTCTATCTCCTCGAAGCCGGAAAGCTCAAGCTGATGAACGCCGATAAAGCCAAACTGGTTAAGAGGGCAAGGGAAGTTGAGAGAAACTTTGACAGGAGGTACGAGGTTTACAGAAACCTCAAGGAGAGGGGTTTTGTGGTTAAAACCGGATTCAAGTTCGGCAGCGAGTTTAGAGTTTACAAAAAGGTCGAGAGTGTTGACGACCTGCCACACTCCGAGTACCTTATCGACATTGCTGACGAAAAGGAAATCAGGCTGATAGACCTGGCAAGGGCTGTAAGGCTCGCCCAGAGTGTGAAGAAGAAGATGGTTTTTGCCTTTGGTGAAAACTACCTGTGCTTTGAGAGGGTAAAGGTTTGAGGTGGAAAATGATAAGGGTCGTTGTGGGTTCAAAGAATCCAACGAAGATTGAAGGGACAAAGATGGCCTTCAAGCAGTACTTTGATGAGATTGAAGTTGTTGGTGTTGAAGTCAATACTGACGTCCCACCTCAGCCATTTAACAGCGAAACAATCAGAGGGGCAATTGAGAGGGCAAAGAAATCCTATTCTCCAAAATTCGACTTTTCCGTCGGAATAGAGGCGGGTCTTTTCAGATTTGATTACACCATTTCAGGCTACCTCGATTTTCAGGTTGCCGCGGTTTATGACGGCGAAAAGTGCACGATTGGTTTTGGACCGGGCTTTGAGTACCCAAAATCGGTGGTTAAGGAGGTAATGGAAGGAAAGGAAGTTGGTGAAGTTATGGAGAGGGTTTCGGGGATAAAAAACCTTGGCAGGAAGTGGGGAGCGGTGCACTACCTGAGCAAGGGGGCAATATCGAGAACTGAGCTATCGAGAATTTCAGTCACAATGGCTTTGATTCCACTGCTGAACCGCGAAATGTACCTATGAGAGTTATAAGGCCCTTCGACCCCTGGAAATCCCCTCTTTGCACATGTCCAGAAAAGTACTCCTTTAACCCATATACGGGCTGCGCACACGGATGCATCTACTGCTATGCAACGTATATCCCAAACTTCTACAGACTCAGGGAGAAAAAGGGGTTATTCAGAAACCTTGAAAAAGACCTCAAAGATCTGCCCGCAAACGCCCTGATTTCAATGTCCAACAGCTCCGATCCCTACCCTCCCGCTGAAAGATATAGAGAGATAACAAGGAGGTGCATAGAAATTTTAAAAGAATACGACGTCAGGCTGATGGTGGTGACCAAAAGCGATATCGTCCTGAGAGACCTCAAAATTCTCAGCGAAATGAGGAGTGCGGTCAGCATTACCATCACTGGCCTCGATGAACTTGAGCCGAATGCTCCTTCAACTGAAAGGCGAATAGAGGCTTTAAAGGCTGTAAAAGACTCTGGAATCCCGGCAATACTTCGCTTAGATCCTGTAATCCCGGGAATTAACGACAGGAGGTTTGAGATAATTGAGAAGACTACGCCTGATCATGTCGTCACATCAACTCTAAAGCTCAAAGCAGATTCAATGGCAAGAATGGGGAAAAGGCTTCTCTGGCTGAAAAACGTTAGTTTCGAGGAAAAAGGTGTTTACAGGTACTTTCCGGAAAAAATGCGTAGAGAGGTTCTGTACAGAATAAAGAACTTCTGTGAAAATATTGGGATTAGCGTGGGGTTCTGCAGGGAAGGCTTCGAACCTCCATCCAGGTCATGCGATGGCAGCCACCTTTTAGGCTAACTTTTGGAAAATTTTTAAATACAAGAGAGAAGAAGATAAAAGAGGAGGTGTAAAATTGAGCCTTACAAGGCTGTTTCTTCATGAAAGAACGGTAGAGATTATTCTTCGAATCCTCAAAGCTGAGGAGAACGGTGAAAAAATATACCCTCTTCAGATATCCAATGACATCGGTTCGCCTTACAGCTATGTCTCAAAGGTTCTGGGGGAGCTTGAAAGGTTCTCCCTCGTCGAAAGCAGATCCGAAGGCAGAATGAGGGTTTTATCTTTGACACCTTACGGAAAGGTGGTTGCTTCAATGCTCAGAGACCTCCACAACGAGCTTGAAAAGGACTTCAACTCAAGAATGAAGCTCGACATTCTCAAAAAAGTTTACAGCAACTCCAACGGAGACCTGAGAGTTTACCTTCCCGTGATGGCCGAGCTGGAAATGTTAACAAAATCCACGGAGGATGAGTTCGTCGTTGAAGAGGCCAAAAAACTAATTTCTGAAATTAAAGAAAGAATAAAGGGGGAAACATGAAGGTGCTGGATGCAGTTGAGGGCTTCAGGGATGACATGGTAAAAACACTCTGTGATCTTATTGAAATAAAAGCGATAGCACCTGAATTCGGAGGAGACGGGGAGTACAAAAAGGCAGAGTATCTTATGAAACTCCTCGACGGTTTTGATGTGGTCGAGAGGTACGATGTTGAGGATGAGAGGGTTAGTGACGGTCTTAGGCCTAACATAGTGGCCAAAGTAAAAGGCGTTCTCGAAAAAACAATCTGGATTGTATCCCATCTCGATGTCGTTCCTGAGGGTGACGAGAGGCTCTGGGAAACACCACCTTTCAAGGGCGTTGTTAAGGAGGGAAAAATTTTTGGAAGGGGAGCTGAGGATAACGGGCAGAGCATAGTCTCGTCACTTTATGCGGCAAAGGCTATTATTGAGAGTGGATTGACTCCGAAATACACTCTTGGCCTCGTTTTCGTTGCGGATGAGGAGGCAGGGAGCAACTACGGGATAAAACACGTCCTGAAGCAGAAAATTTTTGATAAAGAAGACTTGTTCGTGATACCAGATATTGGAACTCCAAAGGGTGACATGATAGAGATAGCAGAAAAAAGCATATTATGGCTGAAATTCGTTGTGCATGGCCAGCAGAGTCACGCAAGCATGCCCTCAGGTTTGAACGCAAGCAGAAGGGCAATGGAATTCATACTGGATCTGGACAAAAAGCTCCATTCGAAGTTTAATGGTAAAAACGAGCTCTTTGTTCCACCCTATTCAACTTTCGAGCCTACAAAGAGGGAAAAGAATGTCGACAACATAAACACGATTCCTGGGTTAGACGTCAGCTACATGGACTGCAGAATAATTCCTGACTACCATGTAGAAGAAGTACTTGACTACATAGAGGACATAAGAAGCTTCCATCAGATGAAAGGCAACAGCAAGATAGAGATTGAAATTGTGCAGAAGGTCTCATCCCCACCCACTCCTGAAAACGCTCAGATAATCGAAAAGTTGAGGAACACAATTGAAGAACTCAGAGGTTTCAGACCAGGAGTTTACGGAATTGGAGGGAATACGTGCGCATCGTTTTTCAGGAAAAGCGGATTTACAGAAACTGCTGCGTGGTGTACAGCAGATGGTGTAGCCCATCAAGCCAACGAGTACTGCGTGATAGACAATATGGTTGAAGATGCAAAGGTTTTCTCCATTCTGCCTTTTGAACCTGGCTACTAAACTCTAATCTCCTTTATCTTTTCGTAGAACGCAGAAATTTCTTCAACCTTAGTAATCTCCTTTCTAACGTTGCCGAAAATTTTTCTCTTGATTTCTACATCTGGCATCTTCCCGTAACTTCTCAAAGCCTCTACAAGTCCCTTCTCTATCTCCATCCCTTTAGAGTCAAAGTCGGTCAGAATTATGACGTCACTGTCCTTCAAAGTGTCGGCAGTTGAAGCAAAGCCTGTAAAAACAAATATCTCACCGCTGACACCTATGGCTCTTAAAGATTTCACATCCTTTTTCCCCTCTACAACCACAACCCACCCGTTCTTCGATTTTTCCTTAAGCTCGTCAACAGCATCAAAAAAAGGCTTATATTCCTCCATACCTGATTCCCGGCTCTATCTGAACGATGACGTCGGCAATAACACCCCTCTTCATTCCTCCCCTAACAACTGTAAAAGAGTTGAAGTAAACGGTTTTAACTTTGCCGAGCTCCTCATCTCTCGCCCCGAACCTTTTTGCAACCTCAACAACCTTCTCCCTCGCAACATCCAGTAGCTGCTCGTCATCGGGCAAGCTGCCGGGCTTGAAGGGGCAGGGTTCTGTGTGACCGTTGTAAGCTGCAAATCCTTTCTCCGTGTCGATACGGACATATAGGGTCATGCTCACCCTCGAAACTGCAACACCAACGGCATTTGCTGACTCGTAGTGGTCGGGAATTATGCAGTCAACTTTTGCAGCCTTTGCAACCTCCGAAATGAGATAAGGAGCCAAGTAGCCCGTACCTATTATCTTATCACACCCAATTTCCTTCACCGTTGTCGCTGCAAGCGAAACAAATTGATTCAAAACGCTCTCAACATCACACTCAAACTTCCTCGAGGCTCTATAATCTCCAATCTCGTATCCCGCACAGTTCAACGCGTCGGTGAGCGTGAACTTCTCTCCTCCAAACGCAAGAGATTTGGAGCTGATTGGAGTGAGCTTCCCGTTCTCAACTACTGAATCACCGCCAAAAGGAATGCTGACCGAATCAACACACCTTATCAAAGTCTTTCTGCCCGCAAGTTCTATCCCCTCAACTATTTTCGGCATCCCATCAACAACTTCTACGAAGTCTGTGGAGGTGCCACCTATGTCCACAACCAGAGCATTCTTCTCGCCGGTCAGATAAACTGCACCAAGAGCCACAGCGGCTGGAGAGGAGTTGTAAAGCTCCGAAGGATTGTTGAGAGCTATCGAGTAGGGTATAATCCCTCCATCTCCTTTGAAGTAATAGAAATCACCTGCATACTTTTTTATTAGCTCAGTAAGCCTGAAAACCGTCTCCTTTATCTTTGCATTAACCACAGTAGTGTGAATCCTGGCAGGGAAGTTCATACCCCCAGCGTAGTGACTCAGGGCAATTCTGTAATCATCCACATAGTTTCTAACAATCTCGGCTATTTTTTCCTCTAAACTGCCATTCCTAACTGAGAATTTTGATGAGATTGCCACATTATCGTATGAGTTTTCCCTAAAGGTTGCGGCTATTTCGTATTCATCAATGTCCTCAACAACATCTCCCCTGTGGTTGACATAGCCCTTAACAACCTCACCATACTCAGAGTAATTCAATCCCGGCCCCGGTACAACTAAGCTGAGGGTGCGGTATTCGCTAAATTTTGAAATGATAAGATTTAGGGGCCACGACGTACTTACGACGACCTTTTCCTCTATCAGGTTTGCCTCTTTTGAAATTTCCTTGAGAATTCCACCTATTCCAGCTTCATTCGGAAGCTTGATAGTTTTGATCTCGTCAGAAACTATAGCGGCATCCGTATTGGTACCACCAACGTCTATTCCAATTATCATTACTCCCACAAATTCGTGTGATTTAAAAAAGCTTATCGTTTTTCATGGACAAATAAAATCAGCACCGCAGAAGCCAAGGATGCTACAAGGCAGAATGAAAATGCCAAGGAGTACGCTTCAGGTGGATAGGACTTGCCAACCATTCCAACTGTGTCCATCAGATAGCCCATGAAAACCTGAAAAACGGCGCCACCAAAGAAGGGAAAAACATTCACGATGCTCGTAGCCAGCCCGGTAACCTCCAGCGGGTAAGATTCTTTGATTAGCGCATACGCAACCGGTCCTGCAGCGCTGAAAAGTCCAATTAGAAATGATATCATGTAAAGCTGAGCAACTGAAAGGTTTGCAGTGAGGAAAACGAGTGGAGCCATTGTAAATGTAAACCCAAGCCCTGCAGCAACAAGGAACCACTTTCTCGTCCTGATGACTTTGTCAGAGAGAAAACCTATCACCGGTGCTCCGAAAATTGTTCCAACGCCCACCATCATCAGCACTCCTCCAGCCTCTTCCCTCTGCATACCGTAAACATCCATTAGATACGGCCCTCCCCAGAGCCCCTGGTAGCCCATAACTATACCATATCTCAAAAATGCTGAAGTTGCAATCAACCACACTACAGGGTTCTGAACAACCACGCGAAAATTGGTCGAAAACTTTTCACCCTTCATGTTTGTTTCCAAAACTCCTCCAGGCGAATCTCTTACGAAGATCCAGCAACTGAGAGCAAGGACAAGCGTAATTGCTCCGATCAGGAAAAAGGTACCCCTCCATCCGAACGCCGACACCATCGCTGCAAGAGGATATGCCGAGGCAAGAGCGCCCACGTTGCCCACGGCAAACAGCACGCCTGTCAGTGTGGCAAATTCATCGTCTTTAAACCACTGGGAAAGTATCTTTATCGTTGGTATGTAAACTCCAGACACGCCCACACCTATCAGGAGTCTGCCCAAAATGGCAACCTCAAACGTTGGCGACAATGCAAACAGCAGTGTACCAAGGAAAGCGATCAGTGTAAACACTGTCGTTATTAACCTTGGCCCTTTAGTGTCCGAGAGATATCCCACAGGAATCTGCATCACTCCGTAGGGGTAAAAGTAAGCAGACGAGAGAACGCCCACAGCAAGTGCAGTAACGGCAAATTCACCCATAAGTGTGGTTGCAAGTACAGCCGGGGAAGTTCGGTGGAAGTACACGAAGAAGTAAATCAAAGCCATCACACCGAATACTACCCAACGGTACCTGTAAGCCTTCACTTAAGCTTGTGAACGCAAAAATATATGAACTTTTTTCATATTATATTAAGTCTTCGTGTTACCCTTATACATCCACTTTAAATTCAAATTATCCGAAAATTGCAGAAGCCATCAACAGGTCTGAGAGTTTCGCTGCCAGTCGGTTAAAAAATGAGAGATTCTGAATAAATCTACAATCCAAGAAAATCGTCCATGGTGTAAAGTCCCGGTTTATCAACGCTTGCAATCCACTTTGCTGCCTTAACAGCCCCCATCGCAAAGCACTCCCTGCTCATAGCCCTGTGAGTGAGCTCAATCCTCTCCCCACTTCCGAGAAAGTAGACGGTATGCTCCCCAACGACGTCTCCACCCCTCACTCCAAAAACTCCAATCTCGTTCTCTCTCGGCGAGATGCCTTCTCTGCAAGTCTTCAGCTCAGCCTCCAGCCCCTTCTTTCCCTTCACCTTCCTGATTATTTCGGCAATTTTCAATGCAGTTCCGCTTGGAGAGTCCCTCTTGTGCCTATGGTGAATTTCGACAATCTCGGCATCCCATTCGTAGAGCATTGAAGCGGCATACTCAACAATTTTCCAGAAGACGTTAACGCCAAGACTGAAATTTGGTGAGATGATCATAGGAACTTTCTCTGCCAGCTCAGCAAGCCTCTTCCTCTCTTCCTCGGTGAAGCCGGTTGTGCCCATGACGACCCTTACACCCTTCTCAGCAGCAATTTCCACGTTCTTTATCGCTGCCTCTGCAGTCGTGAAGTCTATCAGGACATCCGCATCAAGCTTTGAAATATCATCCTGAATTGGAACACCGATTTTTCCAACTCCTGCAAGTTCACCAGCATCCTTTCCAACTTCATTGATGTCAAAGGCCTGAACTACTTCTAACCCTTCCAGAACGGCGTTTTTAACAACAAGTCTGCCCATTCTGCCCGCTGCACCGGAAACAGCAACTCGCATAAAGTAAATTGAGAGAGAGTATATAAAATATGCAGCTAAATCAGCTCAAGATTCTTGAGAACCTGTCTGACCTTCTCCGTCTTATCCTCGGAAAGCTCAACTAAAGGCAGTCTTGGCTTCCCCGCTGCGAGACCCATGAGTTCGAGCGCCTTCTTCACAGGAATCGGATTTGTGTCGATGAAAAGCACGTCGAAAAGTGGAGTTAGCTTGTGGTGCATTTCCACCGCCTTCTTCATGTCTCCCTTCTTGAACGCTTCATACATTTCCTTCATCAGGTGTGGGGCAACATTTGCCGCAACGCTGATAACTCCTGTCCCTCCGAGACAGAGAATCGGCAGCGTGAGGAAGTCGTCACCAGAAAGGAGAGCAAAGTCGTCAGGAGTTGTTCTTATGATTTCTGATATCTGCTTGAGGTTTCCGCTTGCCTCCTTTATCGCCACGATGTTGTCGATCTCTGCCAGCCTTCTAACAAGTTCTGGTGTTGTGTTTATGCCGGTTCTGCTCGGAACATTGTAAACGATGATTGGGATTGAGACTTCAGACGCGACAGTCTTGTAGTGCTGGTAAAGCCCCTCCTGATTTGGTTTGTTGTAGTAAGGCGTTACGAGCATTGCTGCATCTGCCCCAGCCTTCTCAACCTCTTTTGCGAGGTACAATGCCTCTCTTGTCGAGTTGGAACCTGCACCGCCGATAACGGGAAGTTTTGATGTCTCTGCAACATACCTCACAACCTCTATGTGCTCCTCGTAGCTCAGCGTTGCAGCTTCTCCAGTAGTCCCAGCCGGAACGAGTGCATTGACGTACTTTTCAAGGCAGTCCAGATTTCTCGCGATTCCCTCGTAGTCGACGCTGAAGTCCTCCTTGAAAGGCGTTACCATTGCGGGAATAACGCCTTCAAACATTGACCAACCCTCTGTTTACCTTCCTCGTGATGTAGCCAGCAACTCTATTCCTTACGGTCTTGCTCTGAATGTTGGTAAGCTCCGCAACAAGCCTCTTGTTCTCGTCGAAGTTTCCTGTGAACACTTCCGGATACTTCTTCAACAATTCCCTCGCGATAACCTTGATATATGCAGGTTTAACCGTGCCCATGGCCTGATGGCAACCCGGCAATATTTAACGTTTGCCTCCCTTTGAAGATAGCCTCTTCCTCAAAACCTTTCCGGCTGTGTATGTAGCAAGAAATCCGGCAGTGAACATGAAAACCTTGGTGTAGTCAATTTCACCAACATTCATCGAGACAGGCTGAGTTGGATTGGATGACGGTGTTTCTGGAGTTTTTTCCGTCGTCGTTTCAGTGGTCTTGTTGGGCGTTAAAGTTAGAGTGGCTGAGACATTTTCCGAGGCAGAAATGTTGACGTTAATGGTGCCATCCTCTTCCTTTCCCTCTTTAACTACCACGTAAGCATCGTTAGTGGTGATAGCGACGTAGTCTCCACTTCCATCATAAATTCCAGCATTCTTAATTTTCAACCAGCATTCTCCAAGTTGCTGAGCTCTAACCTTCACTTCCGCAAGCAGGTTTGTGTTCGGTTTCTCCATACTGTAGGCGCTGATTTTGAGATAGTCCGGATGCAGAGATTTCTCAAGCGGCTTGAACTTATCTGGCATTTTTACAGATTCGATTTTCACACATTTTCCTGAGATAAACAGAGTAAAATCGTACGATGATAGCTTCATTTCCTTGTCAATTAGTACCTTGAAGGTCAGGTAAGTGCCATTAAAAATTTCAGCCTTTGATGGCTGAACGTACATTTTAACACTTTTCTCCTCCTCTTTAACGATCCAGACATCCTTCTTTTGAAGGACGTCATCATCAGCCTGTATTATCCTCGAAAAGCTGTTGTCTGGAGGGAGGTCGTAGTAGTTCTTTGCCAGGTCTGAGATTGATAGGGTTGAGGTTTTGGAGGTGTCTCTCACATAAACTGTGTACTTGCCCGCTTCCAGTCCAGCAGTCTCGAACTGCACTTTTGCTTTTCCGTTCTCGTCAAGGTAAACCTTCTTGTACATCACGGAGTTTTTACCGGCAAGCACAACCAGTATTCCATCATATTCAGCCTCCCCAATTCTGTTTGAACTGATGCTAACAGTTAACGGTTCTCCAACCTTAATTTTGTCTGGAGCAGAGAACTCAAATTCTGGTTCAACAATCAAGACCGATATTCTCTTTGAGTCCCATACTTTCCCGCCATATTCAAGTTTTAAGTCAACAACATACTCTCCGGGCTTTACGGTATCAGCGATGTCTCCCGTTCTCTCATACATTTCCCTCAAATTCAGGTCAAACTTTGCTGAGTAGATGTTGTCCTGCTCCTCAAAATCAGCAGTTTTTTCGTAGTACAGCTCGGCGTTGTTTCCGTAAAACCTGAGCTTCAACTTCGCCGGATTTGCACTCTCCACCAGCACCTCCAGTTCGGTTCTGCTCTGATAAACAAGCTCCTTTAGCTCAAACTCCGTTATTTTCGGTCTGATAACTTTGAAGTCTTCTACATGCTCTTCTGGCTCTGTGTCGTCAATCACAACCTTCAAATGGTAAGTTCCCTCCTCCCAGTCTTCCGGAATGATGAAAGTCCACTCTTCCCCGCATTTGTCGTAAATATCCTCTCCCTCATCAACGTGGCAGAGCAACTCACCATCATCCTCTCCCACAACAGCGATGTCAACTGACCGATTTACATCCAGATAAACCTGAAATCTGACCTGATCTCCGAGATTTACACTCTCCTTGTCGATAAAGATGTTTACCTCCGCTGCAAAGGCAGGAGAAATTACAAGGATCAAAACGACAGCAAAGGCCAGCCACCTCACGCAATGAGTTCCGTAGACCAATCTTAAAATTTTCTTTCAAAAAAGAAATTACCAAAGCTTAATGCCAGCAATAGACCATTCTGAAAATATTTTAATACGTGCATGTGAAGATACATCCCTTAAAGCTCGCTCAAGTTAAATTCTTGCTTTACACCTTATCCAGCGATGATGATGCGACCGAAAATTTAAAATTTAGCATATACTCACTTCTTAAAAAGGAGGTAAAGCAAGAAGATGTCGGAAATTTGCCCTGTTTGCGGACTGCCGAAAGATTTGTGCGTTTGCGAGGAAGTTGCGAAGGAGCAGCAGTTTATAGTGATTAAGACGGGCAAACGAAGATACGGTAAAGAGGTTACCATCATTGAGGGAATAGACAAAGGAGAGATAAACCTGGAAGAGCTGGCTAAGTTTTTGAAGTCAAAGCTGGCATGTGGAGGTACTGTTAAGAACGGCGTGATTGAGCTTCAGGGCAATCACGTAAACAGGGTTAAGGAGCTTCTGATAAAGAAGGGGTTCAATCCTGAGAGGATAAAGACCTAGAGGCGTAATCCATTATTTTTCTCATCATCTCAACATCAGCCTCTTTTTCTTTTAGCCTTAACTCGAAAATTTTCTCCCTGCATGCCATGTAAGCGTCGAAGGCGGTAAAGATTATCTCTTCAAACGTTTTGGCGAATTTCAATCTTTCCTCTGTTCTAAGATTTAGCTCATCAGCCATAAAATCCCTCAGATCGCAAAATAGCCTCATGCTGTCTCCCGGACTGAAGTTTCTATCAGTAGCGAGAAAGCGCATCACGTCATCCACTGCATCGCTCAAATCAGCCTCTTTCCCCTCGTAAAGGCTCAAAGCTCCATCGACTATTTTTTCTGCCGCTTCCTGAAGAAAGCTGACTACCTCAAAGACCGGCTTTACGGGGTAGTTTATAAGGAGCTTATCAACCCACCACTCAACCACTTTTTTCCTGTCCATATTCTTCTAATTGTCAGGCACCATAAGAAGATAACCTTTTAAGTTGCATTCTGCACTGCATGCACATGAGCGAGATCATGGAGATGCTGATTCGCAGAGGGTATCTCTGGCAGTCTTTTGAGATATACGGAGGAATGGCAGGTTTTATTGATTACGCTCCTCTTGGTAACAACCTGAGAAGAAAGATTGAGAATATCTGGAGAAGGTACTTTGTGATTAACGAAAGAGCTGCGGAAATCGACACTCCAACGATAGGAATAGAGGAGGTCTTCATCGCCTCAGGACACGCTACATCCTTTACCGATGTGGCAATTGAGTGCGAAAGTTGCGGGAGGGTTTACAGAGCAGACCACTACGTCAAGGAGAAGCTCGGAATCGAGGTGGATGAGACGGTTGAGGCGGTTAAAGAGGTTATGGAGGTTTACGACCTGAAGTGTGAGTGTGGTGGGAAGTTCAAAGACCCCGCTCCCATGAACCTGATGTTCTCCACCACCATCGGCCCCGGAAGGGGAAAGAAAGGCTATCTCCGCCCCGAAACGGCTCAGGGGATGTTCGTTGACTTCAAAAGGCTGGCGAACTTCTTCAGGGAGAAGCTTCCATTTGGTGTGGCCCAAATTGGTAGAGCATACAGAAACGAGATCAGTCCAAGACAGGGTGTAATAAGGTTAAGAGAGTTTAATCAGGCGGAGCTGGAGTTTTTCGTTCATCCTGGAGAAAAGAAACATCCGAACTTCAGCCTTTACGCCAACGATGTTGTCAGGCTGGTTGATAAATTTGATAATGAGCATGAAATGAAGCTTGAGGAAGCGGTTGAGAAAGGCATTATAGCAAACCAGATTCTTGCTTACTTCATCGGAAAAACAAGGCGTTTTCTGCTGGAGATTGGCATTAAGGATGAAAAGCTTAGGTTCAGGCAGCACAAGGATGACGAGAGGGCTCACTACGCAACAGACTGCTGGGATGCTGAAGTTTTGACCAGCTACGGGTGGATTGAGATTGTTGGAATTGCAGACAGAACAGACTACGACCTGAAGAGGCACAGCAAGTACAGCGGTGAGGATCTGAGCGTGTTCGTGCCATACGAGGAGCCGGTAAAGGTTAGAAAGAGAAAAATCGTTCCGATTCTGAGCAAACTTGGCCCCGTTTTCAGGCAGAAGGCCAAGAAGGTTGCTGAAGCTCTTGAGTCCCTGAACGTTGAATCGGAGCCGGAAGAGGTTGAGGTAGAGGTTGATGGGGAGAAGATAAAAGTAACAAAGGAGTTCTTTGAAGTTCAGGACGTTGAGGAGGAAGTTGTGGGGGAGAAGGTTATCCCGCACGTTATCGAGCCTTCCTTCGGGCTGGATAGAATCACCTACTCAGTTCTTGAGCATTCATTCGACAAAGATGTTGTCGACGGGGAGGAGAGGAGAGTTCTAAGGCTGAAGAGGTGGGTCAGCCCGATAGAGGTCGCTGTCCTTCCTCTTCTTTCCAGAGAACCTTTCGAGTCAAAGGCGATGGAAATTGTCCAGATTCTCAGAGAAAATGGAATTTTCACAGACTATGACGATTCGGGGAGCATAGGAAGAAGGTACAGGCGATATGACGAAATAGGGACTCCATTCTGCATCACCACCGACCACCAGACATTTGAGGATGACACAGTAACCATAAGAGACAGAGACACCACCTCTCAGGTTAGAGTTAAGGTTTCCAAACTTCCGGAAATACTGAAAGAATTGCTGAGGAGTGAGAGGGATATAACAGAGTTCGGAGAAGTCTTCAGGCAGGTGTAAACTTTGCTCGTCCTCTCAGGAGGGACTGGGACACCAAAACTCCTTCAAGGACTAAAGGAGGTAGCAGACTTCTGGGTTGTTGTAAACACAGCCGAGGATGTCTGGGTGTCTGGAAACAAAATCTGTCCCGACATCGACTCCGTCATCTACGCTCTTGCTGAAGTTATCGACGATGAGAAGTGGTGGGGGATAAAAGGAGATACCTTCTACACTCATCAAAGGCTGAAGACTCTTGGCTTCGATGAGGGAATGATGATTGGTGACTTGGACAGGGCAACGCATATTCTGCGAAGCGAGGTTCTGAGGGCCGGAAAATCGCTTTGTGATGCCACGAAGACTGTTGCGAATGCTTACGGAGTAAGGCATGAGATATTTCCGATGTGTGAAGAGGAGATTTCGACCATCGTTGTTACCGATGAAGGGGAGATGCACTTTCAGGAGTTCTGGGTGGTCAGGAAAGGGGAGCCGGAGGTTAAAGACGTTTACTTCAAAGGCATTGAAAGGGCAAAAATCCCGGAGGAGGTTAAGAAGAGGCTGGAAAAGGAGAATGAGGTTCTTATCGGTCCGAGCAATCCAATCACGAGCATTATGCCGATTTTGAGCATTGAGGACTTCAGAGAGAGATTGAGAGATAAGAGGGCCATTGCCATCTCGCCTATAATCGGAAAAGCTCCGGTAAGCGGTCCTGCAGGGAAACTGATGAGGGCGAAGGGCTACGAAGTATCGCCAAAAGGTGTGGCGGACGTTTACGCGGACTTTCTCGACCTTCTTGTGGTTGATGAAGCGGATGAGGGTGTGATCGAGAAAAGTGTCGCAACAAACACGATAATGAAAAGCAAAGAAGACGCGATAAGACTTGGAGAATTTGTGGTCAGGCTTTTTGACAGATTATGACTGATAGACTATGACTCTGATAAACGCTGCAAAAATCAGAAAGTTTTTGGAAAACCTTCCGTATCCGGCACACTGTATTCACTGCCAAGGTATTGACGAGAAGGCTGAGAATCCTGTCCACCATCCGAGTTACGAAGTCACCCCCTCCTGCAATCTGAGGTGCATTTTCTGCTACTCAAGGATTGCGGAATTGAAGGGTGCAGCACCAAAACCCGGCTACTACGGCTCGCTGAATCCAAAAGCGATCACGATCTCCCAGTACGGCGAGCCATTCGTTGTCGGGACTGAAAGAGTTGTTAAAATCATCAGGAAGCTGAGGGAAAGGTTTGGAGAGGTGAGGATTGACATCCAGACAAATGGGACCCTCCTCGATCCCGAAATTCTTGGAAATGAGGCGGACATAGTGATGATCAGTCTCGACGCGGGAAGCAGGGAGAGCTATGTGGAGATCGCGGGCAGAGACTACTTCAAAAAAGTTGTTGAGAATATAAGGAGAATGTCAGAGCAAACTTACACCGCTGTCAGAACAGTTTTCATGCCCGGTGTTAACGACTACGAGCTTGAGAGGATTGCGGAGATTGCCTCAATTGCTGAAGAGCTTTTCCTTCAACCAATCTCAATCTACAGGGAGAACACCGAGCTTATGAGAAGGCTTGACGTTGAAAGGGCTGAGAGCCTTGGAGAGTACATCAAAACTGCATATAGGCTTTCAGAAATTGCAGAAGTCAGAATACCGGGATGTCTGCTCCTGAACATGCGCTGGTTTTTGAAAGAATACGATGTAGGAGATCTTCTGCTCGTCAGAAGGGATGCTTTCGGAAGCATGCCGATAATGCAGAGAGACTGGCAGTTCAGCTTCGATTAAACTTATTTTCCCTCAACCATACTTACGTTATGAGGTTCGCTGCTGTAAGCGATACGCATGACAACCTGACTGCCGTAAGGGAACTTATTGAAGCTTTGAAGAGGGAGAAGCTGGACTTTGTTGTGCACGCGGGTGATGTAATCGCTCCATTCTCCCTGAAAGAGTTCGAGAAGCTCGGAGTGAAGCTGTACGTTGCCTTCGGGAACAACGATGGAGAGAGAAAAATTCTAACGGAGATAGCAAATCGAAACGGGTGGGAGATCGGAGATGTTGTTGAATTTCCTGGTGGTGTTGTTTACCACGGCACGGACAGCAGAATACTGGAGATACTGAAAAAGCTCGACACACTCGTCGTTTTTGGGCACACTCATGAAGTCCTGAAGTCTGAAAACCTCCTGAATCCGGGAGAGGTCTGCGGGTACCTTACGGGAAGGAGAACGTATGCCATAATCGAGGATGGTGAAATCAGCATAGTGGAGCTTTAGGGCTAAAGTTAAAAAACTGCCAATTGGTGTTAGTCCATGCGAGTTTACACTGCTGACATAAAGCCCGAAATGGAAGGTCAGAAGGTCAAGCTGTACGGATGGGTTCACGAAGTTCGCGATCTTGGTGGATTGGTGTTTATACTGCTCAGGGATAGAGAGGGCATCGTTCAGATTACATTACCAAGAAAGTTCGTAAGCAAGCAGGTTTTCAAGCTTGCCAAGAAGATTAGGAGAGAGAGCATTATCGCAGTGTTTGGAGAAGTCAGAAGAGAGGAGAAAGCTCCGGGAGGAGTTGAGATAATTCCCGAATCCATAGAGGTTCTCAACGAGGCTGATGCACCTCTACCGCTTGAGGTCACCGAGAAGGTTCCGGCAGAGCTTGACACACGCCTTGACCACCGCTTCATGGACTTGAGGAGGCCCAGAGTACAGGCGATTTTCCGAATAAGGCATCAGGTGTTGCAGACTGTCAGAGAATTCCTGTCTAAAGAAGGTTTCATAGAAGTTCACACGCCAAAAATCGTATCAACAGCAACAGAAGGAGGCACAGACCTTTTTCCAATCAGCTACTTCGAGAAAGAGGCTTTCCTCAACCAGAGTCCCCAGCTTTACAAGCAGGTTCTTATGGCCGCGGGTTTTGAGAAAGTATTTGAGATAGGGCCCATATTCAGGGCGGAGGAGCACAACACTACTCGCCATCTCAACGAGGCAATATCCATCGACATTGAGATGAGCTTTACCGACCACAACGGTGTAATGGATATTCTGGAGAGGCTCGTTCACAAGGTCTATGTTGACGTTGCTGAAAAATGCGAGCGTTACTTGAACTGGCTTGAAATAAGTCTTGAAATTCCCGAACTGCCCTTCCAGAGGATAACGTACGATGAGGCGAGAGAAATTGCCGCAAGGAAAGGCGAAGAGATTCCGTGGGGTGAGGACTTGAGCACCAACGCGTTAAAGTTCATCGGAGAGGAGATCGGAGGGCTGTACTTCATCACCGACTGGCCCACAGAGTCGAAGCCATTCTACGCCATGCCCTACGAGGACAGACCTGAAATCAGCAAGAGCTTCGATTTGATGCACGACTGGCTTGAGCTTTCGAGCGGGGCGCAGAGAATTCACCTTTACGACATGCTGGTGGAGAGTATGAAGTCCAAGGGATTGGAACCTGAGAGCTTCGGTTTCTATTTAGAGGCTTTCCGCTACGGCATGCCACCCCACGCCGGCTGGGGACTTGGGGCAGAAAGGCTAATCATGTCGATGCTCGGCCTGAAAAATGTGAGGGAGGCGGTTCTGTTTCCGAGGGACAGGCACAGGCTCGTTCCGTAATTGCAGAATTGAACAAATTTCTCAAAACCTCTTTGACTTTATTTTTCGAACAATTTACCAAATTTTATGCCCGCGGTGATTGATGCTGCAAGATGTGATGGGTGTGGACTTTGCATTCCAGAATGCAAGGGAAATGCCATCCACCTCAACGGAAGCAAGGCCTACGTCGATGAGGATGCCTGCATGGAGTGCGGAGCTTGTGTTAGAGCCTGCCCGAACAACGCAATCAGCGTGGAGTGGTAAGGGCACGATAAGATTGATACTAGATGCAAAGACTTTAGACACAACAAAAAAACGCTTACTCTAACTTAGGAAGATTAAAGGGAAAATACATCAAAAAATTAAAAAGAGCTTGATCAAACTACCATGGGTGAGTTCCAACAACGACCTGCTTGCCAAAAGTTTTTTCAATCATTTCTTTGATCTTGTTTACGTCGCCGTAAGGACAGTTGCCTTTCTCGTTCGCGACTACGATGCATTTACCTATGAACACTGTATCGTAGTCATCCAACCCCTCTATCCATTTGTTGAACAGCTTTATCTTAGGAACGATGTAGCCGGGACAGCCGCCACAGCCGACCAAGCCCACAATATCGACCTTGTCGAACTTCTCGAACTCGCCCTTACCCTCTCTTGCTGCTGTGAAGCACCTCTGGCAGCCGATGCAATACCTGTCCCTACAGTTATCGCAGCACAGAATAATAGCCTTCACCATTCCGACCACCTCGATAACAAATTTTTGCAATATTACAAAACTTTTTCTACTTATTTCGATTAAAATTTAATTATTAAATCTTAAGGAAGTTCTCGAAATCATTTCAGGTAAGAATTGCTACTCTTGCAACCGTGAGGGGTAAACTGAGAGAATATCCAAATATGATCAAAATCTAAGCCTGAGGGCAACAACGAGTTGTTAGGTTGAAGGACATTCGAAGCCTGAAAAACTTATTAAATTTCAATCCCTATAAAATTTTATGGAAGAGTATGAGGAAATTCTCAGCATTGTCGGTTCTGCCCCGTGGTACAGGCTTACTGGCATGATCCCGAAGTTGCATGGAGATAGAGTCGTTGTGGAGATGGAAATTGACAAAAGCAAGCACATTCAGGCTCTCGGCACAGCTCACGGAGGAGCGATTGCCAGCGTTCTCGATTCTGCCATTGGTCTCAACGTCAACAGAGAGGTTGTTAAGAGGGGGAAAACTGCAGTAACAGCACAGCTAAACATCCACTACATTCGGCCAGTTACAGAAGGCAAGATTGTGGGCGTGGGAATGCCGGTGCACATAGGCTCTAAGGTCACGGTTGGTTACGGAGAGGTGAGAAACGAGGATGGAGAGCTTGTTGCTACGGGAACCGCAACCTTCTACATAATCGAGAGGAAGTTTAAGGATTGAGCAGCTCTCCCTTTACCTTCTTCAAATATTCCACAATTCCGTCTACAGCCTCCGCAAGTATCTTGGAGTTGTCGTACTTCTCGACAATTTCCCTCAGCCTCTCCTTTTCCCAGTCCCTCATCTCTTCAGCAATCTCAACCATTTTCGGGAAGGCTCTGATGATGTTGTCAACAATCGTGATGTCAGCCATTCTGGCAGTTCTGGAGAGGGGATTTAAGTCGACAGCTATCACCTTCTTTCCGTGCTTCTTCAGAATCTCACACCTGTCCCCATCCTCCAATGGCACGAGGACAACATCAGCAATAAGTATTCCTCTGCTGTCAACTATTCTTCTCGCCGATTCAAGGCCTTCAAGCTCTGCATCGCCTGCGGCAAGCACTTCAATCCCATACCTCTCAAGATAGTTCTTGATTTTCTCGACCCTCTCGGGAGTGTGGTGGAAAACATTGATTTCCACTTTTGCATTTACGAACTCTGCAAGCCTCTTTGTTTCTTCTGGCACCAGAACTGCCGTGTTACCATTTACGGAGATAACAGGATGCTTTGCAAGGAGCATTAAAGCCACCGCAGCTCTCTCAGCCTTCAAAGCGAAATCTCTGGTCATTTCGCCGAGGATATAGTCAAAAGCCTCCCCTCTACCGTGAGCTATCAGTCCCTGCATTGCAGTAACCCCTAATTTTACCCCTTCAACCAGCTTTTCCCTCGTTACCAAGGATGCGTACCTTGGATGGCTCTTCGGAATCTTCTTCATCACCTCACCTCAAGGAAGTCTGCAAGCTCTTTCAGGGATTCAAAAACGTAATCTGCATGCTGGATAAAAGACTTTGCCATCTCCTTGTTTCTCTCTGTCAATATTAAGGCGGCTTTTGCTCCGGCAGCTTTTCCAGAGAGGATGTCAAAGAGAAAGTCCCCAACCATAAGGGCCCTTGAAGGTTTAACATCGAACATCTTCAACGCCAGAATGAGCGGTTCTGGAGAGGGTTTTGGCTTTGCATCTTCTCTTCCAATGATAAAGTCAAAGTTGAATCCAAGCCTTTCAGCCACTATCTCAGCACTCCTTCTGCTGTTTCTCGTAATAACGCCCTTTATGACATCAAGCCCGTTAACAAGCTCTACAGCGTAATAAGCAGGTCTAGCTTCCATCGCGCACTTCAACTCATAACTCTCAAGAATTCTGAACATTTCCTGTCTTCTCTGCATATCGCTCTCTTCCATTATTGACTCAAGAATAAACCGTCCCTTAATCCCAAGTTCTCTCCTTATCTCGTCGAAGGGTATGTTAAGCTCGATAAGTGTGCCGTCTAAATCAAAGGCAACAAGCTCAAATTTCGAGGAGTTGTCTGAACTTTCTGGCTTCTTCTGCTGGATTTCTTGAATCATAAATACCCCTCCCGACTATAATTCCATCAGCATACTTTACAGCCTCCAGACTACCCTTCTGAGCACCTATTCCGGGACAGAGGATTTCCATGTCGCCAGCAACTCTCCTTATTTCCTTCAGCCTCTCAATTCTCGTTGATGGAGCTATAAGTCCGCTGCATCCAATTTCTCTAGCCTTCTCAGCGATTTTTAGCGAGACTGCACTCATGAACTCCTCCCCTCCGGGACTGCTGAGTTCTGTCACAACGTAAACCTTCCCCCCATACTCCGCTGCAACTCTGCAGACTTCTTTAAGCGTATCGCTGCCAACAAATCCGTGTGCAATCACCGACTCTGCAGAGTTCTCAAAGGCGATTTTCGCTATCAGAGAACTCGTGTATGGGATGTCGGCAATCTTGAAATCTGCTATAACGGGTTTAATTTTAGAGAGCTTTTTTATCACCTTTATACCAGCCGAGAGAACAAGGGGATAGTTGACCTTTATTCTGTCAACATACTCCTCAACATTTCTCGCTATTTCAAGGGCTTTTTCTTCATCGAGAACGTCAAGAGCCAGTATCAGCTGTTTCATCGGGAAATGTTGAATGTGGGTAAAAATTACTTTTCCTTCCAAAAGCAATCCTGAGCAACAACTTTATACCGTTCTGCACGACCATGCATAATGGTTAGGGAGAAGGGTTTCTGGAAGAGGGAGAGGGTTGATGAGGCTCTCAACAGGTTGCTTGGGAAGATTAAGGTCCTTGGTACCGAACATGTTAACGTTTACAACCTCAACGGCCGTGTTTTGGCCGAAGACATTGTTGCAGGTTTCGATATTCCACGATTTGACAGGGCGGCGATGGATGGCTATGCTGTAAGGGCTGAGGACACGTTTGGTGCTTCTGTCAACAATCCAATCATGCTCGAGCTTGCCGGCAGTGTGGAGATTGGAGAGACGCCTGAGGTAGAAGTGGAGCCGGGAAAAGCTGTCAGGATAATGACCGGAGCGATGATGCCTAAGGGTGCAAATGCGGTAGTTATGCTTGAGCACACGAGGATAAATGGCAACTTGATTGAAGTCTTGAAGGCCGTGACACCAATGAAAAACGTTTCGAGGAGGGGGGAGGACATAAAAGAGGGAGAGGTTGTCCTGAGAAAGGGGGAGATTCTCCAGCCTCAGGATGCCGGGGTGATTGCATCCCTTGGAATAGACAAAGTCAAGGTTTACCGGAAACCAAAAGTGGCCGTTATCACCACCGGAAACGAGCTTGTGGAGGTTGGTGAAGCAATTGAAGGAGCAAAAATATACAACTCCAACAATCCGATGATATGCAACGCCCTCCTTGAATTTGGGTTTGAAGCGATTTCGCTGGGAATTGCGAGAGACTCCATTGAAGATATACGGAATAAGGTTAGTGAAGCGCTAAAGTTTGATGCAGTTGTGATAACAGGGGGAACCTCTGTCGGCTCCAAGGACCTCGTTCCTGAAGTTATTGAAGAAATTGGAGAGATAGTATTTCACGGCGTTTCGATGAAGCCCGGAATGCCAACTGCAGCCGGTGTTGTTGATGGAAAGCCAGTTTTTATGCTCCCAGGCTCGCCGGCGGCAGCTCTGCTTGGATTTTACACCTTTGCTGTTCCTGCTATCTACAGGATGATGAATGTGAAAATTGTTGCGAGGAAATGGAGCAGGCAAAGAGGAATTCTGCAGGGAAGGGTTCCGTCGGAGACTGGGGTTAGAGGGAACGTCAGGGTTCACTGGCAAGATGGGAAAGTTTACCCGGTAAGGATTTCGGGGTCGGGGGTTCTCAGCTCCTTCGTCAGGGCGAATGCCTTGCTTGTAGTGCCCGAGGAGAGAGAAGGCTACGAGGAGGGTGAGGAGGTAGAGGTTACGCTTTTGAGGGATGTAACAGAGGTGTTCGAATGAGGAAGGTTTTCAGAGATGTTGTAACGATTGACGAAGCCCGGAATCTGCTTTTCAACTATTTCACTCCCAAAAGAACTGTTGAGACTGTCCCGCTTTACCTTGCCGTAAATAGAGTTCTGGCAAAGGATGTTTACGCCCTCACCGACGTCCCACCTTTCGACAGGGCAACAATGGACGGCTACGCTGTCAGGGCTGAGGACACTTTTACCGCCGAGGAGGACAATCCGGTCATTTTGAAAGTCACAGGAGTGATTGAGGCCGGAAAAAAGCCAGAAATTGAGGTTAATAGAGGAGAGGCTGCTGAAATAGCCACAGGAGCCATGATGCCGAAGGGTGCAAACGCTGTGGTAATGGTAGAGTACACGAGGAAAAGAGGAGATGAAATTGAAGTATTCAAGCCAGTCTCTCCGGGAGAGAACGTGATGTACGCGGGAAGCGACATAATGGCGGGAGAGTTAATAGCCAGAGAGGGATCAAGGCTGACTCACAGAGAAATCGGTGTTATGGCTGCATGCGGAATAAAAGAGGTTGAGGTGTACAGGAAGCCAAGAGTTGCAATAATCTCAACAGGAAATGAGCTGATTAGTCCGGGAGAAAAACTCGTGGAGGGTAAAATATACGACGTCAACTCCTACAGCCTAACTGCAGCAGTTGAGGAGAATGGCGGGGAAGCGATTTTAATTGGCATTGCGAGAGATGATGAAGCGGAGATGCGCAGACTTATTGATAAAGCTCTTAAAGATGCTGACATCGTTATTACGAGCGGAAGCACCTCTGCAGGAGCCGGAGACGTGATGTACCGCATTCTGGATGAATTCAATCCGGGTGTCATAGTTCACGGCATCGCCATAAAGCCCGGAAAACCAGCTATTATAGCTGTGAGCGATTCAAAACCAATTTTCGGGTTGCCGGGATATCCCACCTCCGCCATGACAGTTTTCGAAGTTATAGTAGCGCCGATAATAAGGGAAATGGCCGGAATTTCGGAAAGTGAGGTGGCAAGGCTAAAAGCAAAGCTGGCTTTGAAGGTTTTCTCGGCAGAGGGGAGGAGAGAGTATCTTCCAGTAAACGTTGTGGAGGGTGTCGAGGGTTACTCAGCCTATCCTGTGAGCGGCTCATACAGCGGAGCCGTTACCTCCTTTGCCTTCACAGATGGCTTTGTTGAAATTCCCGAGAACGTTGTCATGCTCGAAGAGGGGGAAGAGATTGAAGTTAAGCTCTTCAGCCATCTCAGACCTGCGGATTTGATGATAATAGGAAGCCACTGCGTTGGTGTGGACATTCTTCTGTCAATTCTGCGGGAAAAGAGGCCATACATGAGCAAGGTTATAAACGTCGGTTCCACAGGCGGGATTCTTGCCGTAAAGAGGGGTGAGGCTGATATTGCCGGCACCCACCTGCTTGACGAGAGCGGAGTTTATAACGAGCCGATTGTGAGAAAATACGGGCTAAGGAATGTGTTGCTGGTTAAAGGTTACTTGAGGGAGCAGGGTTTGATAGTTGCAAATGGGAATCCCAAGAGAATTAGAGGCTTTGAAGACCTGCTGAGAGGGGATGTGACCTTCATCAACCGCAACCGGGGCAGTGGGACGAGGATTTTAACGGATATGTATCTCAGGGAGGTTGCCGAAAAGAGAGGTGTGAGTTTTCAGGAACTCACTGCTTCAATCAAGGGCTATACAGTTGAGGCAAAAACCCACACTTCCGTTGCGGTTTCGGTGGCAAGCGGGAAGGCTGATGTAGGGGTGGGGATAAAGAGTGTCACGGTGAACTATGGCCTGGATTTCATACCACTGAGAAGTGAGGAGTACGATTTCCTGATAAGGAAAGACAGGATGGAAAAGGAAGCTGTGAGGGATTTTCTGGAGTGTTTAACTTCGGAGGAGTTTGCCAGCAGGCTTCAGAAAGTTGAGGGTTTGAAAGTCTATGAGAGGACTGGGGAAGTGGTGGAAATCGACTGAACATTAATCCAAAATCAAAAAGCATTTTAAATCTCCTTCCCACTCAGCCTTCATGCTACTCCTCGAACACGAATCCAAAGCTCTGCTTGAGAAATACGGCATAAAAACAGCAGCATGCACCTTCTGCGAGACGGAAGAGCAAGCCATTAGGGCAGCAAAGCAAATAGGCTTCCCGGTTGTGATGAAGGTTGCTGGGAGAGAGATAGTCCACAAGAGTGATGTCGGTGGAGTTATTCTGAACATCAACTCTGAAGAAGAAGTAAAAAAGGCTTTCCAGGCTTTGATGTCCATACCAAAGGCTGAAGGAGTCAATGTGCAGCCTCAGGTCGAGAAGGGGATTGAGGTCATAGTTGGTGTTGCTGAGAACGAGCAGTTCGGAAGCGTTGTCATGTTTGGCTTGGGTGGTGTTTTTGTTGAAGTTCTGAAGGATGTTAGCTTCAGGTTGTTGCCTTTAACGAGAAGGGATGCCGAGGAGATGGTGAGGGAGGTTAAGGGGTATAAGCTGCTTGAAGGCTACAGAGGGATGAAGGGTGATGTTGGGGCTGTTGTTGATCTGCTTTTAAAGCTAAATGAAATTGTTGAGAAAGAAAGTATAGTGGAGATGGATTTGAATCCCGTTTTTGTCTATGAGAAAGGACTGGTTGTTGCTGATGCCAGGATTGTTGTTGGGGAAAGGAAGAGGTTCGATATGGAAATTGGGGATATAGACTTCTTCTTCAATGCAGAGAGTGTGGCGGTTGTTGGTGCTTCGACAAATCCAATTAAGGTCGGAAACTCTGTCTTGAAGAGCCTGATGTCAAACGAGAATCTGAGGATTTACCCCATAAACCCGAAAGCGAACGAAATTCTTGGGCTGAAAACTTATCCCTCCATAAAATCCCTTCCCGAAGTCCCGGATATTGCGATTATAACTGTCCCTGCCGATTACGTTGTTGATGCTGTCAGAGAGGCTGCTGAAATTGGAGTGAGGGGAGTTGTGATAATCTCGTCCGGATTTAAGGAGGCCGAAGTTGAGGAAGGAAAGCTCAGGGAAGAAGAGCTGAGGAAAATCGTCAGAGAATACGGAATAAGGATAATAGGGCCAAACACCTTCGGCATAGTCAGTGTAATCAACGGCTTAAATGCCAGCTTCACACCGATGTTCAGCGAGGTGAAGAAGGGCAGAATAGCGCTGGTTTCGCAGAGCGGCGGGATATGCCACTACACTGTTCATCAATTCAGGGATTTAGGGTTCAGCCATATCCTGCATCTTGGAAACAGGTGCGATGTCGATTTTCCAGACGCGCTGAGGTTTTTAGCCAATGACGAGAATACCGATGTCGTCGCACTCTACATCGAAGGCACTGAAAACGGAAGAGGAATCTTTGAAGAGCTAAAAGAGCTCTGCAAGAGGAAAAAGGTTGTGGTGATGAAGTCTGGAAGGAGCAGTGTTGCTGACAAGGCATCGGTGAGCCACACGGGAAGCATGGCGGGGGATTACAGAGTCTTTGCCTCAGCCATGAGGCAGGCTGGGGCGGTTGTTGTGGAAACTCCAACGGAACTGATGGACTCAGCTATGGCAATGGCAAAATTTGAGGAGGTAAAAGGTGGAGTTGCAGTGCTGACAATACAGGCCGGCCTTGGAATCGTTGCTGCCGACATCATCGAGACCTCTGGCGGTAGGCTGGCAAAATTTGGAGATGAGACTGTGAGGAAGCTGAAAAGCCTGCTACCCCCGATAACTCTCAGAGAGAACCCCGTGGATATGTCGTTCAGCGGTCTCGACCTTCATGTTTTTGCTGAAGTTATAGATACAGTCTGCCAGGATGAAGATACCGGAATGGTAATGTTCCTTTACGCTGTCGCACCACCAAGCTGGGTTTTACCGGCTGAGGTAATCTCGCAGATAATGGGCAGAATGACCAAGCCGTCCATTCTTGTCTATTCATCAACTCCAGAGAACTACGCAGAAATCAAGGAAGTATTAAAGGACTCTGAAACTCTGATATTCGACTCAGTAGAGAGGGCTGCAAGAGTTGCCGCAATTCTGTCAGACAAACGAAACTATTTTTAATTTCACCCTGCATTTCAGGTTGATGTTGCTGGTTTATATTGACGGTGAGTTCGTCCCGGAAAATGAAGCGAAGATAAGCATCTTTGACCACGGCTTTCTTTACGGAGATGGAGTTTTTGAGGGGATAAGAGCTTACAACGGAAGAGTTTTTCGGCTAAAAGAGCACATAGACCGCCTTTACGACTCCGCCAAAGCCATCGATCTTGAGATACCTCTCACCAAGGAGGAGTTCATGGAGATAATTCTTGAAACGCTGAGAAAAAACAACCTCAGAGATGCATATATCAGGCCGATTGTTACAAGAGGGGTTGGTGACCTTGGCCTCGATCCGAGAAAATGTCAGAAGCCCTCGATAATAGTCATAACAAAGCCATGGGGTAAGCTCTACGGAGACCTCTACGAGAGGGGCTTAACGGCAGTCACTGTTGGAGTGAGAAGGAACTCTTTTGATGCACTTCCGCCAAATATAAAGTCTCTCAACTACCTCAACAACATTCTGGCAAAGATTGAAGCGAATGCAAAAGGAGGAGATGAGGCTATCTTCCTTGACAGAAATGGCTACGTTTCAGAGGGGAGCGGGGATAACATTTTTGTGGTTAAAAATGGGGCAATTACCACACCACCAACAATAAACAACCTCAGAGGAATTACGAGAGAGGCTGTGATAGAAATAATAAACAAACTCGGAATCCCGTTCAGGGAGACAAACATCGGTCTCTACGACCTCTACACGGCAGACGAGGTTTTTGTCACCGGCACTGCTGCTGAAATCGCACCAATTGTAGTTATTGATGGCAGAAAAATCGGTGATGGTAAGCCGGGAGAGATAACGAGAAAGCTTATGGAAGAGTTCAAAAAGCTCACTGAAAACGAGGGCACCCCAATCTATGAGTGAAGTTCTGATTACACTAATCGTAGAGCTTGAGGACAGGCCGGGTCAGTTGCTAAAAGTTCTGCAGCCAATTTCGGCACTTGGAGGAAACATTGTTGGAATTATCCACCAGAGAGGGAAAAAGACACCTCTGAACAGACTGCCAGTCGAAATTTCGTTTAAAATAGATAGCAGCAAGGTGGAAAACCTTATAAAAGAGCTGAAATCGCTTGGAATAATTATAAGGAGCTTCAATGAGGTGAAGCTTACTGCAACTACATCAGTTCTTCTAATAGGTCATCTCATCCACACGGACATCAGTGACACAATAAGCAGCATTGACACTGATGGCGAAGCGGAGTGTGTGGAGATGCATGTCAGCATGCCAGAGATTTCCGGTCCTTCGACTGCAATAATAACCATCTCAGCTTCAGGGAAGGAGAAGCTCAAAGAGGCTTTAGAAAAGCTGCGGGAAGTTTGCAGAAGAAAGGAAATAACGATAATCGAGCCGGTTAACGAGGAGCTAATATGATTAAAATCGCCATCATCGGGTTCGGAACAGTTGGACAGGGATTTGCTGAACTTTTGGTCAGGAAAAGGGACGAGATCGAGAAAGCCATTGGGGAATTCAAGGTTACCGCAATTGCAGACTCCAAAAGCTCGATAAGCGGTGAATTCAGCCTTTCTGACACCATTAAAATGAAAAGGGAGACTGGAAGGCTCAGAGATGATGTCAGCGCTATGGAGATTGTAAGAAATGCTGAATACGACGTTTTGGTTGAGGCCAGCGTGACTAAAATTGGGGGTGGAGATGCAGTTGAATACATCACGGAAGCCCTCAGGAGAGGGAAGCATGTAATTACGTCAAACAAGGGGCCAATTGTTGCCGATTTTGATGGTTTAATGAAGCTTGCAGAGAAGAACGGAGTAAAGCTCATGTATGAAGCCACTGTCGGAGGGGCGATGCCGGTTGTAAAGCTGGCAAAGAAGTACCTCGCATTTTGCGAAATTGAGAGTGTGAAGGGGATCTTCAACGGCACCTGCAATTACATACTATCAAGAATGGAAGAGGAAAGGCTCCCTTACGAGCAGATTCTCAAGGAAGCTCAGGAGCTTGGGTACGCTGAGGCTGACCCAACATACGACGTCGAGGGGATTGATGCCGCACTTAAGCTCGTAATAATCGCTAACACAATCGGTGTGAGTGCAAGGTATGAGGATGTTGAGGTGACGGGAATAACGCAGATAACCCCCGAAGCTTTTCAGGTTGCTGCTGAGAAAGGCTACACCATAAGGCTCATCGCAGAGGTTAGCAGGGAAAAGCTGAAAGTATCTCCGCGGCTTGTTCCACTGCACCATCCTCTCTCAATCAGGGGGGCGATGAATGCAGCCATGTTCAAAACGGATACTGCAGGAAACATCTTCGTCGCTGGCAGGGGAGCGGGAAAGGAGGAGACGGCATCAGCCATGCTGTCTGACTTTTACGAGATTTATGCTGGATCTCATTAAGTTTTTAATAGTCCTTGGATTTTTGTTATACGCCTGCAAGCTCGACTTGGAGAGCAGAATAATCCCAAATCGAGTATGGAAGTACATGCTGCTCGTCTCACTCCCCATAACAGGATATCAGCTCGTTACAAGTGATTATTTGATGATACACTATATGGTGGCCGGATTTTTCGTTCTGATGGTTATCGCTCTCTCCTATGCCCTCTACCTTATCGGAGCTTACGGAGGGGCTGATGCAAAAGCGATAATGTGCCTCGCCGTAATCTTCCCGTTTTATCCAACCTTCAACGGCTTCCCTATGCTCAACCAGGGATTTTCTTTCGCCTTCTCAACGCTCGCCAACTCTGTAATAGCCGCTCCACTGCTCCTGATTTTTATGTTTTTCCGCAACCTGGTGAGAGAGGGTTGGAGAGGGCTGAGAGGGAACGTTCTCTATTATTTCACAGGTTACAGGGCTGACGTAAAAAACCTGCCGAAGTTCCACAACCTGCTCGAATTCGTAGACGAGAATGGAGAGTTCAAGCGTGTCAGGAGGGCTGTTGAGCCGGATGAGAGGATGCTTGAAAGACTGAGAAAGAGTGGTGTGGAGAAGGTCTGGGTCACTCCCGCATTACCATTCTTAATATTCATCACCGCAGGATATATCGTTGCATTTATTTTCGGGGATTTACTGTATCTGCCAATCTCCACCATTTTAAGCTGGTGAAAGGTTTATATATCCTCCTAATGGATTTAACGAAAAACCAGAAAGGAGGAGATGGGTATGGCTAAGGAAAAGGAGCACATTAATGTTGCCTTCATAGGGCATGTGGACCACGGAAAGAGCACTCTGATTGGAAGGCTGCTTTACGAAACTGGTGAGATTCCGGAGCACATAATTGAGAAAATGAGGAAAGAAGCTCAGGAGAAGGGCAAAGCTACATTCGAGTTCGCATGGGTCATGGACAGACTGAAGGAGGAGAGGGAGAGAGGAGTTACCATCGATGTAGCCCACAGAAAGTTCGAGACTGAGAAGTACTACATCACCATTGTCGACTGCCCCGGTCACAGGGACTTTATCAAGAACATGATTACTGGAGCTTCCCAAGCTGATGCAGCGGTTCTCGTCATGGATGTTGTTGAAAAGGTCCAGCCACAGACCAGGGAGCACATATTCCTTGCAAGAACTCTCGGTATAAACCAGCTGATCGTGGCAATTAACAAGATGGACAGAGTTAACTACGACCAGAAGGAGTACGAGGCAGCTAAGGAGGCAGTAAGCAAGCTGCTCAAGATGGTGGGTTACAAGGTCGATGAGATTCCGTTCATTCCAGTCTCAGCATACTACGGAGACAACGTCGCCAAGAAGAGCGACAAGACTCCGTGGTACAACGGACCGACTCTGATGGAGGCGTTCGACCTTCTCAAGCCGCCGGAGAAGCTCGTGGACAAGCCGCTCAGAATCCCCATCCAGGATGTCTACTCGATCAGCGGTGTTGGTACGGTGCCTGTGGGGAGAGTTGAGAGCGGTGTGCTGAGAGTTGGAGACAAGGTCGTGTTTGAGCCTGCTGGTGTGAGCGGTGAAGTCAAGAGCATCGAAATGCACCACGAGCCAATTCAGGAAGCGTATCCAGGAGACAACATCGGTTTCAACGTTAGAGGTGTGAGCAAGAAGGACATCAGAAGAGGAGATGTCGCAGGACATCCGGACAACCCGCCAACCGTGGTTAAGGACTTCACAGCCCAGCTCGTCGTTCTGCAGCACCCAACTGCAATTACAGTAGGTTACACTCCAGTTGTGCATGCGCACACGGCACAGATCGCCTGCAGGTTCGTTGAGCTCCAGAAGAAGATCGACCCAAGGACTGGTCAGGTTAAGGAAGAGAACCCGCAGTTCCTTAAGACTGGAGACGCTGCAATCGTGAAGCTTGAGCCAACAAGACCGATGGTCATCGAGAAGGTCAAGGACATTCCACCGATGGGCAGGTTCGCTATCAGAGACATGGGTATGACCATTGGAGCCGGAATGGTTCTCGATCTTACCCCAAGAAAATAACCTTATTTTTTTGGTGGTCTAATGCCGATAAAAGGTCCTAAGGCAAGAATCAAGCTCTCTGGTCTGAATCCAAAGGAACTGGATAGAATCTGCAGCCAGATCAAGGAGATCGCAAACAAGACTGGTGTTGAGCTGAGCGGGCCGGTACCTCTCCCCACAAGGAGGATGGTCGTTCCAGTGAGGAAGGCCCCGGACGGAGAGGGCAGTGAAACCTGGGATCACTGGGAAATGAGGGTTCACAAGAGGCTCATAGACATTTCAGCGGACGAAAGAGCGTTGAGGCAGATAATGAGAATTCAGGTTCCGAGAGACGTGAACATTGAAATCGTCCTCGAATCCTGAATGTTATTTAAAATCACTTTTCTTGGAACTTCCGGCACTATTCCAAGCGTGGAGAGGAATTCCCCCGCTATTTTTGTCCAATTTGGCGGGCAGAGAATGCTTTTTGATTGTGGCGAGGGGACGCAGAGACAGATGATGATAGCCAAAACCGGCTTTCGTAACCTCGACAACATTTTCATAACTCACCTACACACTGACCACTTCATCGGCATTTTTGGACTGATTGAGACGATGTCCTTGAATGAGAGAACCAAAGACCTCAACGTTTACTCTCCAAGGGCTGACGTGCTGAAAGCGCTTTTCGATGCTTTCGGATACGACCAGCTCAACTACGATGTGAAGGTGAGGGAGCTGAAAGACGGGGATGAGGTAAAGTTTGACGACTTCAAAGTTGTTGCATTCAAAACGGAGCACATAGTCAAGAGCGTTGGATATGCAATCATAGAGAACGACAGAAGAGGGAAGTTCAACAGAGAAAAAGCGGAGAGAGAGCTTGGAATCCCCCCAGGGCCGCTTTACGCAAAGCTTGCAAGGGGAGAGGAGATAGTCTGGAAAGGAAAGGTGATAACACCGGATATGGTTCTCGGTGAAGTTAGAAGGGGGAGGAAGGTTGTATACACCGGTGACACGAGGCCAACTGAAAGAACGGTTGAAATTGCAAGGGATGCAGATCTGCTCATCCATGACGCCTCCTTTAAGGAAGAGTTGAAGGAGTGGGCAATAGAGAGCGGTCACTCAACTGCGAGAGAGGCGGCAGAGGTTGCAAAAGCTGCGAACGTTAAAAAACTCATTCTCACACACATAAGCACTCGCTATTCAAAGGATGCTACTCCCTTACTTGAAGAGGCCAAGGAAGTTTTTAGTAACACAATAATAGCAAGTGACTTTCTTAGTATTGAAGTAAATTACAAAAGATAACAAATTATATATAACTCTTTACCGCATGGTAGCCCGGTGATTTGATGAGAAAATTGTATGCCATACTGGTCCTAATTGCACTCGCATTGGTTCTGGGCGGGTGCTCCGGGCAGAATGAGAGTCCAGCAGCAACCACAACTCCGACTGAGAGTGTACAGGAAGAACAGCAAGAACAGCAAGAGGGAGGAAATCCATACTACACTACCAGCGAGGCACCTCTCAGTGGAGATGCCAAAGAACTTGACGAGATGGTAAGGCCCATTCTGAATGACATTTTCGGAGGGGCGAAGGCGGAGTCTTTCTTGTCTGGATCTTCCGATTCTGGTATGGGTGTTTCCATACTTTACGTGTTGAAGAGACCGGTTGAAAACAGCGATTTGGAGTCACTGAAAACAGCCATCTCCAACTTGGGGTTCAGCACCAATTACGGTGGGGTCAATGGGCAGGATTTTGGCTACGCCTTCACAAAGGATCAAACAGCACTTTTAATTGGTGGCACCATCGGAGAGCAGAGGATTCAGGTTACCCTGGGGACGGGGTAGCCAGTCCTATTGTTTTATTTTTATTTCGTCAAGTCAGTGCAAACATGCCGCCATCTATTCTCGAGAAGTTAAATTAAACCACTTAATCAGACCACGCCCAACTCCGCCAGCCTCTCTGGGAGATATACATCCGTAACATAATCCAGACCATACTTAGCCAGAGCCTGCTGCTCTGACTTCTTCTTTATCTCAAGCTGCAGGTTCACCTCCTTCTTCCAGAATTCGGAATCAAATCGAGGATCAGTAAGTATTGCGTTCAACGCCTTGATATCCTCATCCGTCAGCTTGTCCGCTGGCAGATCGTACTTTACGATGTCCGTTGGCCTTATCCCCACAAACTGAGCTGCAGGAGTTGCAAGATACTCCGAGAGGTGGGCGGACTTTATACTCCCATAAGCCACGCTCGCAAAAATCCTGTAGCTCCAGGGATCTCCATCCGTAAACACAACCACTGGCAGATTGAGCTCGGTGTTGAGCCTCCTCAACAACCTGCGAGTGCTTCTTGCCGGCTGTCCCTTCAGGTGGACTATTATCGCATTGTATTTTTCATCAAACCCGTTCTCTACAAGCCTGTCCCTCATACCGCCTGTCTCTATCGCTATCACGAACTTTGCGTCGTGGTCAACAAACTCAATCCTGTCAACGTTGACCGGAATCTGATATCCTCCCTCACCCACATCATCCTGACAGTGTATCTCCCTAACACCTCTCCTCGTCTCCTCCCTAACCCTGAGGGGCCCTATAACAGTGGCTCCATCCTCTTCAGGGCGGATGTGGAAGTGCTCCCTCTGGAAGTTCGTCAGAATTTCTAAATCCTCAACAAGCCTGTCGCTTTCAGGCTGCTCCTCGAATTTTGCCGCACCCCATCCCTCAGAGATGTAGTAAAGCTCTCTCAGGGTTGATGACTTGTTTAGGTTGAGCTGCTCCTTGAGAAAACCGATGACATAGGTCATCTTCAGGATTCTGTAAGCCCCCTTAACGGTCTTGGCAGATCTTACAGATTTTCTGTCACCGTAAACCCAAACCTCGCTCTCCTCATTAAACTCGATGTTGTGCTTAGTTCTCGTTGCGATATGAAGCTCAGGAACCTGCCCGGCTTTCATCTGATCATAAATGTTCTGCACTATACCGATCAAAGCCTGCAGGCATCTTCGCTCGATTTCTCTCATCATTCTATCATTATCGCAACGGATTTATAGGCCTTACCAACACTCTCTTTGATGCTTTACATCAACACGTTTCTCGACAGAATAGGAGAGATTATTAGAGGAGAAAGAAGCGTTGAAGAGGCAGATGAGCTTCTGGAGCAGAAAAACATCCTCGAGATGTTCAAAAAAGATTGTGAGGAGATAATCAACCTCTACAAAAGCGGAAAGGCAGAGAAAGAGGAAGTTCAGAGGAACTTTTACCTCCTCAAGACGTATGTTGTTTCTCAGCTCGCAATTCACTTCGACAGGCTCAAGGAGTTTGCAGAAAGCAAAGGTGTGAGGATTGAGAAGAGGCTTGAACCGGAAGTGATAAACGAGATTGCCCTCTACATTGACAGGATCGAAAAGGAGATATGAAGATTCTGCTCACAAACGACGATGGGCTATATTCAGCAGGGCTCAAGGCTGCATACGAGGCATTGGAGCAGCTTGGAGAGGTCTTTGTCGTAGCTCCAGCCGTACAGAGGAGTGGAGTGGGGAGAAGCCTCTCCATAATGGAGCCGATAAGGGTCTCTGAGCTGAAAATTAACGGAATGAAGATATATGCTGTGGATGGCACACCAACGGACTCGGTTATAATCGGCATGTACGAGATTATCGGCGAAATCCCCGACCTTACAGTTAGCGGGATAAACCTGGGCGAAAACCTCTCCACTGAGGCTGCAACGACGTCGGGAACTGTGGGTGCTGCTCTGGAAGCGGCAACTCACGGAAGCAGAACCATCGCAATATCGCTGCAGATGCCGGACGTCAGCAAATTCGAACTAACGAGTAAGGCGGATTTTAGCTTCGCATCCAAGGTTCTGAAAGACCTCGCAAAGCTCGTGCTCGAAAAAGGACTGCCTGAGGGCGTTGACCTGCTGAACGTTAATGTCCCCGCAAGGCCGAACGGTAAAATTGCCGTAACAAGGCTTGCGAGAAGAATGTACATTGTCAGCGTGGAGAAAAGGCTAGACCCGAGGGGCAGGGAGTACTACTGGATACATGGGGATGAAGTAGAGGACGCTGAGGAGGGGACGGATATCCACGCCCTTAGGCTCGGTTATGTTTCCGTAACCCCTCTCTCAATTGATTTAACCGCGAAAGTTGATTTTGGAAAGGTTGGAAGGTGGTTTAATGGCCTCGAATGGGAAGTATAACGCTGCAAAGCTCGCGTTAGAGCTTGTTAAAGACGGGATGGTTTTGGGGATTGGTAGTGGTTCAACAGTCGAAATATTCCTGAACCTGCTTGGGGAGAGGATAAAAAGAGAGGATATGGAGGTTTATGGAGTGCCAACTTCCTACCAGTCCTACTACGCAGCCATCAGAAACAGGGTAAGAGTTGTCGATCTGGTTGAATACGAACCAGAGTTGTGTATTGATGGAGCTGATCAGGTAGATGCTAAGATGAACTGCATTAAAGGTGGTGGAGGGGCATTGACGAGGGAGAAGATAGTTGCGAAGGCGAGTAAGAAGGTTGTGATAATCGTGGATGAGGGCAAGCTGGTTGAGAAACTTTCAATGCCCATCCCGGTTGAGGTCCTGCCCTTCGCCTACGGGTATGTGTCCAAAAAGTTGAAGGAGCTGGGAGCTGAAGTGAAACTCAGGCACGGGAGCGGCAAAGTTGGACCAGTTGTGACGGATAACGGCAACTTTGTTTTGGATTGCGATTTCGGTGTACTGGAAGATGAAGCTGTTGAGGAAACGGAAGAAAGTGTGAAGCTCATAACCGGTATTGTTGAAAGCGGTATTTTCCCCAAAAAAATGATTGACCAGGTTATAGCTGGCTCATCGAACTCTACGAGGTTTTTATAGGCTACCACTTGTCCTTTTTTCTCGAATTCATTATGACAGCTATTGCTATTGCAACTAAGGCTACTCCACCACCTGCCACGGCAACTGTGGTTAGATCAGCATCAATCAGACTTTTCTCCCTGATTGATTTCTTAAGCTCCTCGACTTCCAGCTTCAGCGAAGAAAGAGAATCCTTAATCTCGTTTATTTTTGTATCTGCAGTGGTAAACTTCCCTTCGTTAACCAGCCTCTCCACCTCATCTATTGCCTCATCAACACTGCCAATGTTTGAGTACAACTCCTCGTATCTGGCCTTAACCTCCTCATAGTTCTCGATCCTGTCTCTCTCGTTTTCGACTCTGTACTGAATGAGAATGAGTTCTTTGTTGATTTCAGTGAGCGAAGCTTTCAGCTCGTCGATTTTGGACTGGTAGGATTTCATATTGCTGCTAACGTAGCACTCCTCAACAGCATCCTCTATATCTTCCATCAATTCCTCAGCATCCCTGTACTTTTCATCATTGTAAAGCAGCTTGGCCTCCTTCAGCTTTTTCTCATCGGCACACTCTGCATCTTCAAAATTCCTTATGTCTGAGTAAAATTTCTGCTTGTTCACAACCGTAATTTCCAGTCCGATTAGCTCTTCTTCCTCAGTCTCCACTTTCAGCACCGTCAGGTTTTCAAGCCTTGAGTCGATTACCGGCACATATCCAGAAACTGTCAAAGCAATTTCATCCACACCATCATCGCTTTCAGGGACAAAAATCTTGAGTTCTGTTTCACCCCCATCGGAGCTATACTCATCCTGAGGTGAGGGGTAGAGCACTTTCTTTCCATCCCGATACTCAACGACAACTGCAAGCGCTGAGGAGTCAAGTTGGGTAAAAACATGATACTCCTGGTCGTCTGCCAGCTTGGCGTCGCTTGAGGAGTCGGGAGTTACTGTGCAGGTGAAATAGAGGTATTCTCCGCCGAAGTAGTAATCGTCGAATGTTTTGGAGCAGGAGTAGTCGAAGTCATAAGCTGAGGCTGTGGTAAATAGCAAAAGAACAGGAAGAAGAATTAACGGAGCTCGTCCCATTTTCTTCTCCCTCCTCTGAACTTTATTGCTGCCACCACCACTACTACCCCAACAATGATGCCTGCAATGATGTACAGCGGTGAAATTGGCAGTTCAATATTGAGTGATGGTAAGCTGAAGCCACCCTCCTCTGACTTCTCGTTTTCAATCTTTGTCTTAAGCTTGTCAATATTGCTCAAAAGGTCTTCAACCTGTGGTTTCAACTCCTTGAGCTTTTCGTAAGCATCAGAGTATTTTTTATCTTCTATCATCTGATTTGCATCGTCAAACTGACTCTTCAGGCTATCATACTGACTTTTCAGTTCAGCGTAGGTTTCTACATAGGCGGTGTAGTTCTTGCTGTCAGCAACTTTGTTGAGAGCGACTTCTACAACGCTCAGGTTCAGGTACGCTTTGTTGAGCATGTCCTCAACGTAATCCCTCTCAGTCTCGGCCTTTAGCTTGTTGGCCTGTGAAGCAATCTCGTCAAGCTTCTCCTCAGCCTCGCTTATCTTCTCATCCGCTTCAACATATTTTCCCTGAGACACGAGGCTTTCAGCACTCTCAAGGAGAGAGTATATCTCATCAAAATCAGACTGGTTGTACTGCACTCCTGCCGATTCCAAGTCTGACTTAAGGGAATCTGCATCTTCCCTTACCTTTTGAATGTCCTCGCTGAACTTCTGTGTGTTCACAACCTTTATTTTCAGGGGTGGGAGCGCATCTTCCTCAGCCTCTTCGACTGAAACATTGACCACATCGATACTTTCCAGTCTTTCGGAAACAGAAGGTACTGTGCCAGACAAGTTCACTTCTATGCTTCTAACACCTTTCTTCTGTTCGTTGACATAAAAATATTTGACCTCAATTTTGACTTTATCATCATTCAGAAACTCTTCGGTCTTGCTTCCGAGGTAATAGTTGACTGCTATAATCCACTTCGTACTTTCGAGAGAAGTTTCGAAGGTGTAAGTACGTGGATTATCCCTCTCACCCCCAATTAACTCCATATCGTCATCCGTATTGGGAGTTATCCTGTATGTTACAGTAACTTCGTCTCCCGGCAAATAGTAATCCTTCCCTGGTTTTATCTCGGTTTCAGGAGTGTCGAAGTTATCCTTTGTAAGGGTTTCAAGAGCTAGGGCTGGAGTAGCCAGTATGAGCAGGAGCAGTACTGCCACAATCTTCTTCATAAACAGAATACAGAACCGTAGCTTAAAAACTTTATCGTAAAATAAAAAAGGAAAAAATTTGGAGAATTACTTTCTCCTCAGCAGGTATGCTACTGCCAGCAGTCCGGCAATTGCGAACACTGCCTCGAAGCCGGGCACTCCACCGCCCTGCTGTGGTGTTGTGGTTGTAACCGCGGTGGTTGTGGTCTCTTCAACGGCTGTGGTTGTTGTAACCGCGGTGGTTGTGGTCACGGCTGTGGTTGTTGTAACCGCGGTGGTTGTCGTAGCTGGTGCGGTTTCGAGGAGTTCGACTGTCTTGATCACGAGCAAGTCATCGTGAGCAGTTTTTTCTCTAGCTAAGGACTCTGTCGGATCAAGATAATACACTTCTTTGATGTATTCTGTATCTATCTCATCTCTTGGAGTCTTAGCCGTGTCACGGACATACAACTTGTAGGTTCCTGGGCTATAACCAGCAGTCTCTATAGTAATCTCTCCGACGCCCTCTGAGTTAACTACAACCTGGAAAACATCTTCGATGTTGTTTCCGGTAAATACTACCCAAATTCCGTCATAGCCTGAGATTTGCCTGTTCGTAGTTACCTTGATCTTCAAGGTGTCTCCAACTACTGGGGTTTCTGGTTCCAACGTCACATCGAGAGTCTGCTGCACCACTTCGATCAGTTTCTGAGTTTCGGCTGAATCAACTTCTTCATACTCCTGACCTGTGTAGATGAACAGTTTAACGGTTAGCACATAGAGACCCGGAACGAGTCCTTCATCAAGGCCCTCATCGTCAGCAATTTTGTCTAAATCAAGCGTAAACGTCGCTGTATTGTTGGCATCCAAGTCATACGCTGCATCGTCATAGTCTTTGTAATCTACATTAAGTCCTTCAAAGACGTACCCAACCTTCACTTTCTGGCGGTCACCAGGTTCAACAACTACTGAGACATCTGTCTCACCGTTGTACGGGAGGACTCCTGGCACTACTATCTCCTTTACCCACGGATCCTTAACGACTATGGAGAACATCTTCTGAGCATCTGCTGCCCTATCGACATAATTTACTTGCCCATCAGTGATGTTTTCTGGTGCAACAAGATACACATAGTACGTTCCTGGATCAGCTTCTGCGTCAACATCCAATTCAAACTCTAAGTTGCCATCTTTATCTGCCATAACCTGGGCAGTATTTGGACACACGCCGTCATCAAGGTCTGCCTCTGACGCTACGTGTTCACTACCAAGATAGAAGTAGTCCTCTTCGTCAGAATAGATACACACGATTTGGTCAGGAGATGTTGTACCTGAGAATACTAAGCTGTCGCCCCTGATTACGGTCGTCTTATCAACCGTAACATCCAGTATCTGCTTGACCACCTCAACTCTCACACTTGCAGTAAGTCCCAGCCCCATAGTATCTTTTGCCTTAAACCTGTAGTCATGCAACTCTGCGTTGTAAGCTACATCAAATTTGAACTCGGCCTTACCTGTGGCGTCTACTCCCTGGGTGAACACACACTCATCCTCGCTGGAGTCATACCAGCCACCCATGTCTACACACAGATCATCTGGAGTATCGTTAGCGTATAGATCACCAAGGTCGTCCTCACTTATTGTAAGATTTACTGGAGTATTGATCTTAAAGTTCGTTTGCACTATAATCTTGAAGGAGTCACCCCTGCTCACTGTGGGTTTATCAACCGATACCGTAATTGTCCCCTCTTTCAGCTCCATTAGATCGACAATCTCATCCTCTGCAACTCCATCGCCATCCGCATCTATCCACACTTTCACTTTGTAGTAGCCAAGCTCAAGATCTCCTGGGACTTTGGTTCCAAAGCTATCTATCTTGAACTTGAATTCACCTCCCTCGTCGATGTACGCCATTATTGGACCTACCTTAAGCACATCATCCATTGTTGTGATGTTCAACCAAGCTACATTTTCAGCACCGTTTTGAGTATACTTCAGTGTGAAGTTGTCATTCTTTGTACCACTCTTTGCGAGTGTTGCCTGACCAGTAATGACCAAGTCCGTTCCTTTCACATGGGTGTCGGGTACATTCAACTGGGTTATCTCAGCCTCGACAACACTAAATACGGCTGTAGCTTCTGATCTGTTCTCATTGTGTTTGTAGTTCACGTCAATCTTCGCTACATAGACTCCCTCTGGAAGGTCCGATGCAGGAACTTTTTCTGATATAACAGCCCAGAAAGGCGCAGCGGTTGCTATCATTGCATTGCTGGAGTTTCTTGCATACTCGCCCGCCTTAATTGGCACCCACCATGTATCGTCCCCACAGGCTTCACTGAGGGTGTGGTAGCCCCCTGCTGATGCGTTACACAGCTCGATGTACCTGTCGTTTCCTGTGACGAAGACCTTTATCTCCGAGACGGCGGTCGATGTGCTCATGGACGCTTCAACCTTAACCCAGTCACCGATGGCCACTGACGATTTGTCGACCGAAATGGAAACCTCAGGTTTCCCTGCAACTGGCGGGTTAACCTTGAATCCCAGATGTGTCGGATCTCCATTGGTAACATTATGACTATACCCCGAAGTTGTGTTGTAGACAAACGGGAACACGACATAGGTTCCAGAAACATCTGGTGTAAATTCCTTATTCAGCTCAGCCCCTTCACAGTCTACCTGAACCTTCAGTAAAGCATTATCAAGTAAGTCATCGTAGGTAGCATCACCAGCCCAGAAATCAACGAAATCAGATGCCTTAACGACAACCAAGAACCTTGTTGTCTTACATGGGTCTTCTCCAGTTGATACCCACGAACCCGTTATAGTTACTGACTCACCGAGATTTATTTCATCGTCACTCAGCTTTAAATTCAGTAGATGTACTGGATCACCTACCGTTATGGGTCCATCATCCACTGTTACATTTTCTATACTCGGTGTAAGGGCCATCGCTGGAGTCACTGATATCACTAAAAGCGCCGCCATTATTACGCCTATTATTCCTAACCTTTTCATACTTCTCTACCTCCTTTTCTCACCTTTCATCTCACCTTCCACTATATAAATTCTCCCATTCTTTGGCGGCGGGAAAGCTACAGCATCAGCTAACCCGCCGCCACCGTAATTTAATGGTCACTACATATATTTAAACCTTTTGCTTATGAAAGGGGATATTGTAACAATCGATTGCTACTGAGAACAGGTTGAGGTTAAAGGAGAAGGTAGGTTTTCTGAAACCTTTCGAACTTGCTTTGAGGATTTGGATGTGGCAGAAAGGTGGACTAAAAAGCAAATTAAAAAATTAAAATCAATCAAACGTCAAAGTACTTCATGAACTCCCAGGGCGTTATGTACAGACAGTACTGGTTCCATTCATCAATTTTGAGCTCCATGAATGCATCCAAGATGTGCGAGCCGAGAACCTCGTGCATCACCTCATCGCTCGCCAGATGGTCTATCGCATCCCTCAGCGTTGTTGGAAGTTCACCAACACCCAGCTCCCTCTTCTGGGCTGGTGTTAGCTCGTAAACGTCCTCAAGCAGTGGATCGCCGGGATCGATCTTTTTCTTTATGCCATCCAGACCGGCAGCGAGCTGGGCGGTGATTGCAAGATACGGATTGCAGCTCGGATCAACGCCCCTGTACTCCACTCTTATTGCCGAAGGCTTTTTGACATACATTGGAACTCTAACAAGGGCAGACCTGTTCCTCAGACTCCAGCAGATATAAATGGGAGCCTCAAACCCTGGAACTAATCTCTTGTAGCTGTTAACCGTTGGGGCGCAGAGAGCAGTTAGAGCCTTGGCGTGCTCAAGCAGCCCTCCTATGTAGTACCTCGCCTTCTGGCTAAGCATGTACTCATCGTCTGGATCGGCAAATATTGCATCACCGCTGAATGGCTCCCCCTTCCACAGGCTTTGATGCGTATGCATCCCGCTGGCATTGTCTAAATAGAGGGGCTTGGGCATGAATGTTGCATATAGGCCATGCATTGCCGCAACATTCTTTGCTGCAAACTTGTAGAGGTAGAAGGCATCTCCAACTTCAACGAGTTGTTTTGGCTTGAAGTTCAGCTCCACCTGACCGGCAGTCGCAACCTCGTGGTGGTGGTACTCAACCTCAACACCCAACTTTTCAAGGTAGTATGAAAGTTCGTTTCTGTACTCAACTGTTGTATCCTCAGGTGGAGGCCTGAAGTAGCCCTCCTTGGGCCTTATCGTATAACCACTCTCAACTTCCGGGCTGATTGGCATGACTCTCGGCGGCCCCCAGCTGTCACCAGCACCACCATTCGGCGAGACCCACATGTCCCAGCTCAGGCGGGTGAAATCAACCCCTTCAAAAACGAAGAACTCGATTTCGGGGCCGAAGATTGCCGACATTCCCTCAGCTTTAAGCATATCCTCATATCTCTTCGCCACATAACCGCGAGGATCGCAATCGGCAATCTCATTCCCCCAGGCCTCGTAAACGTTCCCGAACATTATCGCCGACTTCTGAATCGGATCATCAGTCCACGGTATTACCTTCAGCGTCGATGCGTCCGGCATCCAGATCATGTCGCTCTTCTCTATTGTTCTGAAACCCCTGACTGAAGAACCATCAAAACCGATTCCTGTTTCAAAGGCATCTCCATCCAGAAACTCTCTTGCGGGAATCGAAAACGTCTGGAGATAACCTCTAACGTCTGTGAAAGCGCAGAGAACCTGCATAACGTTATTTTCTTTCAAAACCGATTTTACTCTCTCAAACTCATCCATTTAATCACCTTTAAGCCCTTTTTTGCTTCAAGATATATATTTTTTTGCATTATCACTTTCTCAGTCAAGAATTCTTAAATATAAGCCAGAAATATTAAGGAATTTTCAATCTCCTCTCTGTCCTACATACGTGCTAATACTAACATATACAAATAACACATAGATACACGTATTAATAGGGTAAAATTTAAATACACTTGGTGTTGAAGGGCAAAGCCGGAAGTAAAAAGGAGGTGGTGAGATGGGAAATTTAAGGACACCGAATGCAGATGAGGCGACAGGAACATTTAACCGCTCCAGGAGCGTTGTTCCATTCTCTGGACTTTGTTCAAGGTGCATTGACGGGTGCAGAGGAGGGTGTGAGGCTTGGCTCGCATCTTTCAGAGGGAGAGAAGTACTTTATCCCCAGGATTTTGGATACGTGACGGCCGGAGCAGATAAGGAGTATCCTGTTGACTACTCACATCTGAACATACAGGGATATGCAAGAGGTGCGAAGGGTCTTGAGGGTGATATTGGCCCTGACGAAGCAATTTTCACGAATGTTGACACAACCACAGAATACGGATGGGATAAGAAGGTCAAGATGAGGCTTCCAATTTTCACGGGAGCTCTGGGTTCAACCGACATTGCAAGGAGAAACTGGGAGCACTTTGCAGTAGGTGCAGCAATTTCTGGTATTACGATCGTCTGCGGTGAAAACGTCTGTGGTGTAGACCCCGAACTTGAGCTTGACTCTGAAGGGAAGGTGAAGAGATCACCGGAAATGGATAGAAGAGTGGAGATTTACAGGAAATTCTACGAAGGGTACGGTGAGCTGATAGTTCAGGCGAACGTTGAGGACACAAGACTCGGTGTTCCTGAATATCTCGCAAGCAAGCATGAGCTGGAGACCATAGAACTGAAGTGGGGGCAGGGAGCGAAGAGCATAGGTGGAGAGATAAAGGTAAAGTCTTTGGAGAGAGCTCTTGAACTGAAGAGGAGGGGCTACATAGTCCTGCCCGATCCCGAAGATCCCGCAGTTCAAAGGGCTTTTAAGGAAGGGGAAATTAAGGAGTTCGAGAGGCATTCAAGACTTGGGTTTGTGAGCAGGGAGTCCTTCCTTGAAGAGGTTGACAGGCTGAGAAGCATTGGCTTCAAGAGAATAACGCTGAAAACCGGTGCATACTCAGCAGTTGATTTAGCCCTCGCACTTAGGCTTGGATCGGAGGCAAAGCTGGACTTGGTAACCATAGACGGTGCAGGAGGAGGGACGGGAATGAGCCCATGGCCGATGATGAACGAATGGGGAATACCGACCTTCTACCTTGAATCCCTTACCTACCAATTCTGCAGGAAGCTGGACAAGAGAGGATTTAGAGTTCCCGACATTGCCATTGCTGGAGGATTCTCGACCGAAGATGGAATATTCAAGGCAATCGCAATGGGTGCTCCCTACGTGAAAGCAGTGTGTATGGGCAGGGCATTGATGATACCCGGCATGGTGGGTAAGAACATTGAGAAGTGGTTGAAGGAAGGAAATCTGCCAAAGAACGTTGCCAAATACGGAAATAGCTTGGAGGAGATATTCGTAACCTATGAAGAGCTGAAAGAAAAATACGGAAGCAGAATAAAGGAAATTCCAGCCGGAGCTATAGCAATGTACACATTCTCTCAGAAAATAAAGGTTGGACTGCAGCAGCTGATGGCGGGCAGCAGAAACTTCAAGCTTTCAACGATATCCAGAAACGACTTAATTGCTTTGACAGAAGAAGCAGCAAAGGTTTCCGGCATCCCATACGTTATGGATGCTTACAGGGAGGAGGCAGAGAGGATCTTGGAGGAGTGAGGGAATCTATTCGAGAGTCTCTAATCTTTTTTAATTTTATTTAGTAATAAAATTATCACACAGTTTTCTCGAAAATTGCATAATTACAGCAATGCAAGGATGAGTAAACCAATGGATGATTTAGAGTTATCCTTGTCAGCTCAATCTCGGAGGGAGAACTTAGACAAAAATTAAATTTTAGTTCCCGCCTTGAGCAGGTCTTCAGCTATCAGCCTGACAGTGTCCTCAACAACGCCGTCCTCGTATATGTCCTCTCCATCCAGCACAGCCTTGACCATCCTGCCAATTCTTGTGCCGAAATCAATTTCGACCTTCTGGCTTCCATAGTAGTACTTCAGAATCAGCTTTTTGAGGATGACGGCGTCTTCTCTTAACTCTGAATCTGACTCAATGACTTTGTCCAGGCAGTGCATGAAGTTCACAGACTGAAAGCCGAAATTTCTGTACGCCATGAAGCCAAGACATGCCGCCTCCATGTAGTGCTGTGCAAAATCTTCTCCCCTCTCCTCTGCTCTCCTTGCCTTGAAGTAAGCTATCTTCGCCTTTAGATCTATCGGAAGCTCTCCAAAGCTCTCAAGCCGCTCCATAACCCTTTTCAGCTCACTTTCATCCAAATACGGCAGAAGGTTCTGCAGAACCGCGGCTATGCTCAAGTCCTCTCCAACCTGCTCTAAAGCATCAAGGGCCATTTTCAGCAGCATCTCCGCCTCTCTCTTTCTCCCTCCCCTCTGATAAACCACGGCAAGATTGTTCAGAAGCATCCCCATCATTCTAACGTCTCCCTTCTCCTTTGCCATGTTGAACGCTTCAATCAGAGCTTTCTCAGCATGCTCTTTCATATCCAGCTTTGCATACATTGTTCCAAGGGCAGTCAAAATCGCCAGCTTCTGGTCGTTTTTTACATCTCCGAGAAGTTTCAGGGCATCCGTGTAGGCCTTCTCAGCCTCAGCGTACTTTCGAGAAATCTGGTAAAGATTGCCGAGATTGTATAGGCAACCAATCACGTACGGCAGAAAGCTCTCATCCTCCTCCGAAAGCTTAATGTAAAGGTTTAGAGCCTCACGGTAAGCCTCCTCAGCCTCTTTCAGCTTATGCATAGCGTAGTAAATGTTTCCTAAGGTTCCGAGAACCTTCCCCTTTTCGTGGCCATCAAGGCTCCCAGAAAGACTCTTCCCGACTTCAGCGAGTATTTCAAGCTCAGTCAAATCCTTAGCATTGTTAAATGCCTCCACAAACTCATCAGCGTTCATTCTTCTTCCCCTTTTTGAATATTTTTTCGATTTCAGAATCCATATACCTCCTCTTGTGCTCACTCCCAAGGGCTTTTCGGTAGTCAGCCCTCAACTGCTGGGAAGCGAGCTTTTCAAGAAGCTTTTCCTTCTCTTCGTCATCCATGTCAATACTCTTTCTGAAGTTCATTTAAACCTATTGGAATGCCAAAGTTTTTTTACCCAGTCGTTATCTGCAAAACCGTGCAAGTCAAAATCCTCGACACAACACTGAGAGACGGTGAGCAAACTCCCGGAGTATCGCTGAGCGTAGAGCAGAAGGTGATGATAGCCGAGGCTCTGGACAACCTTGGAGTTGACATCATCGAGGCAGGAACAGCAATTGCCTCTGAGGGCGACTTTCAGGCAATAAAGGAAATCTCGCAGAGAGGTCTGAATGCCGAAATCTGCAGCTTTGCGAGGATAAAAAAGGAAGATATAGATGCCGCAGCAGATGCCAATGCTGACTCCATCTTCATGGTTGCTCCGTCATCAGATATTCACATCAACGCCAAGTTTCCCGGCAAGAGCAAGGAGTACGTAATCGAGAAAAGCATCGAGGCAATTGAGTACGCGAAGGAGAGGGGGCTTATAGTCGAGTTCGGTGCTGAGGATGCATCAAGGGCTGATCTAAATTTCGTCATCGAGCTGTTCAAAAGGGCTCAAGAGGCTAAGGCGGACAGAATTACCTTTGCGGACACCGTGGGAGTACTCTCTCCCGAAAAGATGGAGGAGACCGTGAGAAAAATTAAGGCTGAGGTCAAATTGCCTCTCGCAATCCACTGTCACGATGACTTTGGACTCGCTACCGCAAACACCATATTCGGCATCAAAGCTGGAGCTGAGGAGTTCCACGGAACCGTAAACGGTCTCGGCGAGAGAGCCGGAAATGCGGCAATAGAGGAGGTTGTAATTGCCCTTGAATACCTCTACGGAATTAAAACTAAAATTAGGAAGGAGAAGCTGTACAACACGTCAAAGCTTGTAGAGAAGCTTTCAAGAGTTGTAGTTCCTCCAAATAAACCGATTGTGGGAGACAATGCCTTCACACACGAAAGTGGAATTCACACTTCAGCCCTTTTCAGGGATTTCAAGTCGTACGAGCCTATATCCCCAGAGGTTGTGGGGAGAAAAAGAGTCATCGTTCTCGGAAAGCACGCTGGAAGGGCAAGTGTTGAAGCGATAATGAACGAGCTCGGCTACAAAGCGACTCCAGAGCAGATGAAAGAAATTCTCGCAAGAATAAAGGAGATTGGAGACAAGGGCAAGAGAGTCACGGATGCCGACGTAAGAACGATAATTGAGACGGTGCTGCAGATAAAGAGGGAGAAGAAGGTCAAGCTCGAAGACCTAGCAATCTTCAGCGGGAAAAACGTCATGCCGATGGCAAGCGTGAAGCTCAGGATAAATGGTCAGGAGAGGATAGAGGCTGCTGTCGGTCTCGGTCCGGTTGATGCGGCGATAAACGCCATAAGAAGGGCTATAAAGGAGTTTGCAGACATAAAGCTTGTAAGCTACCACGTGGATGCCATAACGGGCGGAACCGACGCTCTCGTTGATGTGGTTGTGCAGTTGAAGAAGGATAATAAGATTGTGACGGCAAGAGGTGCGAGGACGGACATAATCATGGCATCGGTCGAGGCTTTCATTGAAGGTTTAAATATGCTCTTTTAATTTTACATGAACATCTCTCTCATTAGCTGTTCCGCACCCTCACTGTCGCCAAAGTAAAGAACCTCTCCTCCAACGAGAATACAGGTTTTATCTGACATAAGAAAAATCTCATCAAGTTCGTCGTGAGTAACAACCACCACTCCACACTTCTTGGAAAGGTTGTAAATCATGTTTACTACCCTCACCCTCAGGTCTTTGTGAAGACCTTGAAAGGGTTCGTCGAGGAGCAGATACTTTGGTTTTGATATGAGGGCCCTTGCCAAAACCACCATCTGCCTCTCACCACCACTCAACTTTCCTGCCTTTTTTTTGGCCAGTGGTCCAAGCTCGGGAAAGATTTCCAGAGCCTCCTGAAAGTCCCCTGAAATAGACACGTTCTCCTCGACAGTCAAATTCTTTGCAACTCTCAACCTCTCCGGTGCCAGAGTTATACCCATTTTAAACCTCTCAGAGGGCTTTAAATGTGTAATTTCCACATTATCGAGGAAAACTCTTCCCTTAGACTCCATCAAGCCCATAATGCACTTCAGCAGGGTTGACTTTCCGCTGCCGTTAGGGCCAGCAATAAGCATTATCTCTCTCCTCTCCAAATAGCAGGTAACATCCTTCAAAATCATCCTCCCGTTAAGCTCCACTCTAACTCTGTCAGCCCTCAGCAATTTTTCCACCCCTCATCTCGTAGCTGACATCAACAATATCCCTCAGCAGCTTCATCCTGTGGGCAGTAACAATGGCATCCACACCTTCCCGCTTTATTTTTCTCAAAATCCTCCTCACCCTTTTTGCGTTCTCCACATCAAGCCCTGAGAATGGTTCATCGAGAAGCATGAGTTTCGGCTGCGCTGCCAAGGCTCTTCCTATTTCCAGCAACCTAAGCTCACCTTGAGACAGTAAACCTGCCTTTAGATTCACCTTATTCTTGAGACCAACAAATTCACAGATTTCCATTGCAGATTCCATCGCCTCCCTGTAGCTCACCCTCAAAATAAATGGGGTGGCCACGTTTTCAATTACGCTCATGTTCTTGAAGGGTCTTGGAATCTGGTAGACGATTGTAATGCCCATCCTTGCTACCTCTTCAGGTGTCTTTCCTGCTATGTCCTCTCCTTCAAACAAAATTCTCCCGCAATCCGGTTTCTCAATTCCCGCAATTATCTTGAGCATCGTTGACTTTCCGCTGCCGTTTGGTCCGTAGATTCCGGCAAATCCACTCTCAAGCTCGAAGTTTATGCCCCTCAGCACCACATTTCCGTTGTAAACCTTTGACACGTCAATAAGCTGAAGCACCCCACCACCTCTTTAGCTTGGGAGATAGCATCAGAACGGCAGCGTAGATGAGGAGATGTGTCTCCGGCAGAATTCCTGAAAAAGCTCTGGAGACGACTACAATTATGTAGCTACCGATTATTGGAGACGCCCACCTATTACCAGCGATGAGACTGGCAACGAAGGGTAGAAGTACAATCTCAACGGAAAAAATTTCAGGGGAGACGTGGCCGAAATACAGAAGATAGCACACACCGGCAACTGTTGCAGTAAAAACTGATATTGCAAAGCTTACGATTCTAATTTTGAAAGCATTAATACCAATGCTTCTCGCGGCGAATTCATCATCTCTCACAGCCTCAATTTTAAGTCCAAGCCCTGACTTTCTGATGAGAGCAAAGGATGTGAAGAAGAGCAGCAACATCGAAGAAGACAGCAGGTAGCTCTCCCATAATCCAATCGATAGGAATGAGAAGCCCTCCTCCCCACCAACAACTCCACCGTTTACACTGAGAGTTATGTAATGCGAAAAATACCAGAATACAATTGCGGTGATGAAGGACGTGAAGACGAACTTCTCTCTCCCGGAAAGGGATAGGGCTGTGAACAGGAGAAGTGACAGCAAAAAAGCCGGAATGATGAGAACTGGATTGATTGCCAGAGCATATGCAGCAATGCCGAAGGGTATTGAGTGAACAAGGCTCGTCCATCCAGCCTCTTTTTCCATGAAAAACCAAGATAGTGACAGGATAGAGTAAACGACGGCCATCGTTGCAACTGAAACGATAAAACTGCTCCTGAGTAGTAGGGGTAGCAGGAGTAATGCTAAGATAATTGCAAAATCTTTCTTCAAAGCAGCCACCTCAGTACTGCGGTGTATGCTATGGCTATTGGAATCGTGAGGCCGTACTTCCTCAACCCTGCATTACCCGCTAACGCAGCAATTGCGGCGATTATCACCGCTATGACCATACTGCTCCAACCCATCGAAGGGAATAGGGATTGAGTTGGAGCCAAAACTGCTCCAGAAAGACAGATGAAGCTGGACGAAATTGAAATTGTTAGAAATCTGATTCTCGATGTGTCAACTCCGTACATCTCTGCCAGCTCCCAGTCATCCTCTACAAACTTTAATTCAAATCCCCTTCTCGAAAGGGGAATTGCTGCGAATGCTAGGAATAGGAGGACAATCATCGCCCCATTCAACATCTCATGAATGCTCACGACTTCCCCAAACAATTCTACATAGTTAGTTTCCATTACTTGGTAGTAAGAGGTTCTGTAGAGAAATCTCAGAGACTCCTCGATTGCTATGGAAAAACCGAGTGATATGATGGTAGCTTCCGCAACTGATAACTTCCTTGTTGCAGCTGACACTATCGCCCCCATGATTCCTCCAAAAATGAGGGCAAGCAGCAGTGCAGAGGTTGGGTTAAAGCTGAAATAAATATAGGCCCCGAGAGTGAAGATGGATGCAAAGGAGAGGTTCAGCAGTCTGCCAATTTTGTAGTTCAGAATTACAGCAGAGGCGAAAAAAGATAAAAAAATTGCTGTTAAAAGTGCCGAAATCATTTCATCCACAGAACCTGGGACGTTGCAAATTCAGGTGGATAAAGAACCTTCACTTCTCCTCCGACGAACTCACCAATGACACCTTTGAGCTCATCGCTTCCCCACAAAGCTTGATGCAAGTCATTGAACCTGTAAATTCCTGCCGCACCCTCGAATTTTCCGGACAGGAGAGTTTCAATGAGTTTATCTTTACCCCCCTTCTTGTAGGCTTGGGATAGTATGATAATCGAGTCGTAGGTTAGCAGGCCAGCGTAGTTGTTTGCGTCCTCTCCATACTTCTCTCTGTAATCCTCGAAGTATTTCTTGGTCATGTCCGTCTTCTCAGTCACTTCCAGTGCAGCAGCCTGAAATACTGTATATTCAGCGTTAATCTTTTTCAGTGTTGATGGTAATGCGAGAGCACCACCCACTGAATAAACCAACCCCTTACCACCGTTTGCTCTGTATTCCTTAAGGAAGTTTATCGAAATTCCACCCGGATCACCGAGAATGATGACATCTCTGTCTCCAGCCATCCCCGCAATTTCTCTGGCCACCTTTTTGTAATCATCTGGAGAGACGCTCGGAGACTTGTAGTAAACCTCCACCTCCGGATCACCGTAGAGAGACTTGATTGATTTGAGCATCCCCTGATTGAAGGTCTTTAAGGGGTCGTATCCCACGAAGTAGTATTTCTCAGGCTTTGCAAGCTTCAGAAATTCTCCAGCCAGCGCACCCCAGTAGGTGGTGTTGTAAGCAACCCTGAAAACATAATTGTTGCCCTCAGCGACCTTTTTCTCTATTGCTTCGGTAGAAGCAACGCTGACGAGGTAAACAACCTTGCTCTCTCCTGCAGCATCCGCCACAACCATCGACTGCGGGCTTGAGTATGCGCCGACAACAGCATCAACATTCTGGGAGACGAGATATTCGAAGGCCGTTTTCGCCTTCTCAGGTGTGTCACCACAATCAGCAAAGACCAGCTCTACATTTCCTGCATGTTCTGCAGCAAGCTCGGCAGCATTCTTCATTGCAACTCCGGCTGTTGAGTAAAGTCCGGTTTCAGGAACAAGAACGCCTATCTTTATTATCTCCCCACTCTGCTCCGCAGGTTGAGCGCATCCAAGCAGAATTAATGCTAAAAAAATGGCAAAAAATCTCCACTTCACTCCCTGTCCCTCCTGAACTCGGCCTTCCTCTTCTCAACAAATGCCTTTATCCCCTCCTCAGCGTCTGGAGAGGAAAAGGACAGGGCAAACAGGTCTCTCTCGTACATTATTCCGTCCCTCAACTCCATTTTGAATCCTCTGTTTACCGCCTGCTTAACCAAAGCCACCGCGTAGGGGGACTTGCTCTTAATGACTTCCGCCATCTTTTTTGCTTCGTCCATCAGCTTATCATGCTCAACCACTTTGTTTACCAATCCGAGCCTGTATGCTTCATCCGCCGAAATTCTTTCCCCAGTAAGGCACATCTCCATTGCCTTCTTCCATCCAACAATCCTCGCAAGCCTTTGCGTCCCTCCTGCACCGGGAATAATGCCGAGATTTATCTCAGGCTGCCCAAAACTGGCTTTTTCGCTTGCTATTATGATATCACAGGCCATTGCAATCTCACACCCACCTCCCAATGCAAATCCATTTATAGCAGCTATAACAGGAACTTCAAGGTCCTCCATTTCTTCGAGAACCTTTCCAAGCTCCTCTATCGTGTTTCTCGCTACAAAATGAGATGATTCGGAGAACATCTTAATGTCCGCCCCAGCACAGAATGCCTTGCCCTCTCCAGTCAGTACAATTACTCTAACACTTTTGTTCTTCTTTGCATATTCCACAACCTCCTTCAACCCCTCCACGAAGTCTTTGTTGATCGCATTAAGAGCTTCAGGGCGGTTGAACTTCACCCAGAGAATTCCGTCCTCTTCTTTGTACTCAATAGCCGGCATCCTCTCACGTCCTGTAGCTCTTGGGCATTCCGAGAATGTGCTCGGCTATGAAGTTCAGAGCCATCTGCTGGGTTACAGGAGCCAGGCGGATGAGGTTGATCTCCCTCCACCACCTCTCCACGTCATACTCCTTGGAATATCCGTATCCACCGAAGACTTGCATTGCCCAGTAGACTGCTTTTATTCCAGCCTCCACTGCAACCGCCTTCGCCATGTTCGCAGTAGCTCCAACCTCTCTGTAGTTTGCCCCCTGATCAAACAGCGTTGCGGCCTTGAAGTTCATGAGCTTCGCACACTCCAGCGTTGCGTAGGCTTCAGCAAGCGGAAACTGCAGCCCCTGATAACTGCCTATTGGATCTTTGAACACCACCCTCTGCTTTGAATACTCAACTGCCTTGCTTATCGCAAGCCTGCTTATGCCGATTGCTGCCGTGGTGAAGCTCATTCTCTCAGGGTTGAGCGTGTCGAGCAGATGATACCATCCACCATCAAGTGGGGGTATCAGCGCATTTTCAGGTAGCCTCAGGTTGTTGAAGCTGACCTCACAGGTCTTGGAGTAATTTATTCCGTGCTTGGGGATCGGATTCACCTTTACCGCATCATTGGGCAAATCTGCAAGGAAAAGACTTATGCCATGGGTCTTCTTCTCAGCCTTCTCTCTTGGTGTCGTTCTGGCGATTATCAGCATCCCCTTCGCCCTGTCGGCACCGCTGATGAAGATCTTGTTACCATTAATAACCCACTCATCTCCATCCTTCACAGCTGTCGTTCTTATAGCCAGAGTGTTCGTTCCTGCATCCGGCTCGGTTAGGGCCATGCAGAACTCCATCTCACCCTTTGCAATTTTAGGCAGATACTTCTCTTTCTGCTCCTCCGTTCCGTGCCGTACTATAGTTAATGCACCAAAAACCTCAGTTAAAACCATGTACCAGATTCCAGCCATCCCGCATCCATTCGCTGCAAGCTCCTCCATCGCTATCAGCAGCTCGGTTATTCCGTAGCCTCCACCACCGTACTCCTCCGGAATCACTATGCCCATGAAGCCCGCATCGCTTATTGCCTTGAAGAACTCCTCAGCAAACTCCCCATTCTCCTCCTTCTCCCTCCAGTACTCAGGCGGGAAGTCCTTGGCTATGTCCCTTGCAGCGTTGGCAATCATCCTCTGCTCTTCGTTAAATTCAAAGTTCATGCTATCACCAAAAAATTAGAGAGGTTTAAAGTAGAGAATATCGGTAATCTTTCCTTCTCTCTCGTTCTTCGGCTTGAGAACCGGCTTCACCTTCATACCGATTTCAACGTTTTCGGGCTCAACTTCGCCAAGAAGGTGAATCAGGCAGCCGTCTGTGCCGTCAATATCAATAACAGCGTAAATTTCAGGCTTCTCCAAAGGTTTCTCGTAAGCGTCGAGCCTTGCAACTGTGAAAGCTCTTACACAACCCTCCCCGCTCACTTCCACAAACTCAGTTTCGCTGAAATCCTTCTCGCAGTAGATGCGGGGCGGGAAGTAAACCTTTCCACACTTCTTGCATTTGGCAGCCAGAAACTTCTCCTCGTTCATGAGCTTCTTGAAGAACTCGTCTCCTGCCTTTCCACTCGTGTAAATCCAGTAAAGCTCTATTCTGCCATCCCAGTGTCTCAACTCTTTTGGATTAACAATCTTCTCAATCATCTTCATCCCTCCATCGGCTTCCAGTACTTGATATCCGTAATCGCTCCCTCTCTCTCCTCTTCGCTCTTCCAAACAGCCTTTACCTTCATCCCGATGTAAACGTCCTCTGGCTTCACCTCATCGAGAATGTGCATTATTCCCATGTGCGGTGATGCTCCATCAATGGAGATGACCGCCACTATAACAGGCTCAGGCAGTGGCCTGGCATCGGGGTCGATGTATGAGATGGAGAACGTCTCAACGGTGCCTGTATCTTTCAGCTCGACCCATCCGTCAATGGGTTTGTAGCAGAGCTCGCAGAACATTCTTGGCGGAACCATCACTCTGCCACACTTGTTGCACTTCACTCCCAGAATCTTGCCCTCTTTCAGACCGTTAAGAAACTTGCTTATAGCCTGCCCAGCGGTCCAGGAGTAGCGGATATCCGGGTGATCTTCCACATACGTGACCTTCTTCTGTTTGATGTCAGCATCACTCAGCGGTGTTCCCTCAGCGTATGGAGGGCACTCAATATCCTTCTTGCCAACAGCCATTCTATCACCTCTTATTTGACATAACCATAACCGTTCCAACCTGCATCAGATCTCCCCATGCCTGACATACGCCCGTTGTGACTTCCTTTGCCACCTGTCTCTTCCCTGCCCTGTAGGCGAGCTGCCAGTACAGTTCGCAAGCCTTAACACCCATCGTCGCTGCAATTGGATTACCAACTCCCAGCAGTCCTCCTGATGGGCAGGTGGGTAGGTCTCCGTCTCTTTGCGTTACTCCCTCTCTTGTGAGAATGGGCGCTTCTCCCTTCTTTGCCAGGCCTAATCCTTCCATGTGGTGCAGTTCTTTGTAATCGAATGGGTCGTATGGCTCGGCAACATCAATCTCCTTTCGTGGGTCATTGATGTGTGCCTGTCTGTATGCCATCTTCGCAGCTTCAGCAACATAGCGCGGGAAGTACAGATCACGGTTAGTCCACCATGTGGTGTCGAGAGCCCAGCCCACTCCAGTCACCCAAACTGGATTGTCAGTAAGCTGTCTCGCAATGTGCGGAGCGACCATGATTAGGGCTGCTGCTCCATCTGATGGCGGAGATACATCAAGCCTTCTGACAGGAAGAGCCATTGGCTCGCTGTTCAGCACATCCTCAACCGTAATCTTCTCTGCCACCTGAGCGCATGGATGATCCAGAGCGTTTCCCTTGTTCTTCACCGAAACAAGAGCAATGTCCTCATGCTTGATGTTGTGTACATGCATGTAGCGGCGCATTTCAAGAGCGAAAATCCAGATGAGGTTGGGGCTCAGCGGGCGGTCAAGAATCGGATCCCAGATGTACTTGAACGCCGACTGAGGGTGTGGATGGGATGAAGACATCTTCTCCTCACAAACCACAAGACAGACATCAGCCAAACCACTCGCGACATGCCAGTATCCAGCTATAGGGGCAAAGACTCCCGTTCCTCCACCCACAAAGACTCTCATGTAAGGCCTGTCTGAACCTCCAGAGCCGTCAAGCAAATACTCTCCTTTCATGTGCAAACCATCGAACGTGTCAGGGGCGGAGCCCATCACAACCATCTCAATATCGTCAATTGTTATACCAGCCTCCTCAAGAGCCTGCTTTATGGCAAGATAGCTCAACTCCCTCCCGGTTTCGTTGAGTCTCCTCTTGAAGGTCGTCATTCCCGCTCCAACGATTGCCACATCCTGCTTCTTGTGGAACTTCAACCCGCTAATTTTCTCAACTTCCATATCCACCACCTTACACACCAAAAACAGCCACAGCACCGCTGTGAGTGGGCAGATATCTCCACGCCTGCGCCACTCCGGTCTCTACATCACTTAGCTGCTTTTTGCCCGCCTCACCGCGAAGCTGGAGAACCACTTCCAGAGCTTTCTGCCCTCCAGTGCACTCAAGCAGGTTGCCAACTCCGAGACTTCCTCCTGAAACGTTAACTGGCAAAGCACCATCCCTGTCGAAGTAGCCTTCAGCCATAAGTCTTGCCGAGTCGAACTTTCCTGCGAGTTGCAACGCCTCTATGTGCTGGAGTTCCTTGAATGCGAACCTGTCATCCACCTCGGCAAAATCAACTTCCTTGGCGGGATTCGCTATTCCGGCCATCCTGTATGCCATCTTCGCTGCCTTGTAGGCGTACATTGCAGACAGGCTTGCAGTGTCATAACCATAAGTTTCGCTCCACCATCCTACACCCTTAACCCAAACAGGGCTGTCTGTCAGCTCTCTCGCAACCTTATCACTTGCAAGAACAAATACAACACACCCATCAGCGAGGGGGGCGATCTCCATCTTCTTCATCGGATCGAAGAGCTTCGGACTCGCCATGACATCGTCAATGGTTACATTAGCCGCATACGGGGCCGACTCATTCAGCAAAGCGTTGTTCTTGTTCTTAACGACCACTCTTGCAACATCCTCTTCACCCAGACACCTCTCGGACATGTACTGAAACATTTCTAAGGCAGCGAGGTAGTAGGGGTGCGCATTTCCAATGTTCCTGAGCCATATTGGATCCATCGCAAATTTGACAACATTTCCGAAAGTCTGAATGTCGCTCGCCTTGCTGTGGGCCTCAACGACTGCTATATCTGCAAGACCGCTTCTGATCTGCATGTAGGCAGTGGCAACGCCATAGAGAAAGTCTCCTGACACTGTGCACGTTGGCTTTACCACTGCCCCAAGCTGGTCTGGCACGAATTCATCGAAGATTGCAAAACCCTCGTAGATGTCCTCTGCACACGTTACGAAGCTGTCCACATCTCTGCGTGGATTTATGCCGGCATCGGTGTAAGCCCTGACAGCGGCCTCGTACATGATTTCTTTCCAGCTCAGGTCGGGTGTGGTGGAATTGAAACCCGAATACCCAACTCCCACAACAGCTACCATTCCATCACCAATTATTCTTTGTATTTCGATAATACTTAAATCTTACCGATTTTACTTGGTTAAAAATAAAAATAAAGGTGCGACACTTCAGCATATAAAATAATACTAATTTTCACTCCTCCATGAACAACAAGAGAAATCAGAACTTAAACAACCGGGTAAAAAGCCTGGATAGGAAACGAACAGAAGGAGATGAATTTACAGCGATGGAAAACAATCTACGTTTTTAAGTTGATGAAAACTTTTCGTGAGATTTACCTCCATTCGACATTTTCAAGATAAGCTTCCCCACGTGGAGTGAGAGAGTAGTACTTTTTCCCTCCTTCCACCTTTGACTCGACGAACAAAGCTTCCTCAAGCAGATCCAAATGCATTCTGGCCTGGGCTTCAGAGAGGTTGAATCTCTCCACAATCTCCTCAAAACTCCTCTTTCCGTACCCAATGAACTTTATAATCTCCCTTCTAACTCTGTGCTGCAAGGCCCTCAGACCAATTTTGTGATCCTCCGTAGGATCTCGAAGCTTTCCCTCTCTCTTCAACTTCTCCAGCCACTCCTGTTTTCTTTTCTGAAGGTCACTGCTCATATTAACACTAATACCATGAGAAATATCAAATTTTTCGTTATCCTCTACGCTTGGTGTTACTTGATTGCATAAACCTGTAAAACCTCAAGCTTTTTCAAGTCTATCCCTCTATGATTGCATCCACACTATCCTGAGAACAGACGTTAGCAGCATAACAGCGGTTAAGGATGGATGCAATCACCCTTCCCACCTGAATTGGTTCATTATTTAAATCTTAATCCTCTTAAACCCTAAGGGGCTTGAAATTGCCAGAGATAGTTAGAGCTTTTTAAAGATATGTGGAGGGAGAGATGAATGAGCAAAGCAATGAAGTTCATCATCTTGATGGGTTTGGTGAGTCTCTTCGGGGATATCACCTACGAGGGGGCGAGAAGCATAGTTGGGCCATATCTCGCCACTTTTGGTTTAAGCGCAGCTGTAGTTGGGCTTGTGACGGGGTTTGGGGAGTTTACGGGCTATGGTTTAAGGCTGCTTTCAGGTTACGTTGCGGACAGAACTGGAAGGCACTGGCTTATGACCTTTCTCGGATACTCTCTAATCCTTTCCATTCCATTGCTGGCTTTTGCTCAATACTGGTGGGTGGCTGCTGTGCTTATTGTGGCTGAGAGGCTTGGAAAGGCGATCAGAACACCCGCGAGAGATGCTATGCTGTCCTTTGCTACAAAACAGGTTGGTAGGGGATTGGGGTTTGGTGTTCACGAAGCGATGGACCAGATTGGAGCGGTAATTGGCCCGCTGATTGTTTTCTCAGCGCTTGTAGGTTATAGCTACAAAGAAGCTTTTATGGTGTTGTTTTTACCAGCCTTGTTGGTACTGCTGGCTCTCCTTGCAACCTGGAAGCTGTACCCCGCTCCACAGAGGTTTGAGGAGGAGAGGCAGGAAAGTGAGATTAAAGGAAGCTTCCTGCTTTACTCAATCTTCGTTTTCCTAAGTGTTGTGGGATTTCTCAGCTTTCCCTTGCTCTCCTACCATCTGGCCCGCTATGTCGATTTAAGGCTCATACCTCTCCTTTACGCCCTTGCCATGGGTGTTGATGCCCTCTTTGCGTTGATTTCTGGCAAATGCTACGACGTTATCGGCCTGAAAACACTCATGCTTGTTCCACTGCTGACACCTTTGACTCTGCTCGCTTTGCAACCCACATTTGCCGGAGTTGTTGCTGGTGTTGCGGCATGGGGAGCTGTGATGGGGATGCATGAGGCAACAACGAGAGCTGCGATAGCTGACCTAACAGGAGTGAAGAAAAGAAGCACAGCTTACGGCATCTTCAACTCAATTTTCGGACTTGCCATGTTTGCTGGAGGAGCTGTTCTGGGATATCTCTACGATGTCTCCACGACAGGTCTTGTGATGTTCGTTCTGGCAGTTGAGTTTGCAGCTTTTCTAGTCATTTTGACGGTGAACAAAAATATTTAAACTTTTTGGAAATGGAATTCCGAAAATTTTTTAAATAATTAGATTTAGAATGTTTAAATCGTATTAAAAGGGTGGTAAGATGCGCCTTCACGAGCATCAGGCCAAGCAAATTTTCGCAAAGCATGGAATAGGGATTCCAAGAGGTGAGGTGGCAACCACTCCTGAGGAGGTAGAGAAAATTGCAGAAAAGCTCGGAGGGAAGGTGGTTGTAAAAGCACAGGTTCTCGTGGGAGGGAGAGGGAAGGCTGGAGGCGTTAAGAAAGCAAACAGTCCGAAAGAGGCGAGAGAGGTAGCGGAGAAGATTCTTGGGATGAGTATAAAGGGGCACAAGGTTGAGAAGGTTCTTGTGGAAGAGCAGCTCGAAATAAAGAAGGAATACTACGTTGGATACGTCGTTGACAAGGTAAACAGACTTCCGGCAGTGATTTTCAGTCGAATGGGAGGAATGGATGTTGAGGAAATTGCCGCAAAGCACCCAGATGAAATACACAGGATTTACTTTGACCCTCTCTGGGGGTTAAAGGACTACGAGGTTCGTAAAGCGCTGTTCAGGGCAGGTTTTAGTGGAGATGAGTACAAGCAGATGTTCGACATCATAAAAAAATTGGCTGAAATTGCCTTCACCTATGAGGCAGAGCTTACTGAAATTAACCCTCTTGCCGTGACGAGTGAGGGATTTCTGGCTGCTGATGCCCGACTGAACGTTGACGATAACGCCCTTTACAGACATCCGGAGCTTGCAGAGCTGAGAGAAGCGACGGAGGAAAATCCGCTTGAGAGGGAAGCGAGATTGAAGGGAATCAACTACGTTCACCTTGGAGGGAATGTGGGTGTTATTGCTAACGGTGCGGGCCTGGCAATGGCTACAATGGACATAATCAATCTGATGGGAGGAAAGCCAGCAAACTTCCTCGACACTGGAGGAGGCTTGGCAGACCCTGAGAAGATGAAAAATTGCTTGCTGCACGTTCTTAAGGATCCGAATGTAAAGGTCGTTTTCATCAACATCTACGCCGAGATAACGAGATGCGAAAAGGTTGCCGAGGGAATAATTTTGGCACTGGATGAGGCTCAAAGAAAAGTTCCACTCGTCGTGAAGCTTGCCGGCACGAATGAAGATATTGGAAGAGAAATGCTTGAGAGATACAGTTCGGAAAAGGGAGCTGAAATTTACTTTGTCGATTCGGTTGAGGAAGGTGCGAGAAAAGCTGTAGAGCTTGCGGGGTGATGGATATGGCAATTCTTGTTGATGAGAACACTCGTGTTATTGTTCAGGGAATAACGGGATTTCAGGGAAGTTTTCAGGCGAAGAGGATGCTTGATTATGGAACTAAGGTCGTAGGGGGAGTAACTCCCGGAAAAGGTGGTACTGAGGTGCACGGAGTGCCCGTCTTCAACACTGTAGAGGAGGCTGTTGCCGAAACGAATGCTGATACGTCAATCATCTATGTTCCCGCACGTTTTGCAACAGATGCCATATTTGAGGCATTCGATGCAGGATTGAGGCTGGTTGTGTGTGTGACTGAGGGCATACCGCTCTACGACGAGATGCTCATCCACAGGAAGCTGAGAGAAGTGAAATCAATGCTCCTTGGCCCCAACTGTCCAGGAGTAATCAGCCCGGGGAAGTCAAAGGTTGGACTTCTGCCTGACAGAAGCTTCATGCCAGGCAATCTCGGTGTGGTTTCGAGAAGTGGAACGCTCACCTACCAGATTTGTGAGAATCTAACAAAAGCAGGAATTGGACAATCAACAGTGGTGGGTATTGGAGGAGACCCAATGCCGGGATTAACGTTTGTTGACGTTCTTAAAATGTTTGAAGAGGATGAAGAGACCAAGGCGGTGCTACTGGTCGGTGAAATTGGAGGGACAGCAGAAGAAAAGGCTGCAGAGTTCATAAAGCAAATGTCCAAGCCGGTAGTGGCGTTCATAGCGGGAAGGACAGCACCACCTGGAAAGAGGATGGGGCATGCTGGAGCGATAATCGAGGGCAATATGGGGACTGCAGAGGCAAAGATTGCTGCTCTCCGAGATGCAGGAGCGAGGGTTGCAGAGACCTTGCTTGATGTGGTGAAGGGGGTCAGAGGTGTGTTGGGCTGAGTTTTGATGGCAAGTTGCAGTAAGTAAACCCAACTACAGACCGTACGCACAAAGTTGTAAACATTTGCCAGTGAAACCAATGCGCCTCCTGACAAAGACAGCAAAGATGCAATACTGCCCAAACTTAGCTCCCGATTAAGAGTAAGGTAAAGAGAGTTCAACCATTTATATAAAAAATCAGGCCCCAAACTTCTTCGCAATGTTGAGCAAATCGAGGGCAATGTTGAGCAAATCCACACCTCTTATTCTGCACAGCCCTCCCTTATACGCTTCAAACTCGCTGAAAGTTCTGACTTCATCCCTTCTAACGTCCTCATGCACAATAACAACCGGAACTGGATCGGCAGTATGATCCTTGACTTTGATTGGCGTTGAGTGGTCTGCGGTGAGGATAAGACAGTGTTTGCTGAAGTCCAGATCAAGCAGTGGGGCAATTTTGGCGTCAAGCTTTTCTATGAAGGCCTTTTTCCCCTCGAAGTCTCCATCGTGCCCAAGCTCATCGGTTGCTTTAATGTGGAGCAACACTATATCGTAGCTTTCCAGAGCCTTTACTGCCGTTTCGACCTTTGAATCGAGGTTCGTGTTCTTGTTTCCCGTTGCCCCCTCAGGTGTAATTACGTCAGCACCAACAATTTTTCCAACGCCCTTGATGAGAGCTGTTGCGGCAATTACGCATAGCTTTAAGCCGGTCTTTTCCTCAAATCTCGGTACGTGAGGCATCTCTCCAGCCCCTCTCAGAAGTAAAGCGTTTGCCTTCAGCAATCCCTTCTCAGCCCTCTCCTTGTTCAGCGGGTGGTTCTCAAGAACCTCATGAACCTGCTGCATGAACTCGTTGACCATCTCGGCCATTCTCTTGGCCTTCTCATCTTCTTCAAGCGGAACGCAGCGCTTTACTTTCTTCCCAACGGCCTTCGGATCGGTATCGCTCACCTTATCTGAAAGCCCCTCTCCCCTGAAGACCACCGCCGCTCTGTGGCCTGTACCTCTCTCAATAAGAAACTCAACAGGCAGCTTAACTTTCTCCTTTATCGCCTCGATTAAGGCTGAAGTGTCCTCAATCCTTCCCGCTCTCCTGTCAACGACAGTCTTGTCGAATATGCTCCCCTCTCCCTCAACTGTGGCAAAGTTGGCCCTGAAGGCCACATCTCCCGGCTTCACCTCTATCCCCACTCCGGCAGCCTCAATTGGCCCCCTGCCGCTATAGTACTTGTAAGGGTCGTAGCCGAGCAGAGCGAGATGACTGGTATCACTCCCAGGCCTTATTCCGGGAGCTATGGTGTCCATGATTCCGTTTATTCCCCTTTCTGCAAGAAAATCAAGGTTCGGCTTTCTTGCTTCACTCAGAGGAGTTTTTCCGTTAACAGGCCTGTCAGAAAGACCGTCAACCACTACGAGCAGTACTGCCATTCAATCCCTCCTCAGCAGCTTTTTAAGTTTGCATCCCTGATTTGAACGTATCTGCTATAAATCTCCTCGTACTCTTCTGTTCCATCCTTTGAGGGTTCCACTTCAGCAAAATCAGGAAGGAAAGTTTTAAGCGCATCACCAATACCACTGAAGTTATCGCTGCCCGAAGCTGCAAGTATCGCCGCCCCCCTCGCAGTAGCTTCGACATCTGATGAGACCAAGCACTTTCTTTTGGTGACATCGGCAAAAATCCGGTTCCAGAGTTTGCTGTTTGCCGCACCTCCATCAAGCCTGAGTTCATCAATCTTTATCCCCTTCTTCTCCATCACCTCTATGTTCGTTCTGACCTCAAACGCAACTGACTCCATCACAGCCCTTGCAATGTCTCCCCTGTTGTGTGCTAATGTAAGGCCAAATATTGCCCCCTTAACTTCAGAATTCCAGTGAGGACATCCAGCGCCTGAAAAGAAAGGCAGTATAAAGATGCCTCTCGCCCCTCTACCCGACTTTTCCGCCTCCTCGTTTATAACATCGTAACCTTCGCCGTGATAGAATGCCCTTTTAACCCATGAAAGAAGGCTGCCAGTTGTGAATATGCTCACCTCCCCCACATTTACATCCGGTAAAACGTGGGCAGAGTAGATTATCTCTCCGTAATCTCTTATCCTCTCAACAGGGGCGACCATGAAAGTCCCAGTCCCGGTAGTGGACTTCACACTCCCCTCATCAACAACTCCCTGGGCAAGGGCGGAGCACTGCTGATCCCCACCACCAGCAACAACGACAGGGTTTGAGCTGATTCCAAGCTTTTCGGCAACGTTTCCCCTAATCTCCCCCACAACATCTCCCGAATTGACGAGGTCAGGCATCAGAGATATGTCGAAGTTAAACTCCTCGGCAATCTCATCGCACCACTTTCGCGAGTACAGATCGAGCAGCATCGTTCTTGAAGCATTTGAGTAGTCCGTCACAACCTCCCCGGTGAGCTTGTAGACGATGTAGTCGTGGACGAGCATGAGTTTCCAGCTTTTTTCTATCACATCCGTGTGCCTTATCCACCAGAGGATTTTGGGCAGAGAGAAGTATGGGTCTGGCTTCAATCCTGTTACCTCTGCAACTCTCTTCTCCCCTATCCTATCCTTTATCAGGTTGACTTCCTCCCCGCACCTCCTATCCTGCCAGACTATCGCCCTGCTGACAGGCTCTCCATCTCTCCCTACAGGAACGATGGTTTCCCTCTGGTTCGCAACAGCGATGGCTGCGATGGTGTCAGTGGCTTTTGCGATCTTCACCGCCTGTCTGCAGGCATCCACGATGCTGTTCCACCAGTGCTCGGCATCCTGCTCAACCCATCCGGGCTGGGGATAGTATGTTTCAAATTCAGAATAGCTTTTGGCAACGAGGTTTCCATTTTCGTCATAAACCCCAACCGTCACACCTGTCGTTCCAGCATCAACGCCGAGGATGTGCACTAAATCACCTCCTCTATCCACCCCAGCATGTCAGCAAGTACTCTATCCTTTTCAGGCTCATTGTGGGGCTCGTGGTAAAAGCCCTCGTAGCTGATAAACTTGCAGAGCTTTCCACCCCTCCTCGCGAATTCCCTGCTCGCTTCATAAGAGGTGATCTGGTCAGCGGTCCCGTGTATGAGCAAAATCGGCTTTTTCAGTTTTTCAGCATTCTCCAATGCCCACTTGCCCGCCTCAAGTGACTGCAGAATAAACCTCGGAGAGATTTTGTCGTGAACGAGAGGGTCTGAAACGTATTTCCTGACAACCTCTTTGTCTCTGCTTATCAGTTCGGGATTTATTCCGTTTGAAAGCTGAATTGAGGGACCTATTGCATTCAGAATTTTCAGAACGAAGTAGAGGATTTTTGGCAACTCTTTGGGAAGGGCCAAGAAGGGAGCAGAAATTATACCTCCCGTAACATCAGCATCTCTCCTGAGAAGGAAGTTCAGAGCGAGATTCCCACCCATGCTGTGCCCGTAGAGTATTTTCGGGCAGTCGTAATCACAGCTTTGGAGAAAAAGCTCGATATCGTCCATAAGCTTCTCGTACTCAGCATGTCCCCTCTTTCCCTCCGACCTTCCGTGTCCTCTGAGGTCAAAGGCTGCAAAAGATATGCCGTTCTCGTTGAAGAATTCAGCAACGTGCTCATACCTTCCAGAGTGCTCACCAAGACCGTGCACAAGGCAGATGGCGGCTTTTGGTGATTCAACATCCCAACTTCGGGTGAAAAGCGTAAGTCCGTCTTTTGTTTTTAGAGTCATGGTGATATTTAACGTATAAAAGATTAAAGTTTTTCGCACTCACACTGCAAGCCTGAGGAGATAGTAAGAGATAATGGCAGCGATGATGGATATGCCGAAGTTTTTCCAGCGGTTGAAGGTCAGGATGAGGGGAATGAGGGCTAATACCCTTAAACCCATCTCTCCCGCATTGGTAGTGAAGATGGAAGTTACAAAGAGAGCTGAGATGGCCGAAGTGGAGGAAAGGGAAAGGAAGTTCTTCATTCTTTTAGAAGTACTGAATTTGAACTTCAAAGGTAGAAATCTGGAAAGATACGTCCCGATGGCTACAGCAACAATTGCTACAACCTTTTCATTCATCCTCCCACCCCGAAAGTAGCGGACCTGTAAGAGCAGCAGCTATTATTCCAGCAGCAGTTAAATTTAGAAGGTGGAAAGCTAAGGCAACAGCTCCCCCGCTCAACGCGGCTTTTATGTGCCTGCCTTTCAGGTTCGGAAGGAGCAGGACGAGAAATAAAGCAGAGACGGAGAAAACGAGCGCGGAGTAAATGTTCTCATCCAAAATAAGTGCACCACCAACAAAAGCGCCCAGTGCTGTCCCGGCAACCCATGCTGAGTAGGAACCAAGCTCGAGCCCCAAGAGAAATCTCTCGTTTTCAGCCGAGTTTACTGAGACTGCAAAAACTTCATCGGTCAGACCAAAGGCCGAAACTTGAGGAAGCTTCAATTTAAGCTTATGAGCGATTATTGAGCTATATATAAGGTGTCGAAGGTTGATGAAAATCGGGATAAAGATAGCACTGAATATTGTCTGGTTGTAAAGAGTGACCAGGGCAAACTGGCTCGCTCCCGCGAATATCAGCATTGATGCCAACAGTGCTTCCACATCAGAAAAGCCGAGAGTTCTGGCCAGCACACCGAAGGTGAAGGCGACCGGGATGTAGGCCAAGATTATGGGGGAGCTGTAAATCAATCCCTTTCGGAACATAGTGGTTTTGGGCTGGAAAGTATAAAGCCATTTTCGGTTGGCAGATTTTAAGAATGCAAAGCTTAATGGAAACCAGACGTTCAGCAGTTTGTATGGAAAACATAAAAATTTATTAATTACATCGTTTACGGGCAATCGTGAAGGACGTGCTCATTGTTGGCGCTGGTGTTACTGGTAGCTTTATAGCCAAAGAGTTATCCAAATACGACCTCGATGTTGTGGTTGTCGAGAGGAAATCAGGGCCGGGTTTGGACCAGACCAAAGGCTGTTCTGGAATCATCCACCCACTCCAGCTCCCGTTTGGGTCTTTGAAGAGCAAGCTCTGCCTTAAAGGCAACGCAATGATGGACGCTGAGGCTGAGGAACTTGGTTTCACCTTTAAAAGGGTTGGGTTAATTCTGGTGGCAACGAACGTTATTACTTTCCTTGCAATTCCTATCATTCAGCTTTATTTCAGGCTAAACGGTGTTGTTTCGAAAAGACTGAGCAAGAAGAAAGTTCTTGAAATGGTTCCGAATGTGAGAGAGGATATATGGGGTGGGCTTTTCCTTCCAACAGCTGGTGTCGTAAATCCGGTTGAGATGACGGCCTCAGCAATAAGGTTTGCAAAAGCAAATGGCGTGGAAGTTCACTACGACTGCGAGGTTACGGGAATTGAGAGAAAGGGCGAAGGATTTGTTGTCAAGACGACTAAGGGGGATTTTGAAGCCAGGTGCGTTATAAACTGTGCAGGGCTTTACGCTGACGATATAGCGAGGATGGTTGGTTACGAAATGACCATAACTCCGGGAAAAGGTACGCACATAGTTTTCGCTGAAAGGGGATTCTCCAACCACCTGACAGTTGCAATACCCCTCAAGCCAAACAAGAGGACGAAGGGGGGCGGGGCACTCATTGGCTTTGACGGCAAGCCGCTCTGGGGGCCCAACTTGATTGATGTTGACAGCAAGGAGGACACTTCAGTGAAAAAGGAGGAGATAGAGGGCATAATCGAGAAGTTCTCACCTTTGTTCAAGAGGAGGCCAGAGGGTGTTGTTGCGTTCTACGCGGGCTTGAGGTCTATTGCCGGCACAGATTTTGTCATCAATCAACCGGTGGATGGCTTTATCAACGTCGCAGGCATACAGAGCCCTGGTCTGACCGCTGCTCCGGCAATTGCAAAGATGGTAATTGAGATGCTCTCCTCCAGATTTGAGATGAAGAGGAAAGAAGACATCAAGAGGCCTCGGTGGACAAGGCTTTCAGAGATGGATGACGAAAGGATTAGGAAGGCAATTGATGAGAATGAGGACTTCGGAGAGATCGTCTGCCTCTGCAACATGGTGAGCAAGGCTGAAATCATTAAAGCACTGGAAGAAGGTGGCTGTTTTGACACCGTAAGACACCTCACGTGGGCAGGAATGGACTGCTGCAAGTGTCATGCGGAGATAATGAGGATAATAGAGGAGAAGAGTGGGAAGGTAAAGAAGGAGATAGAGGAGAGTGAAATCGTATGGTAGTCGTTGTCGGTGCAGGATACGCAGGAATCTCAGTGGCTGAGAAGCTAAGGGAAAAGGGTGTTGAAGCCAAAGTTTACGACATGCGAGGAAAAGGAGGAGAGCTTGCCGAATTTGCAAAAATAGATGAGTTGAAAGAATACTACGCTAAATATATTGAAAAAGTAGATGAAAGCGAAGTGGAGGTCATTAAGGGATGTGTTGTTTCAACAAACCCGTTCAAGGTAATATCTCCGCAGGGATTGGAGGTTAAAAAGGAGGATGGTTTCTTTATTTGCACAGGTGCTGTCGATTTAACTCCTGCCGCTTCAGAGATTTACGGAAAAAGAGTTGCGGGGATATACACTCTTGAAACTGCCATAAGGCTGCTTGCAATGGGAAAAAGAATCGGCAACAAGGTTTTAGTTGTTGCGAGAAAGGAAGAGGACATTTTAAAGCCGCTTGAGAGGTATCTTGTCGAGAAAGATTTTGAAGTGGAAGTTCTGTTGTCAAAAGAGCCGGCAGAGGTTTACGGTAGCAGAAGGGTTGAGAGAGTTGAGATTGGTGGGGAGAGCGTTTCCTGTGACGCTCTCGTAGTTTACGGAGGAAGGATACCCTTCAACCCCAAAAACCTGAAGGGCAAGCTGGCTGGAAATGTTGTTGAGTGTACCTACGATTACGAAAAAGTGGAGAAAAACGTTCAGAGTATTATGTTCTGAGCATAACCGCAGTTGGGGCACTTTGGTGGTTCATCTTTAACGAGATTGATGTTGTAAACGTAGAATCCCTCCCTTTCAATCAGCAGCTCTCCGCAGTTGGGGCAGTAGGTGTTCTCGTATCTGTGCCCCCACACGTTTCCGGCATATACGTACTCTATCCCCTCCTTCTTGGCAATCTCAATAGCCTCTTCTATTGTCTCCACAGGTGTTGGTGGTTTGTCGAGCATCTTGTAGTCCGGATGGAAGCGGGAGAAGTGGACTGGAATTTTTGGCGAAAGCTCTGCAACCCACCTGCAAAACTCTCTTATTTCTCCCCTGTCGTCATTCTCTCCCGGAATGATGAGATAAGTAAGCTCGATGAAAACACCCTTTCGGTAAAGGTACTCTACGGTTTCAAGCACGTGTTCGAGCTTTGCGTGGCAAATTCTCCTGTAAAAATCCTCCCTGAATGCCTTAACGTCAACATTCGCAGCATCAAGTATTCCCTCAAACTGGTCAACGGCTTCCGGAGTCATGTAGCCGTTGGTGACGTAGACAACATAGTATCCAGACTCCTTTACAAGTTTTGAGCTGTCAAGGGCAAATTCATGCCAGATGGCTGGCTCGTTGTACGTCCAGGCAACACCATCAGCTTTTCTTTCTATACACATCCTTAAAACCGTGTCAGGCTCAATCTCTCTCAAGTACGGGTAGTTGAGGTCGGCAAAGGCTATCTCAAAATTCTGACAGTGCTTGCAGCGGAAGTTACAGCTCACACTGCCGAAAGATAGAACCTTGCTTCCGGGCTTGAAGTTGTTCAGCGGCTTCTTCTCGATGGGGTCGAGGGCAATGGATGAAGCCATTCCGTAGTTCAGCACGAGGAGCTCTCCACCCTCGTTCTTCCTGACTCTGCAAATTCCAGTCTTGCCTTCTTTTATTACGCAGCGATGCCAGCAAGTCTTGCACCTAACCTCTCCGTTAAGTTTCTCGTATAAGTAAGACCTCACTATCATAGCTCGTTCCAGATCTCCTTAATTTCACTGGCATACTCTTCTGGAACGAAAAACACAACACTCTCGTCGTGGAACATTTTCGGATAGAACACGTCGCACCAGTAGTATTTTGCGAACGGTGTCCTCGCAACGATGTTGATGTTCGTCCTGAAATGCTCTCCGATTCTGTCAGCGCAGAACATTGAGAAGTTGAACGCGTTCAGACCCTTCTTACCGTAGTACTTCAGAATCTTTACAATTCCTTCAGCAATTCCATTAAACTGTTCATCACTCATCTCCGCAAACTCTCTCTCCTCAGGTATGCCCGTAAAGTGGAAAAATCCTTTCGGAGCGAAGGCTGCGATCCAGTCAGTCTTCTCTGTTCTGCCAACATACCTCTCTCCTTCCTTTTCGACCTCTGCAAGTTTCTTCCAGTAGTCAACACCCTTGCTCTCCTTGAACTCAAGTGCGCTCCACTCAAGTCTTGCGAAGTAGTCTGTCGACACCTCACTTATCATTACCTGAATGTGGGGATGCATGATGCTGCTTCCCGAAGGTTTGAGGTAGTTCATCCCGATTGTTATGTAGTACTTCCCATCCGGGACCTTCTTCACATACTCCTGAATCAGCTTAAAGGCATCATAGAAGTGCTGCTGCCTGAATTCGGATACTGGAACGTAGTGCTCCTCCGTCAGCCTTAAAACGAGGGAGTATCTGGAGTAAGGCGTGAGGTTGGAGAAAAGCACACCTTCTCCCCTTTTCCACAGCTCCCCCTTCATTATCTCAGGATCACGTGATGCCATCTGCTCAATCCTTTCCGGGCAAAAAGGACACCAGGACTTCGTGCTCTCAATCTCCTCCTGAAAGTCCCCGCTTTGCATCGGAATTGTCTTTTTCAGAATTCTTGATGTCTGCAGCGTCAAAGGGTCGTAGCGTATCTCAACAACGTTCTCCTCGACTTTACCACCAACAAGAATCTTCGCAACTTCAACCTCTTTACGAAATTCCATGTATTTTCTTGGTTACCGAAGATTTAAAGATTATGAACAACCTTAAAGTTTCCAAGGTGTAGGTGGTGTGATGAACCTGGATGAACTCCTGCTCCTCATTGAAAAAAACAGAACTCAGCTATCGAAAATTGAGGAAGACTTTTACGAGAAGTTGAGGGAAAGAATAGCGGAGCTTGAAGAGCTAAAAAGTTCTGCCGAAGAAAGTGACTTTTTCAGGTATGAAGACGAGATAAGAACGCTGAAAAGGATGCAGAGGAAAATTTTTGAGCTGAGAACCGGCAAGATCATCAGCGCTGCTTGGGCTGAGGTTTGCGGGCAGCAGTTCAACAGTGATGTTGAGAACATGTGCACTGATGAAAGACTATTCTTCAAGAAGCTGATTGAGATAATAAAGGAGTTCAAACGGAGCATTCTGGAAGGAGAGCGGAAGAAAGTTGAGGATAGAGTGCTTTTAAGGATTAAAAAGGATGTCGAGATACAGGGGGCTGACGGAAAAACATATAAATTGAGGAGGGAAGATGTGGTTACACTCCCTCAGTTGAACGCTGACGCTCTGATCAAAGGCGGTATCGCTGAGAGAATAGAGGTGAAAGAAGATGAAATATCCCAAGAAGGTTAAGACGTTCTGCCGGTATTGCGGGAAGCACACTCTTCATGAAGTGGAGAGAGTTAGCAAGGGAAAGGCAAGTTCACTTAACTGGATCAACAGGCAGAAGAAGAGAAGGGGAAAAGTTGGAAACTTGGGCAAGTTCAGCAAGGTTCCTGGTGGAGATAAGCCAACGAAGAGAGTCAACATCAGATTCCGCTGCACGGAGTGCAAGAAGGCTCACCACCGCCCGACATGGAGAGCCAAGAGGTTCGAGTTGATAGAGAAGTGAGGAGGTGGGAGTGTGCACAGCAGGTTTGTCAAGGTCAAATGCCCCGACTGCGAGCACGAGCAGATAATTTTTGACCACCCCTCAACAGTTGTGAAGTGCATAATCTGCGGTAGAACTATTGCAGAGCCAACTGGTGGAAAGGGCAACATAAAGGCAGAGGTTTTAGAGGTTGTTGACCAGACTGAATAAATTTATTTCATTTTGTAAGCTGTTTTAAACTCAAATAACTCCACGACGTTTTAGCACTCATTGAACCAAGTGGGTTATGAATTCCGATACCTTCTCTACCAAGGTGAACCTGTACTCCTTACTAGCAAATTCAATAACTGGCTGTAAGACGATTTTGACTTTCGTCTTTTCTCCATTCTCAATATGGCTGACCCACCACTCGTCGAGCATTTTATTGTCGAGCTTTATTGTATACGTGAGCGTCGCTTCAGACCTTGGCTGTATGGTAGTTTCAACATTACTTGAACCCTCAGAAAACTTGATGCCGTTCATATCAACCAAGTAATGGATCTTCATTATCTTAACCGGAACCAAGTTGTCATTGTAGATCGTAGCTGTGGTTATAACCTCAGTGTAGTTTTCGTTTACTTCCCCCCAGTATGACTTGGTTGACCTGATTGTTAAACCGGCAGGCCCAATGCTAATCTTCTGTGGCTCGTTTGAGCTTAATCCAGCCAGTATGTCCGTTTCTATCGGGTTGGAAAGCTCGATGGGATATTTGAATTCCGTAACTTTGAGGTCGAAGACCAAGTAGCCTCTTACATTCATCGTTGACTTCTCACCGTTCTTAATGTGTGAAACCCACCACTCTGGTATTTTGTCATTTTCAAGCTTCGTTGAGATGAGTATGGTCGACTCTGAGTTTGCTTTAATTTCAGCTTTTAAAGCTAAACCCTCCCCCATCTTTATGTTATTCATGTAGACTTCAGTTAAAACGTCTTTTAGCGGTAGCGGAATCGGATTGGGATTATAAACAACGATTTTTGTTATTATTTCACTCGTTGAAGTCGTTACTTCTCCCCACTCATGACTTACCCCTCTAATCTCCGGTTGACCAATGGTCAACTCTTGGGAGCACCCTGCGATAAGGATTGGAATTAAAAGAGCAATCACCAGTATTCTACTAAACCCCATGCTTTGGCTTCAGATTTAAAGTCTATATTTTTTCTGAGATTTTTACTAACCTAACACCATATACATGTAAAATAAAATTATCAAGAAAAAACAGTATAGACCAAATTAAACTAAAGCCAAAACTCCTGACATAAGTTTTACAATAACCTCTATTTCCTTAAAGCCCAGCAGCAACAGGAGGTTGTGGAAAGAGCATACTCCAAGGACGGCTGTAGAGGCTGTCAGGCCCACCACAATCCCAAGATGAACTCCTTTATTCAGAGGAAAGTTGAGTTTTCGAGTTGAGAGGACGAGGGCGAAAATTGTGGCTAAGATAGCAACTTTGAGAAGAAGAAATGATGCCGGTGTCAAGGAGGCTACAAACTCGTTAAGTTCCCGAAATCCCATTTCGATGCCTTTTACTGTGGTGAGGTAATCCGTCAGGTTCACAATTGCGAATGTTGTTAGCAGTAACTTGATTTTCTTCATTGTACTTACAATATTGAAATTACAATATAACAATTTCTGTTTTGTAAAAGTTTCTTTGTAAAAGTTTTAGGGCATCAAAGTTTTTATAGATGTCTTCACTCCTTCAAGTGATGGTCATTACAGAGATTGCAGTTCTGCTTTCAGCCCTCGTTCTTGATTTTTTCATTGCAGAACCACCCGCATTGCTGCATCCGGTTGTCTGGTTTGGCAAGTTGATATCATTGTTTGAAAAAATCAAGTTCAGCAGGAGAAAAGTAGAAATTCTCTACGGAACTTTTTGCTGCTTATCAATCATCTCTCTTGCCCTGATACTTGCCTTACTCCCTCTCCCTTACCCAGCAAGTTTTCTCTGGTCTGCGTATCTGCTCTTCTCAGCTATTTCGATCAGGAGCATGGTGAACCACGCGAAGGCATGCATAGTAAACGGCTTGGACAGGAAAGCGGTTCAAATGATTGTAAGCAGGAATACGGGAGAGCTGAGCGAGGAGCAGCTTTGTTCTGCCGTCATAGAGTCCGTTGCGGAAAATTACGTTGATGGAGTGGTTGCACCCCTCTTCTATTTCGCAATATTTGGAGTTGCCGGTGCTGTAGTCTACAGAGCGGTAAACACGTGTGATGCAATGATCGGCTACAGGAAGGGCAGGTACGAGGCTTTTGGAAAGTTTGCTGCCAGATTGGATGATTTGCTCAACTACATTCCCGCAAGACTTTCGTTAGTCTTCTTTGAGTTTTTGAGGAGGGGAGCGATTATTTACGGTTTGAAGAACAACGTGAAGCTAAACGGCTGTGCAATTTCTTCCATTTCCTACGTTCTCGGAGCAAAGCTCGAAAAGCCCGGACATTACTCGTTACCGGGCAAAAGTCCGGATGTGAAGGACGTTGAGAGGGCAATAAGTGCTTTCATCACCCTCAGTTTGCTTGCCGTAATTTTCACGGTGATCATGACTGCGATCAGGATAGTGTTATTAACAAAGCTGCAACTCTGAAACCAATGAACTGCAGCGCCTGCGATGGCAAGGGGTATGTAGAGATCGAAAAGGATTGCGAGATTTGCGGTGGAACCGGGAAGGCAAAGAGCTTCGACCCGAAGATAACTGCTGAGCTATCCGATGAGCAGATAAAGATGTTCATGAACGGTGTGTGTGGAGTATGCAGAGGAACGGGGAAGGTAAAAATCATGGAGGTCTGCAAGGAGTGCAAAGGCACGGGAAAGGCGGGAAGATGCAAAATTTGCGGAGAAAGAGTTATTGGCAACCACGATCTCTGCAGCAGGTGCAGGAGACAGCCGCACGCTTACAGGCTGAAAAACAGTTGCGGGATTGAAGATGTCAGAATAAACAGAGTTTACGTCGGTACGGTCTCGGCTGTTACGGATATAGGCGTCTTCGTCAATCTAAACAAGAGGTTGAGGGGGCTAATTCACAGAAAGAACCTGGGAAACAACAGGTTTTCTGAGGACGAGGAAGTTCTGGTTCAGGTGAGCGGGATAGGGTTCAGCGGAGAGATCGATCTGAAGCCGGTCAAAATGGACGATTACAAGGTGGTGGAGATATCAAAAGAGGTGGAGAGAGTTGAGATTTCGGATCTTGAGAAATACATAGGAAAGATGGTTGAGGTTAGGGGGCTGGTTACGCACATCAAGGTGACTGGAGGGCCAACAATTTTCACACTGCTTGACGGTAAGGCAAGTGTGCAGGCTGCTGCATTCGAAGGGGGCGAGAGGGCGTATCCTGAGGTTGGAGTTGATGACGTAGTAAGAATAATAGGGATAGTCAAAAAGAGGGACACCAAGTTCCAGATTGAAATTCTTGAGATGGAGAAGCTTTTGGGAGAGGACGCTTACGAGATAAGGAAGAGAGTCGAGGCTGAGATTGAGAGAGCCTGTGAGCCTGATTTCAAAGGTTTCCTGATCGAGAGCGATGTTCTTGAGGCACTGAAGGAGGACATGATGAGTGTTGCCAAAGAGCTGAAGAAAGCAATCTACGAGTCGAGGCCAGTGATAATCAGGCATCACTGGGATGCAGACGGTACTTGCGGAGGTGTGGCTCTGGAGAAGGCCCTCATCGACCTGGTTGAGAGAGTTCACTCGGACAGCGAGGCTAAATACTATCTGGTTAAGAGGAAAGTTTCAAGGGCCCCATTTTACGAGCTCGAGGACGTTGTCAGAGATCTGGACGAGAGTCTTGAGGATATGGAGAGACATGGAGATAAAATTCCTCTGGTTGTGCTTGTTGACAACGGCTCGGGACTTGAGGACTTGCCGGCGGTAAGGCAGTTCCTACTCTTTGGAGCAGACGTGATCACCATAGACCACCACTATCCGGATGATGAGATTGACAGCTACCTCCTCTATCACGTCAACCCCTACAAGGTCGGTGGTGACAGCAACTACACCTCAGGAGTGCTCTGCGTGGAAATAGCGAGGATGATTTCCGACTTGGATATGAAGCACCTCGCTGCAATTTCGGTTGTGGGTGATAGGGCAGAGGGAGAGGTGGAGAAGTACATAGAGCTTTCGGGAAAAAGCAGAGAGGAGCTTGCAGACATCGCACTTGCAGTGGAGTTTGAAGGATTTTATCTCAGATTCAGGGCGGCAAGTCAGATCATGCACGAGATTCTCGGTTTTGGCAGGCAGGACAGGCACGTAAAGCTGGTAAAAATGCTCTCTGAATACGCAAAGATGGCGATAGAAGAACAGGTGAGGACCGCGATGGATGGTGTGAAGGTGCAGATTCTGCCGAATGGAATCGCTCTGGCAGCATTAGATGTTGAGAACTATGCAAAGAGGTTTACCTTCCCACCTCCCGGCAAGCTGACGGGAGAGGTGCACGACAGGTTAAAGCAGAAGTACGACAGAATCGTTACGATCGGCTACGGACCTGATTTTGCAGTGATAAGAAGCGAGGGGGTTGAGCTGGACATTCCAAGGATTGTAAAGGAGTTGAGAGAAGAGATTGTTGCCGGTGTGGATGGTGGTGGACACCTCGTGGTTGGGTCTATAAAGTTCATTCAGGCGAAGAGGAAGGAAGTGCTTGCGAGGCTTGCGGCAAAGATTGGTAATCTATAATTTTACATAGAACTTAATAAAAAATAGACAAAAAATTGATTGCAAAAAAGTTACATCATTTACCACCTATTCTCCCTCTGAGAATTATCGCGAGCAGTATTCCTATTGCCGCTATTATAGATTCGAAACCCGGAATCCACTTTGGCTGCTCAGCTGGAGTTCCATGCGGCTTTTCCAGCTTTTCCCCTGCAAAAACGTAAATTCCGTTATGAGTTGTTGTGAAATTCGTCCTTATGATTTCTCCATCAAAAGTCGAGTCGGATAGCTTATTCCATCCATCCTCACCCAGATAGTATATCCCTACAGTAGATAAATCCAAAGGTTATTTCGAGAATTCTCGCTAACACCGACTTGAAGACAAATTCCTCTTTCTTAACTTTGATAAAAGCCTCATCCCTCGGAGCCCATGTGTAACCTGCTCCCTGATAAACTGCTGGAATCTTAACAATTCCCTCTTTATTACCTGCAATGTACCTGATTACAGCATTTCCAATCTCATCCGTCACCGGATTCCCGTAGGAATCGGTTGCTCCTGCAACCACAATCTTGCCATCAAGCAGACCGTACTTTTCAATCAAAATTGTCCTGCCAGCAAGAGGTTTTCTGCTACCATCAAGCTCCTCTTTGTAGAGAGAGATATAAAGTTCCGTTTCCTGCTTAGGTGAGATTACTTCTTTTTCTGCCCTTATTTCAATATCTATTCCGGCTATTTTTATTATAGCAAGGTTGTGTTTCAGCTTTCTACCTCTCGCTTTTGTGAAAATATCGATTTTGTCAACACCCTTTTTTTACACCCTTCGACTGGTCAAGGACGTATTCTGCTTTTGCGATTCCGCTGCTGTCAGTTACGGAGTAAACGTAATTTGAGCTAAGGCTTGAGATCCATTCTTCACCATCTGCTTTGACAAAACCTCTGTCAGTCACTTCTTCAAAGTAAACCCTCGCCCCCTTCACAGGATTTCCACGGCAATCTTTAACTTCCACTTTGATTTCTGCTCTATCTTTTCCTTCTTCAAATGTGAGGGATTCAGGTGTGATGGTTACGAAAAGCATCGGGTCTCTTGGAGGCACTGGACTGGCAATTTCATAATTTTCGATTACTTTCGAGATGTCACCCATACTTCTCGTTATTTCATCTGCTGTCTCCAGAACCTTACCACCTCTTGTCGAAGTGCTGTAGAATACCTGAACAAGGTCAAAATCCAGCAGGTTAGCACTCATTAGCAGAGTGTCACCGAAATAAGCATAGGAGAACCTCAAAATGTACTGAACGTCTTTTATCATTCCAGCAACCTTTGAATAATCCGCTTCTCCCCCAACCAGCATTTTGTCTTCCTGATACTTGAGCAGAGAGCTAACATCCCCGTATGTTATTACATCAGTGCCCGGTGAGGTTTTTGATATCAGTGTTGCGAGATAATCAGTTAGAATTGCGGTCTCTGATCCATTCCATGGAGGTCCAACTGTAACAAGCACTTTTGGCTTTGAGCATAAATCCGAATTATCACTGAAAAGCACCTCATTTCCATAGTGGAACTCATTGCCGTAAACGTAAGCCGGAAGTTTCGGACTTTTAAGCTCTAGTGATTCTACAAATTCTTCATTCAGACTTCCGAGAGAGTCGAGAATTACATTTCTGATTTCATTTTGCCCGCATCCCAGATTGACTTCCGTCAGAGGTATAGAATACATTATCCCATCTTCTGAGATTGCAAATCCAGCAAGATAGTATCTTCCGGGGACTGTTTCTAGTGAATAACCATAGTGGTCTCCTTCAAACTCAAACTCCTCAGTCTGGAGACTGTAGTAATCGATCAGTCTTATTCTGCTCAACAGAAATGAGGATACATCATTTTCAGACGTTTTCCTGAAATACTTGCCTTCCAGTGTTGACGCTCCTTTGCAAACCTCAAAGATCTGAATATCCTCAGCGATTAACGCTCCGGATTCGTTGAAAAGGTTGCTCCTCAGTATGTAATCTCCCTCTCTCCAACCTGTTACAGTCTCACTGAAAGCTGTGAAGTAGTCTGATTTTATTGGCGTGTATTCTGTGACCTCTGGTTTCTCGGAAAGCATCGGGAGGTAGATTAGCTCCCCGTCAGGAGTTTCCATTGAAATTAAAAGCGAAGCATTGCCCTCACCTGTTACGGCCTGCTCTACCACCACCACTTGCCCTTCGCTGAACACTTCTCTGTTAATGTATAGCTTCACGGAAGTTTCGTTGCTGTAATAAAGCCTGTCCGTAGATAACGAAAGAATCGAGTCACCTGAGACGATCTTCGCAGCAAGGATGTATGTTCCTGCCTTCTGCCCATCAAAGCTAAACTCAGAAGGAATTCTACCGTAATAATTTGTTCTCAGATAATAAGAGTCTAAAGCTTTCTCTTCCTCATTCCACTCCGGATAATACAGCTTTTTGCCATCAGGGATAATTAAATACAGGAACGCAGAATAATCTGAAGAATTTACAATTCCATCAATTCTGATGAATGGAGTCAGTTTTTCATCCTTGGAAATTGATTTATAAGATACAAAAACATCTATCTGCGGGAAGCTGAAACGTGTGGAAGGGATTAAAGTTACATTCTTTATCTCCCAGCTTTTCTCTCCATCTCCTGCATTTTCAGTGATGAATGAAACCAGATTTTCAGCATCTGCAGTGATATTGTCTGCGGAGATTGAAATCTCATACTTCTGGTATGATAACGTGGGGTTAAATGAGTGAATCAAACCACCGGAAAGGTCGTTGTATGGTTGAATACCACTTCCGTAAAATTCGTTTGTGTAAACCTCGATCCTTGCTTCTCCTTTAGCTTCGAATTCGAGAGTATAGTCGGCGTTTCTTCCGTAAAAAGAGAATGCGACATCATCAACGAAGCGGGGAGTTGTTTCTGTGCCAGTAACGTTGATCTCGCCCAAAGCTAAGGGTATAATCTCAAATTCAATCTCCCCTCTTCCTTTTCTGCCGTAGTAATCTTCTCCGTTAACGATGATCTTGTGTTTTCCAAGATGTAAGCGGTGTACCTCCGTTGAGCCTGATGTTGCGTAGGCTAAGATGTTCAATGATTTGGCATTACCACCATCTACAACTACCGACGCCCTTTTCAAAGGAACGGGGGAAGTGAATGAAAGAAGTAAATCTCTCTCTACGTACTGCTTCTTCTCAGGGCTTAAAATTGTAATCTCGAAGTCTGGCTGTGTCACCTCTTCGAGTGGGGTTACAGCAACACCTCTTCCACCTCCACCACCCCCTCCTGTGGTTATGCTAACTGTGAAGTTCACGGTTGTCGAATTGATGTTGCCAGCGGTATCGTTCACATAGACCGTCAAACTGTAATCTCCATTGGTCAATCCACTAATGGTTGTGTTTGGTGTGAAGGAAACATTCGCTCCAGAATTCAGACTATACCACCACCTGTATGCATCTGGGTTGGGAGAATAGACCTCCAGATAGACATAACTTGCAGAATAAGTCCTGCCTTCAGCAGGAGAAACAACGAAAATGATGGGAGGTGTCTCATCCTGCACAACCGATGTTAATGGATGGTAATCTCCGCCATTCGTTATGTTACTACTTGAATTATAGGGAATAAGCGTGTCACCCAACCCATCTCCTCCGAATGCGTCAATTCCCGCATAATCGTGCCAATAGTTTCCTCCAAGGTAAGGCGTGCCTATTATGCTTTCACCAGGTGTTTTTGTTACGTTCCAAGAATTAAAACCCGAGTCGTAGGCATTTACAGTGTTGTTGAAGTAGTTATTGAAGATCCTGTTACTGCTCGATGAATAATAAAGAGAGATACCATATTTCTGCCCACCCCTCCAGCTTCCCTGTTGAGGTATTACTGTGGCAAGCACATAGGAATCTTTTACAGTATTATTGTTCGATTTATAAAAGCTGACTCCCTTTCCTGCTCCGCACTTTTCGTCTACAGGTGGAATGTAGTAAGCGGGTCCGTTGTTGGTGAAATTAGAACTCTGAACGGTATTGTTGTTCGATAGATCAAGCTTGAGTCCTTCACACCAGTTTGTTTCAACCTCTGTGGAAGCTATTGATGAATCTTCCGTAATCTGTAAGTAAATTCCAACACCATCGGTTCCTTCTTCTCCATTGTTGTAGAAATAAGAATCCTGGACTGTAATGTTGCTGGAACTGTAAACGGCAATTCCCGCAATTGCATTATCGTTTGAGATTACATTCTCTATTCGGGAATTTGTGGTGTTGAAAAGAAGTATTCCATGCGAGTTGTCTTCTGGGGTGATACCTCGAACAGTTATGTTATTGCAGTTTATGCATGCGAAAAATGATGCATCGGGGTAATTGAAAATTGTATCAGACTGGTTTTTCAAATAATAGATTCTTTTCTCCTCTCCTCCGTCAACAATTTTATTGGAGGTGATATCGTTATCGAAGGAATTGAAGGTTGGAGAAAGAGTGTCAGAACTGGGTGGCAAATAGAAGTAAAAATGATAGTTGTTATTTGAAAGGTGATTGTTGACCATTGTCAGATTTGTTGGAGAGCTGAGGTATGGAGTTTCAGAGGGTATTAGGCGAACACCATAATTGTAAAACTCGATTGTATTGTTATCCACTATGCAGTTCCTGGCGTAGTATAGGTCTATCCCAATATCCGTTCCTGCGATTAACCCTTCCAAACCTCTCAAGATGTTGTTTGCAATTCGATTACCATCAGAATCAACTTTTATTGCAAAATTACTCTTAATAGTGTTCCCTGTGATCGTACTTTTATCCATGTGGACATCGATGGAAATAGCTGCAAGACCGGACAGAGAAGTTGTTCGGTTAATGTTGTTGCTTTCTATTCTGTTGTAAGCCATAATGTCGGATGAAATTTTGTTTTTAACCCATATGATCGGGTTCTGGAAGTCAGGATCCGAGGATCGAAAATCGTTGTTGGTGATTGTGTTATACCTGCCTTTATTAACCCATGTATTCTCAACCACAACATTACTGTTTTCGAAATAATTCTGAGTTATATTATTACTGTTTGAAGAAATATAGACTCCGCCTCCGTTAGTGATGTTGTTGCTTCTAATTACATTCCCATCCGACGAAGGGAGCATGTAGACTCCGTAGTTGTAATCTGACTGCGGAACACCAAGGTTATACAGTCCTGCTTTATCAATCGTAAAACCCTGAATAATGTTATTGTCTGAACTTAAAACAAACCCAGCTCCCACATCAAAAGCATCTATTAACGGTTCACCAGTTCCTGTTAGGTTCAGGCTTTTATCAACCGTAATATTTCCAGCATAGGTTCCGTTGCAAACAATTACTGTGTCTCCATCAATTGAAGCGTTCACCGCATCCTGAATATTCGTGAACTCTGCTGACGGACATTCTGTCCTATCGTCATCCACAACCCAGGTTTTCGGGTCTCTTATGGTTTTGAAATCTTTGATAGAGCTGTTCGAGTAAATGCTTGAGTCATCGGTTCTGTAAGAATAAACAGAGTAGTAGTAAGTTGTGTTAGCCAGCAATCCGGAAAGGGTTATTGAAGGGTTTGCAGTGTTGTAATCCCACTCAGACCATGCTGGAGATGACAAATCCGAATTTGTGCTGTAGAGGATGCGGTTATTGGCTACGACATTCGTCTGCCAGCTTATTGTTATGCTTGTATTTGTTATACTGGTTTCCTGAATGTTCGAGATTTGTGGTGGGGCTAAGGTTTCGAAGAGCATCGGATAATAATCTTTTGACTGAGAGCTTGCAGACCCTCCGCCATCTCCTCCTTTACCGCAGAACTCATCCGAGATGTTGTATGATGTATCACCTATTCCGTCTCCGTTTGCATCAATTCCCGCATAATCATCCCAGTAGTTGCCCGTGTAGTTCGTGAAAGAACTCCCCTGATAGGTGTAATGTCGCATCTCTGTTGAGTTCCAGTGGTTGTTTCCGCAGTCCCTCGCATTCTGGCTGTTGTTGATGAATCTGTTGAGGTATATCCTGCTATCACTTCCAGCGGGAATGTTGATACCGTAATCGGAGTCTGAAATCGTATTGTTTACAATCAGGTTATAATTTGATGAACCGTAGACGTATATTCCTTCCGTTACTTCAGAGATGTTGTTGTCCAATATTACCACATAGTTTGAGTCTTCAATCTGTATACCGCCGTAAAGGTTGTAGAGAACGTTTCCGGAAATGTTTACATGGTCTGATGAATCAGAATTGTAAGGTTCAACATCAATTCCGTCATCCTGCCCGTTCCTTAGTGTAAATCCGGTTATGTTTACATAATCCTGCATGCACCTCGATGATGTCATCGTTAGTGCTTGCCTCGAGGATGCAGTTTGCTGTGCCGTTTTCTGATCTCAAAGTTAGGCTTTTTGTGATGTTGAGATACACGCTGTAAATTCCATCTCTCACTATTATCGTGTCCCCGTTTCTTGAGGCATTTATTGCATCCTGTATTGTTGCGTTATCCCCCGGAACGTGTAAAACGCCCGCCTGACAAATCCCAGTAATCTCAATAGTAAGGTTAAGGAGTAGAATAACAATAATCAGTGGTCTAGAGTTTACCATACTATCAACTCCTCAATGTTGGCGGTCGAAAGGAAAAGCAAACCAGAAAACTTGCGATCCCCTCCAACCTTATAAAGTTTAGGAAGTAAGTATAAATAATTTTCGTGATAATTTAGTTTTTCTGCAGTTTCCAATTATTTCCCAACAAACCGTAACGAACCATAACGAAAATCTAACTCGAAAATCAGGAAGAAAAAAGACTAAAGTCAAACAAAAGCCTCATCGATTTTGCTGAAAAGCTTAACTATGAAGTCCACGCTCTCAGAAGTGAAGTCTGCCACTACTCTGGCGTACGCTTGGGATATAGTCTCATCGTCCGAATAAGGGTAGCTTCCATTCTGCAGAACCTCGGCCTCCTTTCTCAGAACCAGAGACAATCCTTGAGTCCCGTTCACATCCCCGAAAACAACGGTGCTGTTTTCTCCAAGCGTATTGATTGCATTACCAACCTTTGAAGATAACTCCTGCGAATTTGAAACTTCGTCGAGAATGGCGGTGGTAACTTCGTTGTTTACAGCCATAACCGTCAGTGTTCCGTAAATCACTCCCCAGAGGTTCTGGTAAACTGCGTCACTTCCGGAATTATCAAGAATGGCCATGAATTTGTTGCTCATTTCAAGGTTGGAAATCGTGTTTTTAAGGAGAACGACAGCAAGTTGCTCGGAATCCATTGAAAAGTCCTCTGCTACTGTAACTGGCGCAAGAGTGATTATAATCAATAATACCATCAGTGTTATTTTCATGCTATATGATGTGCGTTTACTAATATAAGTTTTAAGTTAAGTTGATGATGATTAGAGTGAGAATCTTTATCAAGAAGCAAAAATTAAATAGTAACAATGCTACTCAAAATCATGAAGCTGAGATGGCACACCATAATTCTAATACTGCTTGTCTTGGGAGGGGCTTCAGCTTCAGCGATCTACTTCTCAGTGAAAGGTAACGTGGATGTGGTCGAAGGTGAGATTTCTGTATCTCCTTCAAGCTTCAGCATAGATGTCGCAAAGGGATCACACTACGTGAAGGAGATCAGGGTGAAAAACTCAGGTGGAGAGGCTGAGATATACTTCGAAGAGGTAGTTGAGGGTCCTGACAAGGATGCCATCGACGTTTCATTCCATACTCAAAGCGGAAATAGCATATCAAGTTCAAACAAGCTCAAATTAGCTGCCGGTACATCAGAAAATCCGTCAGAGACTGTGATTAACGTGCACATTGATGTCGATGATAACGCCCCTGCAGGCAGCTACAGCATATACATCTCAGCCAAGGGATGAAAAGCCTTAAATTTTTTGAGAAATAAGAATTTGAATGGCAAAAATTGCGGTGGTGTCTCTGGGAGGTGCAGGGACAAGTATAATGAGGGAGATGCTCAAAATAGACTCCGACTACGACGCTTACAACGTCAATGAAAGGAAAACGTTGAAAAACGCGAATTATTTCGGTTACGAGGAGATTGAGGTTCTTGCACAGGAGCTCTCCAATTATGAATGCGTCGTACTCACAGCCGGTCTTGGCTCAAGTGGTGGGGAGGCTCTGGCGGATTTATACGGCATGCTTGAGGACGTTAAGAAACTCTGCTTCTTAGTAACTCCGTTCTACTTTGAAATTGAGAGATTGATGAGGTCAAGAGCGCAGCTAGGGAAGATCATATCTGATGGGTTTGAAGGGGCCGTTCTAAGTTTGAACACTCTTCTCCGAGAGATGGACGAGTCAGAACCGGATAAAGGGAAACTGGAAAAACTCATTAGAGAGTTTGACAGAGAGATGGCCGGGCTTATTGTGGAAATGATGAAAGAGGTAGGATAAAGACTTCAGAGCCTAACCTTAACATTCCGGCCGTCGAAGTCTACAAAACCTACCTTCTGCAAAATATTCACGTGGTAGTGTAAAGTCTTGTAGTTCATTTCGAGGGTTCTTGCCAGCTCTCCAAGCGTCATATCTCCATTTTTACTCAACACATCAAGAATCCTTTTTCTTGCATCAGACCTCAGAACTATTGCTTTGTCAACATCTCTCCCATTAAAAATAAAGTATTCAACCGGGAAAGCGAGCCTCTCCTTTCCCGCTTTTATAGTTATTATCTTTCCTTCTCTTTCAAGAACATCAACATGATATCTGAGTGTACTTCTGCTAATCTTAAAGTGCACATCCAAATCCTTCAGGCTTACTCCGGGATTTCTGGTTATAAACTCAAGAACCTTTTTTCTGCTTCTGTTCTTTAGCCCGACCTTAATTTTTCCGATGAAAAACGGTAGGAGTTTCCAGATAGCAATAAAGCCTGCAACCAAAGTCAGGATGTGGTGCATTTTTATCCACAGGGGTAAATCCCAAAAAGAAACTTTGATCTCATCTGCAGGGTCGTTTTTAACCCTCTCCATCAGCTCTCCATCACTGATGTTTGCAGGCTTTACCGTGGCAGCCTCAGAAGTTGAAATTAAAATCAGGAAAACCGGTAAAAAATCGAGCAGGAGTAAAACCGAGAATTTAGCCCTCATAACACGGTTAGAGTGTAATACTGCACCCCGCTCACTCTCTCGCCATACACTTTGAAGTACTAAACTCCCCGCTCAGCGTCCTCCACTGTAAGCACTATTTTACCATCAACCACACCATCACTCGAATCCCTAAAAGGGCCATATATGTCACCGTTTGGAGAGTAAAGCGTTAAGGTTAGACTGTTGGATGGTTCATTCCATATCAGATAAACGTCGAACGTTTGGGATGAAATATACTTGCTGAACCAATCAACTTCTCCTTTTTTTACAGAGTCATATACGGTTTTTATTCCAGTTTCCCCAGATTTTGCGAAGACCGGGGATGAGAGGAAGAGTACTGCCACTACCACCGCAGCAAGCTTCAATTTCATGGTTTTATTTGATTTTAAAGGAATATAAGCTTTCTGACCATGTTTTGAGAATATAAAAGTAGCAATATTTTCTCAATATATGGTCAGAATTGTTATACGCCTGAAAGTGACAAGGT
>NZ_JACDNT010000003.1 GCF_017656475.1 Archaeoglobus sp.
TGACCTCAGGAAGCTTCACCAGAGCCTCCGGCGCTGAAGTTCCTGCAGTTTTATCTAGGAGTGAAAGGTCTCCCTTCTTGACCGTCTTTGTCGCGAAATCGTACTCTATTCCGAGGAAGTGCATGATCTCCTCAATCTTGGCCTGTTCTGCCACCAAAAAGCCACCCTCATAACCCATGTCTCTTGCAGTCTTTATCAGGTTGGCGATGGGTTCAGATGGGCCAACCACGAGAATCACTTCGGGATCTGCAGCAAGTACTTTCTGGAGGTGTGTTGTAAAGTCCGTCTCTGTATAGTAATTTACTGGAGCCTCTGCAACGATTTCTCCTCCCTTGGACGTCCAGTATTCCTTGAATTTCTCACCCCAGAGAACGCCGTATTCGTGCGTTCCCTCCATCGTTGCTGCCCTCTTTATACCCTTCTCAAGGAATACGTTTGAAAGGAAAGGCACGTAAACAAGCTCGAAGTTGGGCGGAATTTGGAAAATGTGCTTGTTTCCACCCTGCAGTATTGCGGGACTTGAGGTGTAGGCACCAATTATAAAGCCTCTCTCCTCGTTTATTTTCTCCAGTGCAAGGACTCCACCGCTGTGTGGACAGAAAATAACCGGTGTATTGTACATTTCAAGCATTTTCTCCGCGTTTGGAATCGTTAAAGCCGGGCTGTATTTGTCATCTGCTGAAACGACTTCAAGTTTGTACTTCTTTCCTGCTATTTCGACACCACCATGTTCGTTTATGTCTTCAACAGCATACTGAATTCCCTGAAGGTTGTTCTGCCCGTAGAGAGCCGCGCCGCCACTAAGAGGTCCGCTGTAGCCGATGTAGATGGTACCTGCGAACTCCTCAGTTGGGGTTTCACCGGGGGTTGTTGCCGGTTGTTCTGGCTGCTGGCAACCTGCAATCATCAAACCTACGGCTAGCAGCGCTACAATTACTATACTCTTTAATTTCACACTCTTTATTTTCATCTATATCACCATTTACCATTTTACATCATTACATTTATAAGCTTTTCTGAATCTACGAATTTAAAGATTTTAGATTTTGCATAATTTAGAAATGTTTGAGGAAATTATTTCGGAGTGTAATAAGGCTAACTCACTATTTTGTGCTTCCAAACTATTTCGCAGCCTTAAATGCAATCTCCATCCACACTACCGCAAAATTAGTAAAATGTTGTCTGAGCATATATAAATAATGATAAAAAATTACTTTTAATCAGTCACATTTAAACCTAATCAATTCGACAATTTTGAAAAACTTGAAATAAGACTCAGCTAATGAATGAGCATGCTAATTTCTGAGATGCATGGAGACGTTGAGGCTGTTAAAGTTGGTACAGAGGTGCAGGGAAGAGTTTTACACTGGGTTTACCTTTACTACTACCGCAGCCTACTTTTTGATGCCGGCTGTCCCAACACGGCAAGAGAGGTTTTTGAGCACTTCAAAGGGAGAGAAATCAAGGCAGTGCTTATAACGCACTACCATGAAGACCACGTTGGGGCTGTAAACCTCTTCAAGGAGATAACTGACATCTACGTCCCTGAAGAGTCAATCGAAATTTTGAGGAACCCTCCGGACATACCAGAGTACAGGAAGATTGGCTGGGGGCAGCCGGAAAGGATAGAGGGAGTTAAGGTAGCGAGAGAGGTAATGAAGTTTGATGGTGTTGAAGTGAGGATGATAAAAACCCCTGGCCACAGCTTCGACCATGTCAGCTACCTTGTCGATGACAAGCTCTTCTGCGGAGACCTCGTTATCAACACCTCCCAGATGGTCTGCATGCGGGAAGAGGACTTGCTTAAGACGATAGAGTCAACCGAAAAAGTCCTGAAATACGATTTCAGCTACGCCTACACGGGTGTCGGTGTGGCGAGCAGAGATGAGGTGGTTGAGTACCTGAACTACCTTAAAGGGCTCAAAGAGAAGGCCGAGAAGCTTTATGCTGAGGGGAAGAGCATTGACGAGATAGTGGCTGCATGCTTTCCCAAGCCATCTCAGAAGGCAATACTGATGGAGTTTGTCAGCGAGAAGGAGTGGGCGAGAGAGAACATGGTGAAATCGCTTCTGGGATTGCCGAGGGGGTAGTTTAAAGAAAGGTTTAATTAGATAAGATATACCAAACTCCTCCTATCTCAAAACCCGAAAAATGACGAAAGGGAGGTCTGCCTTGTAATCAGTTCCTTCCACTTTACGTTTTCCACTCTCCGTGAAGCAGTGGCTATTGCCTCCTCAAAACTGTCGAACGATTCCGGCTTTTCTTTGAGGGCTTTCCTCACACCCTCCTCAACAACCCACACGCCGAGAGGGGCGTAGTATGAGGGCTTTATTTCCCTCACAACAAGAACCGAAGCCTGCCTCCTAATTTTTCTCAGATACTCAAGTACTGGAAGGCGTGCAGCATAGTAGCCACCGCTCAGATTTGAGTACTCCTTTTTAGGCCTTACGTCCTCGCTGTCAACACCAATCCAGTCCTCTTTGGGGCTCCAGAACGATTTTCTCTGCCAGATTTCGATAAGCTGGAAGAAGTACCTCTCAGGAGACAGGATTATTTCAAAATGGTTGCCGAAATGCTCGTAGTGGAAGAGAAGTGTGTTTTCAATTACTTTGAAGTCCGCAATCTCCCTCTTTATGGCCTCGCCGAGAATGCTGTGGACTGCAGTGATACTCCATCTTGTTGGGACAAGCTTTCTGTTTTGCTTTTCTCCGAGAATTCCGGCTGAGAAAATTTTCTGAAGGTAATAGGTTGAGAATCCGTGGTTGTAGAGGTATTTAAGCCCATCAAAGGCTTTCATGTCGTCGTAGTATACTTTCTCCACCTTATCGGGGATTTCTGGATTTTCAGCAAGCCTGATGGATTCTGCAATTGCTGAGTAACCCATTGGCTGCATCACGTCATCGAACTCTGCCTTTCTGTTCACCTTCTCAATTTCCGCCTCAACATCCACTGGCTTTATTGCTGCCGTCATCTCCTGAAGTTCCACAATTTCCCTTTTCTCCTCTCTGACGTCTTCAATTCTGAACCTCCTCGAAACTCTGAGCAGAGAGGTTCTAAGTTTGATAACCTCCTCCACACTCTTCCACAACCATGGCGAGTCTGCGTAAACAGGGTCGGCGTTTAGGGAAACGAGTGGGCCAACGTAAACCTTTGGATAACCAATCCTGCCAACGAAAATTGATGGTGGGGTGGGGTCGAGAATTCTGCTGTCTATCTTAACATCTTTCAGAAACCTGTACTTTTCAAGCAGGGGGCATTTGCTCCTTCCGCACAGCAGTTTCCCCTTGCACTCGGTACACTTCACAAAATAACTTGGCATCAGTTTTTAAGTGTGCTTCCATAACTTAACGTATGATTGAGGTGGATATAGTCAATGTTGATGGAAAATCGCTGCTTGGTCTGAGGGTAGAGCTTCCGAACGCCCCTTTGCTGCTTTTACTTCATGAAAAGCTTGTTGTTGGCTGTGGTTACATCAGTGCTGAGGTTATGGAGAAAATGGGCAATGCTGCGTGCATTGTAAAAGGAGTCAGAAGCTTTCAGGAAATGCTTGATGCAGAAATTGCAGAAATTACTTCAAAGACTGAAGAGCTTGGGTTGAAAAAAGGAATGAAGCTGGAGGATGCCTTGAAAATGCTATAATTCATCTGGCAAAAATTCTGACAAAGAGGAGACTAATCTCGAAAAAGGCCACCATCGGCACCGCGACCATTAGCTGTGTGAAGACGTCGGGAGGAGTGGTGATCGCTCCGATGACGAAAAATGCAACGTAAATGTGCCTTCTGTAGTATGAAAGCGTCTCGTAGCTTACGATGTTGTTTCTAACGAGGAAGAACATGATGAGGGGGAGCTCGAAAACCATCCCGAAGAGAACCAGCATCAAGGCAACAAAGTTCACAAACTCTGATAGGCTGTAAAGCGGTATCGCTCCCTGCGAAACTGCCATCGTGTAGAGGAAGCGTATGAAGAACTTCATCATGTTGTAACCGTAGATTACCCCGAGAATGAAAAGCAAGACTGCAACAATTCCGTACTTGAATGCTGTTGTTCTTCTCAAACTGAAATTCACAACTCCCCTGTCCTTAAGCGTCGTAAGAACGAGGTGGAAGATGTAAGGCAGAGCGGCAGCAATTCCAACCGCGAGAGAGATTTTAAGGTATAGCAGCAATCCCTCCAGCGGTGTGAGGAGAACTGGGGATGTTGAGAGCTGCATGGCTATCCTCACAAGACTTTTTGATGCTGCTAATGCAAGGCTCTGGTTCGTTTCTGATGGGTGTAAGGCGTAGCTCTCCAGATCTGAGGCTATCTTCCTCAGCTCCTCTGCAATCGCCAGTATTTTCTCCCTGTTCTCGATAACCGCCTCGCCAGGGAATAGGTCTCCAATAATTTTTCCGATGACTACGTTTGCACCGAATGTGAAGAAAATGGAGCTGACCACTATGACTATTAAAGCGACTTTGAGAAATTCCCTCCTGAGTCGGGCGATTATTGCCAGCCAGTCCCTTGCCTCCACAATACTTCAAGTTGTTTTGTTGGGGGTATTTAAACTTAGGGCTGGCAGTAGTTTGTGTAGACATAATCGACTATTCCTCTCAGAGAGTTCTCGATGAAGAAATCCTCCCTTTTCTGGATATCCTCATCAAGGAGATGGTAGCGGGCAAACCTCCTGTCTTTCTCAAGCAGCTCCTCCTTGGCCAGCTTTACTATTTCATCCTCATCCTCGAAGTCCCTCCTGCATGCAATGTCGTAAACAGTGTCGAACCAGATTCCCAGCTGCTTTCTCGCTTTTTGTATTATCTCCACGCTGTCTCTCTTGAAGCCGAAGTGGGCGAAGCAGACTCTCAGACTGCCAAGTTTTTCAAGTCTGTCAAGAGTGGACTGCGCAACTTCGAGTATAAACCTCTTGGGTGTGGCGGGGCGGAGGTAGTAGTCGTTTTTGAGGGGCATGTGAACTCCCGCAGCCTCTCCAATGAACAGAAATTCCCTGAAGACGTAGCACTGGTGGTGAGGAGCATGGCCCGGAGCATCGATAACTTCTATACTCTCTCCTGCAAATTCAATCTCCCCGTCCCATATCGCGTCGGCACTTATCGGCTTTGGTGGTCCGTAAACTTCTGCAATATCACCCAAGGCGACCTTTGAAGCTTCCCAGAGCTTTTCAGTGTTAACGAGGTGCCTTTTACCTTTCTCGTGAACCACAACCTTTGCATCTGGAAAGTTCTCAAGAATGTCGGATATCCCGCCTGCATGGTCAAGGTGGATGTGGGTGAGAAGAATATACGGAACCTTCTTTATTCCCAAATATTTTAAAGATTCTAGGAGCCTTGGAATGGTTGACGATGGCCCCACATCAACCAAAACGGCCTCATCACCACTTTTTATTACCCAGGAGCTTATAAACCTCCTGAAACCCTCCTTTTTTTGTGGAAGGTCTATCAAGTAGAGATTTTCCGCCACTTCAAGTATGTTCATAATGTTAAATTGTCGTCAGCTTTAAAACCTTTTCAGGTGAGGATTTTTAAATATAAACAGCATTATTTGTAATTTCTTCACGATAACGAGAAAAAGTTAATATTCTTTCAGAGATTTTAACTTCAATGAAGTTCAGGATTAAGACCTTACCTCTAAGGACGGAAAGGATAGCTGTAGTCCTCAGTCAGGATGATGCGGCTGAGCTTGGATTACTTCCCGGAGACAGGGTGAAGGTTAGTTACGATGGCAAGTCATTCGTGGCTGAGGTTGAAGTATCTCAGGAGTTTATCGGCAGTGGAGAGGCTGGGGTTTGCAGCTTCACCGCTGAAGCGTGCAGCCTTACAGAGGAATGTCTTGTTGAAATAGTCCCATTCGCAAGACCAAAATCCGTTGAATACATAAGAAAGAAGCTTGATGGGGCCAAATACGAAAGAGAGGAGATAAAGGACATAATAAGTAGCATATCTTCGGACATACTTTCAGACATCGAAATTTCAGCTTTCATCCTCGCCAACGAGATTGTGGGAATGCTGAACGATGAGATTCAATGGATGATTGAGGCGATGGTTGAAGTAGGCAAGAAAATCGTTTTCGAAAGGGGAACTGTTGTGGACATGCACAGCGTTGGAGGGTTGCCAGGGAACAGGTTCTCGTTAATTGCCGTCCCAACAGTTGCGGCAGCGGGGCTTCTGATTCCCAAAACAGCAAGCAGAGCAATAACCTCGGCCAGTGGAACTGCTGACACAATGGAAGTTCTGGCGAACGTGAACCTGAGCGTTGATGAGATAAAGGAGATTACTGAGGAGGTTGGAGGGGTTATAGCCTGGAACGCCGCTACCGGAATAGCTCCGGCGGATGAAAAAATAATAAGGGTTGAATATCAGCTCGAACTCAGTCCCAAGCCTCACCTCATGGCGAGTGTGTTATCCAAAAAGCTGGGTTGCGGGGCAAAGTTTGTTGCTATCGACATCCCGGTTGGGAGTAAGGCCAAAATCGAGAACGTGGATGTTGGAAGGAGTTTTGCAAACTCCATGATGGAGATTGGCAGAAATCTTGGTCTGAAGGTTGCGACTGCGTTGACTGACGGCTCTCAACCACTTGGGAGGGCAATAGGGCCAGCACTTGAAGCTAAGGAGGTTCTGGAAGTTATGGAAAAGAAGCATGAAGGAGACCTGCTTGAAAAGGCTCTGGGCATAGCGGGAATCCTCTTTGAGATGACCGGAATTGCTGCCAACGGCTACCAGCATGCGAGAAAGATATTCGAGAGCGGTAAGACACTTGAGAAGTTCAGAGAGATTGTTGCCGCCCAGGGGGGAGATGAAAACATTAAGGCTGAGGATATTGCTGTTGGAGACAAAACCTACACTCTCACATCCTCCGTTGAGGGTGCGGTGGTTTCGGTAAACAATAAAAGCATAGTGAAAATAGCAAGAACAGCAGGCGCTCCCAAGGACAAGGGAGCGGGAGTTTATGTGCACAAGAAGAGAGGTGAGGTTGTAAAAGCTGGTGACCCCCTTCTCACGATATATGCCGAGAAGGAGTGGAAGCTTGACAACGCGATTGAGGTTGCGAACACCAAACAGGCTTTCGAGATATCTGGTGTGATTATCGAGAGGTACACGATGGGAAGGTGGTGGTCATGATTTTCAAAGCTGTAAGGGTTCCGTTCAAGTCGGGGAGGTATGCGGTAATTCTGAATGAAGAGGATGCAAGCGAGCTGGGAGTCAGAGAGGGAGACAGGGTGAGGGTAAGGTTTGGCAGGACAGGAGTCGTTGCGACTGTTCAGATAACGAGAGAAATCGTTGAGAGAGGGTTTGTTGGATTAACCGACCTCGCTTCGAGAGAACTCGGAATATCGGATGGTGTTGAAGTTGATGTTTATCCATCGCCAAAACCGAAAAGCGTTGAACTGATTAAGAAAAAGACGCGCGGTGAAAAGCTAAATCAGGACGAAATCAGGAAAATTGTTGAAGACATCACTAACAACGCTCTGAGCGAGGTGGAGCTGACGGCATTTGTCATTTCTTCGATGCTTCGCGGAATGGACTTTGACGAAATAGAGTGGTTGACAAGGGCTATGATTGAAACCGGCGAGAGGATAGAGTTTGACAGAGGGACAGTTGTGGACAAGCACAGCATTGGGGGTGTGCCGGGCAACAAGATATCTCTGCTCATCGTTCCTACAGTTGCGGCAGCGGGGCTTCTGATTCCCAAAACAGCAAGCAGAGCAATAACCTCGGCCAGTGGAACTGCTGACACAATGGAAGTTCTGGCGAACGTGAACCTGAGCGTTGATGAGATAAAGGAAATTACAGAGAAAGTTGGTGGAGTTATAGCCTGGGGCGGAGCAACGAACATCGCTCCAGCGGATGACAAGATAATCAGAGTTGAGCATCCGCTTTCCATCGACCCCCGACCCCAGCTTCTTGCCAGCGTCATGGCCAAAAAAGGCTCGGTGGGGGCAAAGCACGTAGTCATCGACATTCCTGTTGGAGAGGGGGCGAAGATAGAGAAAATGGATGTGGGCAGGTCATTATCGAACGACTTCATAGAGCTTGGCAGGAGACTTGGTTTGAATGTCATGACGGCCATCACCTACGGAGGTCAGCCGATCGGAAGAGCGATAGGGCCTGCAATCGAGGCCAAGGAAGCCCTTAAAACAATGGAGGACAGACATGGCCCCTCAAGTCTGGTTGAAAAGTCCCTCGGTATAGCGGGAATCCTCTTTGAGATGACCGGAATTGCTGCCAACGGCTACCAGCATGCGAGAAAGATATTCGAGAGCGGTAAGACACTTGAGAAGTTCAGAGAGATTGTTGCCGCCCAGGGGGGAGATGAAAACATTAAGGCTGAGGATATTGCTGTTGGAGACAAAACCTACACTCTCACATCCTCCGTTGAGGGTGCGGTGGTTTCGGTAAACAATAAAAGCATAGTGAAAATAGCAAGAACAGCAGGCGCTCCCAAGGACAAGGGAGCGGGAGTTTATGTGCACAAGAAGAGAGGTGAGGTTGTAAAAGCTGGTGACCCCCTTCTCACGATATATGCCGAGAAGGAGTGGAAGCTTGACAACGCAATTGAGGTTGCAAACACCGAGAGGCCAATCGTGGTTTCGGGAATGGTGCTGGAAGTTCACGGAAAAAGAGGTGTTTGAAATGAAGGAAGGATTAGAAGGTGTGATTGCATGTCAAACCACAATTTCGAGGATTGCCCTTGAGAACGGCAGGGCAGTTCTTGAGTACAGAGGTTACGATATCCGCGACCTTGCGAGAAAGGCGTGCTTTGAGGAGGTGGTTTACCTTCTGCTTTACGGAGAACTGCCCAAAAGATACGAGCTTCAGGACTTCAAGATTGAGCTGGCTGAAAGAAGAGAGCTCCCTCCGCAGATAATAGGGCTGCTCACTCATCTACCCCCTTACACTCATCCGATGGTTGTACTGAGAACGGCAACGAGCTATCTTGGTAGCCTTGACAAAAAAATAAATGTGAAAACAAGGGAGGAGACCTTTAACAAGGCAAAAGATTTGATTGCCAAATTTCCGACAATTATTGCTTACTACCACAGAATCAGAACAGGGAGGAATATTATCCCACCTGCTCTCGAATTCAGCCACGCTGCAAACTTTCTGTACATGCTTCACGGAGAAGAGCCCTCTAAAACCGCTGAAAGGGCTCTGGACATGGATTTGATCCTCCATGCCGAACATGAGCTGAATGCATCAACCTTTGCAGCAAGAATTGCTGCCTCAACTCTTGCCGACATTTATGCATGCGTTGTTGCCGCCACAGGAACATTAATGGGGCCACTGCACGGTGGAGCAGCGCAGGAAGTCATGAAAATGCTCAGAGAGGTTGCATCTCCAAGAAGGGCTGATGAGTACGTGAGAAGAAAAGTGGAGGCTGGAGAGAGAATAATGGGCTTCGGACACAGAGTTTACAGAGGTGTGATTGACCCAAGGGCCGAGTTGCTGAGATACCTTGCCAGAAGGCTTGCTGCAGAGGGATCGACGAAGTGGTTCGAGATCAGCGAGTCCATTGCGAAGGCCGCTTACAAGTACAAGAAGTTACTTCCAAACGTTGACTTCTATTCTGCTAGCGTTTACGCCAATCTTGGCATTCCAGACGACCTATTCGTTAACATCTTTGCGATGGGTAGAATTTCCGGGTGGACGGCTCATATCATAGAGCAGTACGAGAACAACAGGCTCATAAGACCCAGAGCGGAGTATGTTGGGGAGAAGGGGAAGAAGTTTGTCCCCATTTCCAAGAGGTGACGAAACCTTTATTTGACATGCTGAGGTGGTGGGGAGCATGGCAAGAAAACCAGCGAGAATGTGGAGAAGACTTGAAAGACCATACACGAGAACCGAGTATATTGATGGTGCTCCAGGAACGAGAGTCAGGATGTTCGACATGGGTAACAAGAGCGCTGACTTCCCCGTCATGGTCACACTTGTCGCAAAGGAGGCTGTGCAGATCAGGGAGAATGCTCTGGAGGCGGCGAGAGTTGTAGCGAACAAGTATGTATCAAGGAGGGCTGGAGCGAGCAACTACAAGCTGAAACTCCGCATCTTCCCGCACCACATTCTGAGAGAGCACAAGATGGCTGTTGGTGCTGGAGCTGATAGAATTTCTCAGGGTATGAGGGCAGCGTTCGGCAAGCCTGTTGGCAGAGCTGCGAGAGTCAAGCCCGGGACAAAGATAATGTCCGTCTGGGTTAAGCCAGAGCACTTTGAGATAGCCAAGGAAGCTCTGAGAAGGGCTGCAATGAAAATGCCAACCCCCACAAAAATTGTTGTTGAGAAAGGGCACGAGCTGCTCAAGGGCAAGGTTTAGTAAAGTTTTTTTGATTTGAATAAACTTTTATTGATGCTCTCATTAATGGTAGGTGGCACTACAAGCAGTGCCGGAAAGAGTCTGATCGTTGCCGCCTTCTGCAGAATTTTGGCAAGAAGGGGCTATGATGTTGCCCCTTTTAAGGCTCAAAACATGAGTCTCAACTCCTACGTGACCAGAAATGGTAAGGAGGTTGCGATAGCACAGGCTTATCAGGCTTTTGCTGCCGGGATAGAGCCGGATGAGAGGATGAATCCGATACTCCTGAAGCCGAAAGGGAACTTTACTTCTCAGCTTGTTGTGATGGGTGAGGCTGTTGGAGATGTGGATTCAAGGAATTACTATGAAGAGGTTGAATGGCTGAAGAAGGTTGTCGAGGATGCATACACGAGCCTCGCTGAGGAGTATGATGTTGTGGTTATTGAGGGTGCGGGTGGAATGGCTGAGATAAACCTCTACAAGAAGGATCTGGCGAACATACACATCGCGAGGTTTGCCAAGCCCGATATAATCATAGTGGGGGATATAGACAGAGGGGGCGTGTTTGCATCCCTTTTCGGCACCTTCTCTCTTTTGCCCGAAGATGTCAGAAGAATGGTGAAGGGGTTCATTATAAACAGGCTGAGGGGTAGAAAGGACATTCTGCAGAGTGGGATAACGCAGCTTGAAAGGTTGACCGGCATTCCCGTTCTTGGAGTGCTCCCCTTTCTTGACTACAACTTTCCCTCGGAAGACTCCCTGAACATTGATGAGTGGGGAAAAGATGGGCCTGTGGGGATAGTAAGGCTGCCCAGAGTTTCAAACTTCACGGATTTTGAGTTCATAAGGGGTTATACGCGCTTTCTCGATCTGAACTCAAAACTGGATGGGTGTGAAGCAGTCATAATTCCGGGAACGAAGGACACCATTGCTGATTTGATGGAGCTGAAGAAGTCGAGGCTTGGTGAGGAAATTGTCAGAAAGGCGGGTGAAATTCCGGTTATAGGAATATGCGGTGGCTACCAGATTATGGGGAAGGAGCTGATTGACTACGGGGTGGAGCATGGGAAAGTCAGGGTGAAGGGGTTGGGGCTGCTTGATGCCGTAACGAGATTTGAGAACTACAGAAAGAGGACGGTTCAGGTTGTGAAGAGGGTCAGGGGCAATGCAGTGATTCTGGACAGGATTGCCGGGCAGGATGTCTGGGGTTATGAGATACACAAGGGTGTTACGGAGACGTCAAGGCCTTTGTTTGAGGATGAAGGGTGTGTTAGCGAGGACGGGATGTGCTGGGGGACTTACCTGCACGGTTTGTTCTGGAATGAAAACGTTGTGGATGCCTTGGGGAAGTATCTCGGTGTGAAAATTAAAAGGGAGGATGACTGGGCGGAAGTTATTGCTGGGGAAGTGGAGAGGAGGCTGAAACTCGGAGTTGTTCTCGATTTCTGAATTTTGGAGTATTGTCGCAATTCTCAGTTCAAGATTAGCTTTAACCAATGGTGTTCATTGTGACTGCAGCTCCGCTTGCAATTTACATTGAGGCTTGCGGAGCTTGCAGGGAGTTTGCCTGCAATCTGGGTGTGCGGGAGTGCAGCATCTTGTGGAGAGGTATATTGGAAGTGCAGACTAAATGCTTATGCAAGTAATCACTTCACGCTTAACTATTTATATCCCCACAATGTTTGTTGTCCATGAGAGATTTGGCAGCAGGAATCGTTATAGGCTTGATAATAGGCGCCATCGCCGTTTACGCAATCACCGCAACGCCATCGGGAGAGGAATTCTGCCCAGCGAGTCCGGGATCATCATCTTTGGACCAGCAAACTATAGAAAGTGTCACCAAGAAGCTAAACAATCTTGTTCACCAGAACAATCCTGAGGTCAATGTGAGAATCGCCGATTATTCTCTGTATGGGGAAGTTTACAAGGTGAGAGTTGAATTTTACGACGAGAATGGAACTCTCGAAAGTTACGACATGTTTTTAACTGGCAACGGCTCCCTCCTTTTCACGAATCAAATTGATTTGACTAAATTGAGCGAAGAGCAGAAGGAAGATAGGATAAATGTAAGTGCTGACGACGACCCTTATAGGGGGGCTGAGGATGCAAAGGTCGTAATTATCGAGTTCTCTGACTATACATGTCCCTACTGTGCCAAATTCGCTACTGAGGTTGAACCGAAAATTCTGGAAAATTATGGTGACAAAGTAAAAATCGTTTTCAGAAACTTTCCGGTGCATGGAGAAACAGCCTACTTTGCAGCAGAAGCGGTAAACTGTGCAGGGGAGCAGGGGAAGTACTGGGAGATGCACGAGATGCTTTTTGGAAACCAAAAGAAGTGGATTGGTAACAACTCAAAAGTTTACGACTACGCACAGCAGCTTGGGCTGAACGTTGACGAATTCAAGGCCTGCATCGAGTCTGGCAAATACAGGGAGGAAGTGGAAAAGGACCTGCAGGATGGAATTAGCTACGGAGTTACAGGCACTCCCACGTTCTTCATCAACGGAAAGAAGGTTGTTGGATACAGGAGTTACGACCAGTTTGCGGCTTTGATAGAAGAGGAGCTTCAGAAGGTAAACTCTTAAACTTTTTTGAATTTAGAATTTTGTGCCTCATTGTAATAATTTTCATCCAAAAACAGCATGCAAACCTTTAAAAGTGAGAAAAGCAACAATCGTTGGATGCTGGAGAAACTTGCAATCCCTCCCAACACGAGATTTGAAGAGAGAAACATAGTGGCCAGTGGGGATGTTATCATAGGCCCAAACTCGAAGCTCAGCTACGGTATAATTGCAAAGAAGATAATCGTGGGGGAAAGAACCACAATCGATGGTGACCTGCTTGGGGAGGAAATAAGGCTCGATGCATGGTGTAGCGTTACCGGGAGCGTCACCTCAAAGCAGGACGCCTACATTGGGGAGTTCGCGTCAATCGGAGGGAAATTAACGGTTTACGGTGACCTTGAAATTGGGAGAAACGTCAGAATTAAGAATGGTTTTGAGGCCAAGGGTTTGATTACCATTCAAGATCCAACGCCAGCACTTTTCTTCATCTTCCTGTATCTCATGGTTCTCCTGCGTCTTGGAAGGCTTGAGGAGGCTGAAAAGCTGCTGGAGGAGGTGGAGGAGTTTGACACTCCACTGATTATCCCCGAAAACTCTCAGGTCAGCATCGACAGAATTTCGGCGAGAAAGGATGCGGAGATTGTAGGCAGCAGAGTTCTTGGGAATATCAAAGCGAGGGATGTTTACGCAGAGGACAGCGAGATTTTTGGCAGCGTGAGGGGCAGAGACATAGTTGTGAGCAACTGCAGAATTCATGGGGCAATAGAGGGCAGGGTGGTTTATCTCGTAAACAATTCGGAAGTTTTTGGATACATAAGGGCTGACAGGGTTTACATGGAGGATGGATGCAGCGTAGAGGGCGGGATTATGGGCAGAGAGGGAGTCTGGATTAAGGAGAAGGTCGAGATTCCGGGAAGAGAGGAAGTGGACGAGGAAGAGACTGAAGAGGAGGAAGAAGCTGAAGAGATGGGGGAAACGGTTGAGGGCGATGAAGCAGAAGCAGAGAAAAGCGAAGAAAACGAGAAAGAAGAGGTGGTTGAGCTTAACACTCAAGAGCAGAAAGAGGAGGCAAATGAGTTAAAAGAAGCTCCCCCCGAAGTAAAAGCAGAGGAAGAGAAGGATGGAGTGGAAGAAGGAGAAGTTCAAAAAGATGTTTCCTAACCTTTTTCACGAGATAGAGGGCGAAAATCTGCCCACCGTCTTAGACCACCTTGAGGTATGCAAGACGATTAGTGAAGCAATCGAAGTTATAGATTATTTTGAAAAACGCGGGGAAATAAGCAAGGAATACTCCAACTTTTTAAAGAGCAACCCGTCACTTCTCAAAAGTATCATAGGAACGAGGGAAAGAGGAGAATACACAAGGAGGGGTTTGAGTGATTGAGATAGGAATTGCTGGTAAGCCAAATGCAGGAAAGTCCACTTTTTTTAAGGCCGCAACACTTGCTGATGCTGAAATCGCAAACTATCCTTTCACGACAATAAAGCCCAATGTCGGAATTGGATATGTGAGGGTTAAATGTGTATGCCAGGAGCTTGGAGTGAAGTGCAACGAATGTATAGACGGCTGGAGATTCATTCCCGTTAAGCTGATTGATGTGGCAGGGCTTGTGCCGGATGCACACAAAGGTAGGGGGCTGGGCAACGAGTTTCTCGACAATCTGAGGCAGAGTGAGGCAGTCATACATGTTGTCGATGCTTCAGGCTCAACAGATGAGGAGGGAAACGAAATAGGTTTGGGAGAGAGAAATCCTGTCGAAGATGTCAGGTTTCTGTATCATGAAATTGACATGTGGCTTTTCGGCATCCTCAAGAGAAATTGGGACAAGATAATCAGGAGAATGAAGGCTGAGAAGAGAGATCCGGCAAAGTTTTTGACAGAGCAGCTTGCAGGTCTTGGTTTTGAGGAGTGGATGGTCAGAGAGGCGATGAGAGGGTTTGACGTCTCAGCACTCAGCGATGAAGAGCTCAAGAGTTTTGCAGTTGAATTGAGGAAGAGAAGAATGCAGATGGTCATCGCAGCAAACAAAGCTGACAAAGCACCCAGAAAAATGCTGGAAGAGTTGATGAAGCTCGACGAGATAGTTGTTCCAACGTCTGCGGCTTACGAGCTGATTCTCAGAACAGCCGCCAAAAACGGCTACATAAAGTATCTTCCCGGCGACTCTGACTTTGAAATCATCAAAGAGCTGAACGAGAAGCAGGTAAAGGCTTTGGAGAAAATAAGGGAGTTTTTGAAAGAATTTAGGAGCACCGGTGTTCAGGAGGCAATAAACAGAGCCGTCTTCGATCTCCTTGACTACATAGTCGTTTATCCTGTCGAGGATGAGAACAAGTTTACCGACTCGAAGGGAAATGTTCTACCGGATGCGATGCTGGTTAAGAGAGGTACGACGGCAAAGGAACTTGCCTTTAAAATCCACACGGATATAGGAAAGCACTTCATCTACGCCCTTGATGCAAAAACTAAGATGAGGGTGGCAGACGATTATGAGTTAAAGAACAATGATGTGATTAAGATCGTTTCAGGTGCGAAGTGATAATTGTAATGATGAAATTCATGATAATGAAGCAATATAAAAAAGAAAGATTTAAATACTTTCAAAACTGAAATTACAATATGGTGTGCAGGATGTGTAAATTCTGGTTGAGGGACCTCTCATTTCCAGATCATTCAGGATTCTGCTCATTGAAACAGGGTGTTACTGCCGCCTCGTTTTCATGCGAGCTATTCAGAAGGAAAGATGAGGAGTCAGTGGCCATAAGAGTAATTTCTTACTAATTTTAACACAGGTGCAATAAAATCGACATTTGCAAGACTTTTACTGAGTCATTTAATTTTATAAGTTTTCTTATTATAGAACTAATTCTAAATGTCAGCAAAACCGGTGAGAAGAGTACATTCCGAGGAATATATGAAGGAAGCAGACATTATATAATTCGATACATCGGTGCAGCTACCTATTTTTTTGTTGATTAATTGTCTTTGCCTTGACAACACCTCTAACACCAACTATCTAAATTCCTTGTTTGCATACCTGGCCATCTCTGCATTATAAAACTCCAAAAGCCATCGATAAAAGATGGAAACACAAAGAAGCCCTTGACCTCAACCTTTTTCATCCTCACGATGCACCTTTTTCTTCTATCCCACTCGAACTATTAGAGTATACAAATCCTGCAAATTTAGAAAAAAGATATATAGTATCAGGACACATAAACTAAACAATGGATGCGAGAGACGTTGTGCTGTCGGTTATTAGTGTGTTCTCTGCGGCGGCACTTGTGTACAGATGGCTTTCACTTTACGACCGTGTCGATGCGACGGTGATTTTTTTTGCCACACTACTCATAGCATCTCTGACTCTACTTCTGATCAGCATTGAGCTGAGAATGCAGAAGATTATGGACGAGTTTAAGAGCGTAAAGAGAACCATAGCTGTTAACTCCGACGATCTTGAGGGGAGAATCGAGAGACTTTTCATAGAAAAAGTGAGAGATCTGGAGGACAAACTTGAATCAATAGAGAGGAGAATGTACAGGTAAAAGCAGCGAACCCAATTTTTCCGTGTAGCAGATGGCATCATCGACAGCAACCTTTAAATACAAATTTATACACTTACTTCTATCAAGCCAGGGTGGCAGAGGGGCTATGCGGCGGACTGCAGATCCGCTTTACCCCGGTTCGAATCCGGGCCCTGGCTTCTCTTCTTCGAGTTCTAATCCCTACTGTAATCCTCAGCAAGCTTGATCTCATAGAACTTTATATCAAAAACTAAACTGGGGACACTTGTCATATTTTTTTGGGGTTTAAGGGTACTACTATAAAAACTCAATTGGGTAATCGGGACATATTCGCGGCGCGAGTCTGGATACTTTGCCGATTGTAAAATTAAGTGTAGAAGATTATTCCAACATTTGCCAATACTGTTGGAGGCAAAAGGTGGGAAAGAGGAGAACTATTACTTCTCAATAATCTAGCAGAATCCAACAAATGTTTCAACAGCGATAAAAAGCAGAAAAAGCAAAACTAGTCCAGCTCCTTAACATCCACTCTCCAGTAGGTGCTGACAAGAGCAGCAGCTTTGGGGTTCTTAAAGCCCTTCAGCAGCTTGAAATCCTTTGGATAGCCTATAAACGGATCAATTGTTTTTTCTTCAGGATTTACGACCCAGATTTTAAGCCCTGCTCTTTTTGCGTCCTCCGAATAACGCTTGAAAAACTTCAAGAATGGGTTGAGTTCCTTTTCAGTTGGAACTACAACCACGTACTCTCCATCCACCTTTGATAGCATGTTTAAATGATGCTTCACATCATCAAAGACGTCATCAATCGTGGAATAGAAGACGCTATAGCTCTTATCCTTGCTATATTTTCTCAAATACAATCCATTTGCAGAATACCCCTCAAAAAACCTGTCAGTAGTTTCAATCATGGCTTCAAGACCCTCAAGATATCTTGTTGACTTGAGGTACTCCTCATACGCCAGCTCAAAATCCTCCTTTTCCGGCTTCTCTGTGTGCAGGTAGTAGAAGAAGATATCACCAATCTTGACCTTCTCCGAAAAGTGAAGACTTTTAAGGCTGATTGGGCAATCTATAAGGCTGCAGGTAACGTCTTCAATAAAAACATCATCTGCTTCAGCGAGCTTTGGCCCAAGAACTTTGAGGGCACATCTTATTGCCTTCCGTCTTACTTCTTCTTCAGTTACTACTTTTCTTCCAACAAGCATTTTTGAGAGTTCCTCAACTACCTGAACATCCATGTAACATTCTTTTCATTCCTTGTTTATTATCTCTTTCGGGGTTGGGAGTGCTGAGTAAACTCCTCTGACTACCGAGGGTCAATACCGATGTTAAAGGCCCGGAGCATACTATAGTCTCCCGTGGGCCGTACTGCCAAATCCACATACTTCGTTTCTCCAGCAGCGATGCTGCTGAACTCCCACCAGTAAACGTTTCCTGACGTGCCGTTTGCATCAAAATCGCCTGTCATTGATGTTATGGACAGGTTGTCCGGTTTTATCCAGTAGACTTTTATGTCGTTTAGATCTCCCCTCGCCTTTACGGAAATATTAACAGAGTTTATATTGACATTAAGCGTGGCTTCAGCGTTAATACTCTTCATGGATACTGTTGTGTCTGGGCCAAACTCAGAAATGTTGTTGTTTAGGTTCGTGACTGCAGAGATGAGAGAACCAATTTCGACACCTTTTCCTGAAACGTCTAGATTTCCTGCGAAGCTACCGGAAGCGTCAGTTGAAAGCGATCCGAGGTAGATCCACCCCTCTCCATAGAAATCGCTCAGGACAGAGCCGTCAGAGGACACATTATTACCATTTAAGTTATCTCCGCGATTCGAATTCTTGACAAGGTATACATCAACAATAGCATTTGCAAAGCTTGGATCTCCTCCCACATTATCTGGACCAACGAATCCTGTTAGGTGAAGTGTGTCATCATTGAGCACAGCCGAAGTTATCACAGGATAGTCAATTCCGCAGTTGGGTTGTGAACAATCAATCTGGCCATCGTTTTGCGTAACATTGTCTCCAGTGTAGGTACCGGGGTTGTTTAAGCGTTCATCTATGTCGATTCCTATCCTGTCATTGTTGTAGATTGAATTAAATCTAACAAGTACACCTCTAACGCTGTATTCGCTCATTCTACCAATGACAACTCCAGGCCCGTTGTTTTCCCTTATCAGATTGTAGAAAACGAAGCTTTCGTTCGTTAGAATTCTTATCCCTCCAGTCTCTGTTATCTGTCCTGCCTCATTGCCGATGCCGTTGTATTCAAAAGTGCTGTTGTTAACGCTCAGACCTTCATCACCGTACCATGTGTCGATACCCATAGCCGCATTGTTTGAAGCAAGACACTTGTTGAATGATACATTACTCGCTCTTTGGTCGTAACCGTCAGTTAAATATCCTTCAACAGCGGATCCATCAGCATTTGAGCTTTGCAATCCATTTCTGTAAGCTATTACTTCATCAACTTTTCCGTAGTCAACACCACCACCCCAGAAGTAAAGTCCCGTCCCTCCATTGAATGCAAAGATTGAATTGTGGATGCTTGTGTTGTTAGAATAAACAACCATTCCAATCCCAGCGTTTCTGCTCAATCCACTTTCCGCAGGATCAGTACCATTTGCTCTCGACCCAACAAATACATGGCTTAATTTGGCGTTGTTGCCATATATCCTTTCAGCTTCACCAATTTTAATTCCATTACTGCTGGAACCGAAGAGTGCAAGCCCGCTAATCTCCACATTGTCTGCTGTTACGTTAATAATTTCCGCAATTCCACTTCCATAAATTTCCACTTCTGGCTTGGGAATTGCCTCAAGCACTTCTTCATCTCCACTGAAGGGAATTCCATCTTTACCAACTCCGACTGGTATTGTTTTCTGGCTTGCTGTTGATTCAAGGCTTTGGGTGGAGTAGTTGTAAATCACATATCCCGGATTTGAGTCCCTTATCGTCATGTCTGGATTGAGCACCGTTCCGCTCAGCTCCACTGAATCGGTGATGGTCGGTAACTCTGAGTTCAATTGTATGCTCCACCAGCTTCCGCTTGAATCCTGAGAGTTTGGATTAACAGCCATTACGAAATAAGATCTTTGCTTTCCTAGTATGGCATTTGAGTTAAGAATGAACTGCCTTAAACAGCCTTGGCAGGCTCTTTCCGAATCGATGCGAGCAGTTAAAACCCCTGACTTGTTGAAAACCCAGTAGGCAACCTGTTCATGTGTGTGTCTTCTCTCATCGTCACTAATTTGATCTTCATCTATTGCAAGCTGAATTACATTGCTAACAGGATTTGAACCGTAAAGCACAGCCCATCCACCGTTCCCACCATCCATGGCGTTTTGAGTAGCTATACTTATGGAATAGTCACCAGTGAGAGTGTAGGTGTAGGGTGGGCCGTTATCCACGCCCCGTATACTGTCATCACCGAGCTTTGCTTCATAACTCATACCGTTCACAACTCCTGAACCCTGTTCAACGACTATAACTCCAAGCAGTTCTGGATTTCTTGTTGTGTCTATATCTTCACCAATGTGCTTTCCTACATAGAGGTTTGAAGAATCAGGAGGATTATTTTTATTTCCGTTGCAAGTCCAGAAGACGCTCCATCTACTGTCGTTATAGCTCATAACCTGTCCTAAGACCACAGGGTTTGTGTAACTCCAGTTGTAAGATATTTGCTCCATTAGCGAAGATTGCCAGTTACCCAGCCTATTTGTCCCGCCGCTCAAAACCCTATGTGCCTCAACCTTCCTCTCATCCTCAAGCGTCCAGCTTCCTTCCTCCATCACAATGCAGTGAACATCTGAAGGTGTTGGACTCATCGAATCTCCGGGGTTCTGGATTCTGATCTCAAAGCTGTAATGGTCTACGTTTCTCAATCTTACGACAGCAGAAGGATCAGATGAGCTTGGTAAATTGTACGTGCAGACGATGACGGGATTTTCGTAGTAGTTATGGAGGTAAACTTTCTTCCAGCTCGATCCAACGTCATTTACAATGAAAACTTCTCCGATTGGTTTTAATGTAGCTGCATTCTCATCCTTTGTGTTAACCACTACATCGAAGCTGAATCCGAAGTCTATGCTCTCCCCGTTATAATGGCTCAAGTTGACACCTGTATAGTGTTCAAAGTTCAATCCAAAATTGTCGCTAATTTCTGGATTTTGACCTCCAAATTTTTTAACAACGACCCAATTGCTACCGTCCCATTCTGTCTGGTAAGTTTGCTCTGCCCATGTCTGGGATTGAGTATAGCCGGGGTTTAATCCTCTTGTAGAACTTACAGTTTTCGAATCAACAGCAACGATAAAATTATCTACGTTTCTTGTGATGGTAAAAATGTAATTTCCATTGCTATCTGTGTAGGAAATTTGCCTGATTTTGTCGGAGAAATCTATCTGACCATTTCCGTTTCTATCTTCGAACAACGCCACTCTTACGTTCGAAACTCCCACATCTTCGCCGTTGTTGACCCCAAGGGGGTAAAAATCTTCTAAAACTCTTCCTTTTATATTAACAACGGGTTTGAAGAACAATCCACCACTTAGGTTTACAGCAACTCTCATAAAGTTACCGGTAGAGTAATCGTCAAAATTATTTGTTTGATTAAGCAGAATTCTAAACCATCCAGCATCAAAAACATCTATCGATTGGGTCCACCATCGATTGTTCCCAGCGGGTGCAAATAACAGAGTAGTCCCATCTGGATATGTAACCTCAAGAGTTGCTACATTAGAGTCTGGATCGAAAATTGCAATTTCAAAATCGTTGTCAGCATAAACCCAGAACTCTCTCGTGTTTGATATTCCAGAATTATCGTACTCGAGAATTATTGCATCTGGAGTTCCGTAAAAAGTTTCACCGCCGATATTCCAGCTCTCGTTCACTTTAATGTTGATAGCATCACTACCTGTGATGTTCAGTCCGTAGTAGTTGCCGTTGTAACCAGACCAATCGTCTGCATGAACTTCAACTCTCCACCAGCCGAACTGATTGTTCGTGTTTATGTTGAAATAATCCCAGGCATCACTTGAGGTAGCGTTAAAGCTATTGTAAAATGTTCCACCATTTGGATAATAAACATCGAGCCAGAAATGATAGGTTCGCCTGTTATACACAAAGCCGTCATCCCCATCGTAAACACTTATCGTAAATCTATCCCCGTATGGAACGTAAACCCAGTAGGTATGCACTTCATTTGTTTTTCCATCCCTGCAAATTGATGCACTCCATTCTCCTGTGAAACCAGCCCACCCTATACCTCCATCATCCACTAAAACACCATTCTCCTTTCCATCCTCATCCCCATATCCGCCATCTCTCAGTTTTAAAATCACGGTGCTGTTTTCAGCCATTGCATAAAAATTAGACCAGTTAAGGCTTTCAGGATTGAACTTGTAGTATTTCACTCCGTTATCCGTTAAAGCACCTTCAAGGTTTGGATAGGCAATCTTAACCTCAACCTCCTCCCCAGCTTCCAACCCTTCAACCCTAAACTTAACGAGCTGGTATGGAAACTCTGCAGGCCTTTCAGGCAGGTTTTCAGAATCAACGAAAGCTAAATAGCTCAGATTTCCCTTGCTGACCTCAACCTTCACATCATAAAGCTTCGTTCCGTTCAAATCGAAAACATGCAGCTTCCCCGATTTACCATTCAACTCTCTCTCAACCTTAAAGCGAGGTATGTAGAACTTTATGGGGTCAACTATAACTCCATCGGCTTTTCCGTCCTCATCCACAACACCATCCTGAAGTGTAAATGTAATCTCCCTTCCGTGGGCTGTGTAGTTAACTGGAATGAACTTCCCATCAAACTCCTTCCAGTAGTAGATGTGCATGCCCTCTGGAATTTCGAATGGCAGTTCAACAGTAACGTTAACTTTCTCCCCAACTTTCAGGTTTGCTATAACAATCGAGACGTTTTCACCGTCAAACTTGAGTTCGTCAAATTTACCCTTGTCTAAGGAAACGTTAAACTTCATTCCCTCGAATTCAACAACTCTTTTATCTGATACGATTTTCCAGCTCAGCTCCAACTCAGCATTTCCACACCTTAGCCTTACAGAGGTTACGTTCTCCGGTATGGGAATAACGAAGCTCCCATTAATGACATCAACATTACCACTTAAGTTCATGGGCAACAAAACATATTCTACAAACTCTGGCTTGACGAAGTTCCACTCAACCTCTCCAACCACTTCTGAACCAACAGCTTCAGCTCTCAACTTATAGGAATCGACAATGAAACTGAAAGTTGAATTGTCTAGAACCAGCTCGTAAATTCCTACCTTCTCTGGTTTAAATGTTGCTTTTCCATCCTCAAAAGTCAAATCAAAGGTCTCATTACCCAACCTGATAAAGGCCACTTTGGGTTCAAATCCAACATCCAATACAACGGTCTCATTAATGAAGTAAAAATCCCTTAAACCAACCGTAAGGTTGAGTTTAAATTCAGCATTACCGCATTCAATCAAAACGAATTCTGAGTTCCCAGGAATCTCTATCCTGAAGCTACCGTTTGTCAGCTCTGCAACACCGGAGATTTTTGATGGTTCAAAGGTGTAGTTTACAAACTCCGGCTCAACAAAATGCCAGCTAACTTTTCCTTCCACAAAGCTGCCGTTCAGTTCTGCTTCTATCTGGTAATCATCAACATAAAAACTCACACTCACGTTATCAGCGTAAACCTCGTACTTCCCAACTCTCTCTGCCTTAAAACTGTAAACCCAGTCTTTTTCAGACCTTTCAAAAATGATTGGTGTGGTGTTATTCTCAAAAATGATGTAAGCATTAGCAGGTTCAAAGTTGGCCTTTACAACAACTTCTTCGCCAATGAAATACAGGTCCTTTGCTATCAGAGTCCTTTCCATCACGATTTCCAATGAAAACTTGGCATTCCCACACTCTATCTCAATTTTCTCAGCCTTAGAGGAGATGTGCTTAACTGGAATGACAAACCTGCCCTCATCATCCACCTCAACCTTGCCAGTCTCTTTTCCTGCAGTGTAGAAAACAAACTCTGGCTTAACGAAATGCCATTTAACTTCCCCGACAACTGCTGAACCATTAAAACTCACATTAATGCTGTAATCGTCAACGAAAAAGCTCTTGTTGAGTTCATCAACATGCAACTCGTATTTCCCAACCTCTTCAGCCAGAATTTCGGCAACATATAATTCTCCCTTCTTTGAAAAGTTCAACTCCACCGTCCTGTTTGATGGTGTAATGATATAAGCTTCCAAGGGCATGAAGTTCGCCTTAACCTCCACCGTATCGTTGATGAAGTATAATTCTTCAACAAAAACCTCCTTATGGCTGATTTTGAGGGTAACTTCGGCATTACCACACCTTATAAAAACCTCTCCTGCCTTTTCTGGCAGTTTAACCTCAAAGGTGCCATTTATAACCTCTGCAACACCCTCAAATTTCTCATCCTCGGTAACAATTTGGTACTCAACGAAGGGTTTCGAGAAGAAACAGCTTGCTTCTCCCTCAATCACGCTTCCGTTAGTTTTGGCATTAAGCTCGCAGAAGTCAACTGTGAATCTCTTCACAACACCATCCACAACAACTGTGTAGTTTCCGAGAACTACATCCTTTTTCAGCTCAAATTTCGCTGTATAATTCTCAAACTCAAGCTTATACTTTACATCAGCCGGACTTAAAACAAACGCTTTCTTAAGCTTGAAATTCGTCTTAATAACTACAACATCTCCGGGATAGTAAACTTCACCTACCTCAACTTCCCTCTTTTCTTTACCGATTTTCAGAACCTTCTCGACAATCAGGCTTCCAACCTCTGCCCTCAAATGGAGCTTACCGGTCTTGTTCAAAACTAACTCAAAGCTTCCATTTACGCGAATCTCTTTTTTCTCCTCCCCATCAAACCAGTAGCTTAGATTTCCTCTGACATTTTTGCCATCAACGGTTATTAAACCCCAAACCACGCTGGTGTTGTTGGCAGCCTCAACCTCAACATTCAGTTCCAGCTTTGGCGATATGTTCAGCTTGTGCCCGGCATTTCCACATTTTAAAAGCACTTCATACTCCCCAAAACCGACAGGAATTGTAAAGCTACCATTAATTACTTCAACGCTCCCCTTTCTACCATCAGGTTTGATCTCGTACTCAACGTATTTGGGCTCAATAAAAAAGTAGCTCACGTTACCGACAATTGCTCCATCCCTGTAATCTGCCGAGATGGAATAGCTGTCCACATAAAATTCAGCGGTAATGTTGTCCACAAAAACCAGATATTCCCCCAAAACAATGTCTTTCTTTAGCTCGAATTCTGCCTCAAAGCCACTATCCTTTTCCTCAAACTTCAGCTCATGAACCTTGCCCGATGGATCGACCAGCTTTGCCACTTCAGGCACAAAACTTGACCAGACAACAACTTTTTCACCGGGAAAGTAAACTTGTCCCACAGAGATTGTTTTATTTCCAGAAACGTCATTCTCCAAACTACCGGCTAAGTTGGAGATTAGAACTAATGCTACTGCAACTGCTATCAGTCTAACCTCTTTCATCTTTACTCTCTGAAAAGTAATTACACTATATTAAAACCTTTAGCTGATGACTATTATTGTAATCAAGGCCAATATTTGAAAAGCGTTTTTAAACCTTAAATCAATAACCTGCTATGCTAAAATTGAGGACGCCCTCAAGAGTTCACATCACGCTCATCGACCTCAACGGTGCGATAGGGAGAGTGGATGGTGGTGTGGGGCTGGCTCTGGAAGAGCCCCACATCGAAATCAGAGTTAAAGAACACGATGATTTTATTCTCAAAGGAGAGCCAATCAACCGCGAGAGATTCAATCTCTCAGCAGAAAAAATGATCAAATACTGCGGGAAAGGTGCCGAAATTGAGGTGCTCTCCGATTATGAAGCTCACGTCGGACTTGGAAGTGGTACGCAGATCAGCCTTGCCGTTGGAAAAGCGTTCAGCGAGCTTTACAGTTTGAATCTAACAACGAGGCAGATTGCAGAAATAATGGGCAGAGGGGGGACTTCTGGCATTGGAGTTGCTGTCTTTGACTACGGAGGGCTGGTTGTAGATGGCGGCCACTCAACGAAGGAGAAGAAGAGCTTCCTGCCATCATCAGCCAGCAAGGCCAAACCTGCCCCTATGATTGCGAGGCTCGACTTCCCTAACTGGGATGTTGTTCTTGCAATTCCTGAACTGAAGGGCTTTTTTGGGGATGCGGAAATCAACCTGTTTCAGAAAAGCTGTCCCGTTCCGCTTGATGATGTCAGGGAGATTTGCCACCTCATACTCATGAAAATGCTCCCGGCGGTTGTTGAAGCCGATCTCGACAGTCTTGCAGCGACAATAAAACGAATTCAGGAGCTTGGCTTCAAGAAAGCGGAAGTTGAGCAGTATGGTGATCTGATTAAAGGTTGCTTCGACCTTGCAGACTGCGCGGGAATGAGCTCCACTGGCCCTACAGTTTACGCCATCACAGACACGAATGCTAGGGAGATTGAGAGGAGCTTTAGAGATTACTTCGCAGAAAGGGGGTATGAGTGCAGGACTTTGATAACAAAGGCGAGAAACAGAGGTGTCGAAATTGAAATATAACCTCTGGTTTGGTGTTTACGACGGAAAAGAAGTTAAGCTCAGTGAGAATTTCGAAGAATCTTTTTTAAAGGCCGAAAATCCCTCTCCGCTTCCTTTTAACGTTTCTGAGCTTGGAATGCAGGTTTTGGGGGAGAGTTATTACCGAATTTTACGCAAAACCGCTCTGCAGGTGTCTGAAAAGCAGGTTGAGAGGGAACTGAAGAGGGAGGACAGGTATGTTGTTGCACTCGTGAAAGCTCTTGAGGAGATTGATGAAGCAATAAACATGCTCAACGAGAAGCTTGAGGACATAAAAGCCGTCAAGGAGTCCGATATAACGGAGAGCTTTGAGAGTAAAATCAGAGAGTTGAGGGAGCTGAGGAAGGAAGTGGAGAGAGAAATTGAAGACGTAATGAAAAAGATAGCACCGAACATGACGGAGCTTGTTGGGGCAAAGATTGCAGCAAAGATCCTCGAAAGGGCTGGGAGTATGGAAAAGCTGGTAAGGTTGCCGGCAAGCAAGGTTCAGGTAATTGGAGCTGAAAAGAGCCTTTACAAGGCATTTGCAAGAATGAGGAAGGGTAAGAAGGCAAAAATACCAAAGCACGGAATTATATTCCTGCACCCCTTCATAAGAACTCTGCCTAAAACCAAAAGGGGAAAGATGGCAAGGTTCTTGGCTGCAAAGCTTGCTATTGCGGCAAAAATCGACTATTTCAGGGGAGAGGTCGATGAAAACCTTTACGAGAGCATCAGGAGGAGATACGAGGAGTTGAGGAGGAAATGAAAGAACTAATGAGAAACGTTTACCTGAAGGACGGAACGCTGGTGACTAAGAGCAAGTACGGCTCTCACTACGGCGAAAAAGTCTTTGATGGCTTCAGAGAGTGGATTCCGTGGAGAAGCAAGCTTGCAGCGATGATTTTAAAAGGTCACAGGCTTAAGCTGAAAGGGGATGAGAAAGTACTCTACCTTGGTGCTGCAAGCGGGACGACTGTAAGTCATCTGGCAGACATCGTGGATGAAGGGGTGATTTATGCTGTTGAGTACGCAGCCAAGCCCTTTGAAAAGCTTTTAGAGCTTGCCAGGGAAAGGGACAACATAATCCCCCTTCTATTCGATGCATCAAAGCCCTGGAAGTACAGCGGAATAGTTGAGAAGGTCGACCTCATCTATCAAGATATTGCCCAGAAAAACCAGATTGAAATACTGGAGAGCAATGCTGAGTTCTTCCTCGAAAAGGGTGGTGAGATAGTTATAATGGTCAAGGCGAGGAGCGTAGACTCCACTGCTGAGCCTGAAGAGGTTTTTGAGTCGGTTCTGAGAAAAATGGGTGAGAGGTTTAAAATCGTCAACCATGGAAGCTTGATGCCCTACCATAAGGATCACATATTCGTCCACGCTTACAAATCCGAGTAAACCAAAACTTTTTAATCATAAGGTTTAGGGAGGATGGATGATAGATCTGGCCTTAATGCTCACAGTGGAGGGAATGAGCGTTGTATTTCTCGTTCTATCTGTTTTGGCGCTATTTATGTGGATTATGGGAAAGCTGGCAGGAAGGGGAGAGGTTAAGGAGAAAATTGAAGTAAAACCAGTCTCCGAGTTGAAGGAGGCAGGGTTTAGCGATAAGGAGATTTTTGCAATCGTTGCCGCACTGATGAGGCATGAAGGGGTGCAGGTTGTGGATGTTAAAGCTCCAAAGAACTGGAAAAAGGTTGCCAGGCTGTATGCAATGAGGTGGGTGGAATGAGGTTTTACAGAATCAGGGTGGACGGAGCGGACTTCAAAGTTGGGGTGGAGAAGCTCAGAGAGGGTGTTTACAGAGTAAAGGTTGGCGAAAAGGAGGCTGAGGTTGTTGTTGAGGACATCTACGAGAGGGTGGAAAGAACAGTGGAAAGAACACAGTTCGAGCCAGTTGCACCTTCTGCTCTGATATCTGAAGTCAGGAATGAGCTGAAGGGAACTGGAGATGCTGTAACGTCGATGCTTCCGGGAGTCGTGCTGAAAGTCCTTGTTAATCCGGGAGACAGGGTAAAGGCTGGAGATCCGGTTGTGATAATCGAGTCGATGAAGATGGAAAATGAAATCGTAAGCCCCGTTGATGGTGTTGTGGCCGAAATCACGGTGAAGGAGGGGCAGAGGATAGAAGCGGGAGATGTTGTGGCAATCATTCAGCGGTGAGCTGATGCTCGGAAGCCTTGTGATGATAGGTGCTGGATTGGTTTTGATTTATTTAGGGATAGCCAAGAAAATGGAACCCCTCCTCCTCGTCCCGATCGGGATAGGGGCAATTCTAGTCAACATTCCCTGTGCGGGGCTGGCTGAGGAGGGAAGCATTTTCGACCTCTTCCTGAAGTACCTCATCCACACTGAAATAGTCCCCCTGCTAATATTCCTCGGTTTGGGAGCTTTAACGGACTTCTCGCCTTTACTCGCAAATCCGAAAACGTTCTTGCTGGGCGCTGCAGCCCAGATTGGCATTTTTGCAGCCCTGATTGCCGCCCTATTTCTCGGCTTCACCCCGCAGGAGGCTGCATCAATAGGCATAATCGGCGGCGCTGACGGCCCGACGACGATTTACACAACAACGATCCTCGCCCCACACCTGCTCGCAGCTACAGCTGTTGCAGCCTACAGCTACATGTCTCTCGTCCCGATTATCCAGCCGCCCATCATCAAAGCACTCACGACGAGCAGGGAGAGAAAGATAAAGATGAAGCAGCTCAGAGTGGTGTCAAAGAGGGAGAAAATAATCTTTCCGATTGCAACAATAATCATTTCCGGTTTCCTCGCCCCTAAAGCTCTCCCCCTTGTGGGAATGCTCATGACGGGCAACCTGTTCAGAGAGAGCGGTGTCACCGACAGGCTGGCGAAGGGGGCGAGTGAGGAGCTGATGAACATAATGACGATAATTCTCGGCCTCTCCGTTGGAAGCACGATGAGGGCAGAGAGTTTCCTCACTCAGAAAACACTTCTTGTCTTAGCTCTTGGAGTTGTTGCCTTTGCCGCAGCAACTGCAGGAGGTGTGCTGCTTGCCAAGCTGATGAACCTGTTTCTTGAGGAGAAGATCAACCCAATGATTGGTGCTGCAGGAGTTTCAGCTGTTCCAATGTCAGCAAGAGTCGTGCAGAGGCTCGCAGTCGAGGAGGATCCTTCAAACCACATTCTCATGCATGCGATGGGGCCGAACGTGGCTGGGGTTATCGGATCTGCGGTTGCTGCAGGAGTGCTGATTCAGCTTCTTGGCTGAGCCTGAATCAGAATAAAAAGCTTTAGAGAAAAAGATTTTATAAATATTTGATTCTTTTATTTATTCACGAATTTCGAAATATTATGATGATAACAATAATAGAAACAGAAATCTATAAATAATTTGTAAATTTAATGTGGTTATGGGAGAGAAAAGGTCGCGTTTCGAGATTTTCGTTGCCATTTTGAAAGTGACAGGCAGCGGGGCAAATATGACCAGGATAGTTTACGGTGCGAACATAAACTTCAAAATGGCTCAAAATTACATTGAATACCTTCTCGATAAAGATTTTCTTGTGTTAACCTCAGAAAACGGGAAAAAGATATACAGCACCACTGAGAAGGGGAGAGATTTTGTAAAAAAATACGGTGAACTGGAAGTGTTAGCTGAGTAAACCTCAGAGCATAAGTTCAGTAGCTATACTTCGAATTCTTTAAATATTCTTGCCACACAATTCAAACCATGTTAAAAAATATTGACAAAATCCTGGAAATGATAAAAGACAAAAGGCTGCCAAAAGAAAAGTTATCGCGAAAAGAACTCAATATTTTGCTTGAACTCGGATTGGTAGAAATAAAAGACGGAGAAATCGTGATTACTGAGTGGGGAGATAAGTTTCTGAACCTTCCTACTGAGTAATCTTACTGAAAATCCTTTCTAATTTTGGCTTCTGATTTTATTTTCAAATATTATATATAACATTTTGAACAACATATCTTATCGGCTGAATGCCGAGAAAGTGAGGTGAAAAAATGAGAAAAATGCCATTGGGTATATTGGGAGCAATGGTGGCTCTGAGCCTTGTCATTGGTGTAAGCGCTACCTTTAGTGACTACAACGCAGATAGAAGCATCCACTGGAACATAACAACTGACGATACGGAGCTGATAGACCTGAAACCTATTCAGCCCTATGCTTATATCGCTGACAACGGAGAGCTTGTAGTTGACTTCTCGCCCAACAACCCGAATTATCCGGGTTACGGCGATGGAATTAGCCCGGCAAGCGAGTACAACTTCAACGAGGTTTTTGCAGTGAGCAACCATCTCTGGGAAAACATGCCAATAGTTGTGAGAATTACATCATCCAACACGCACGTTGAATTCTACTCACACGAGGGTGGAGTTTATGCGGTGGATGGTGGTGCAGCAGCAACAGCTTCAGACAGTGCCAGGGATGATGTGTGCTTCGTTCTTGGGCCAAACTCAGAGAAGAAGATTGGAATGGACCTCAGCGCTAACGGAGACAGTCCGGGAGATGTGTGGGATTTGACAATGACAGTGAAGGCCTACAGGCTTGGAACAGAGCCTGCTGAGCTGAGTAACTGTGGACAGGTGATATAATGAAAAAGTTAGCAGGTCTTCTGCTTCTGATTGTTGGCTTAACGCTGACGATAGGGGCGGGAGCAAACTTTAGGTATTACGAAGCTGAAAGGAGCATAACCGTGAACATTACGTCAGATGACAACGAGTTCATCGATCTAACTCCATTGCAACCCTATGCCTACCTGAATAATGGAAAGTTGACCATTGAGATGTCACCCAACAACCCGAATTATCCGGGTTATGGTGACGGAATGAGCGTCAACACAATATACGTGTTTGAAGAGATGTTCAACGTAAGCAACGAGCTTTGGGAGAATGAAAATGGTGATTTCCCGGTTTGCGTGCAGATATCGATAAGTGATGGTGTTGAAGTCTTTGCCGGGGACTACGACAACCCAATTAGTGGTCCAGGAACGCAATTGCAGTTTACCGTGTACCATGACGAGCCAGTTCCAGTTGGATTCGTATTCAACAACACCGACAAAGAAATGGGCGCACAACATGTTCAGATGAGTATTGTTGCCGTAGCAGGAGCTTGCGGTGAGTAAGCTCCCAACTTTAATTTTTTTATGAGGAAAGCAAATGAAAAAAATCATAATTGCGATAATATTACTTCTCATAGCTCTCGGATTGAGAGCTCCAGCCATATCTGTCATGGCTGCAGATACCATTAGTGGAATTTTGCTTTACTCTACCTCACCCTACGCAAATAACGAGAACAACCTGACGATAGATATTACCGAAAACAACCCGAACTATCCGGGCTATGGCAATGGCCTGAGTCCGGGGTCAGTTTACAGATTTGATGACCTTTTAACCATAGAAAACAGCAACAGCTTTCCGGTTTGCGTTGAACTCGAGTCTCAGAGTGATCTGGTAAAATTTTACACTGACGGAGACTCTTTGCCAGCAATCAGCTTCACACTCGCTGTGAATGAAAGCATGTCTGTGGGTGTGGAGTTCAACGCAGCAGAGCTTGGACTGATGGAGGAGTATTACAGCATTCAGATACTGGAAGGCGGTTGCAATGAAACTGTCTGATATTCTCCTGCTCGTTTTACTGGCGTTCCTGCTGGCATCAACAGCAGGATTCGTGCTTAACAGGCCAGTTCTGCTGTCTTACGTAACTTCAGACAGCATGACTCCAACTTTAAACAGAGGTGACCTTTTCCTCATAAATCCACTTGCAGAAGCAAAGCCGGACGACATAGTCGTTTTCAACCTGAACGGTCACTGGACAGTTCACAGAGTTGTGGCGGAGACTGATGGAGGTTACATTACCAAAGGTGACCACAATATTGCCACAGACCAGCAGGGAGGTACGAACACGGTCAAAAGGGAGAGCGTTGCTGGAGTAGTTCCAATAATCTTTGGCACTCCACTAAAAGTTCCAGAAGTTGGAAACTATATCCAGAAACTTTCTGGAACAACGATAAACATATTGTTGGCAGTTTTCATGATAATAGGCGGAGCGACGCTGTTAACAGGGAGGGGAGAAGAAAGGAAAAAGGAAAAGAAGGTTTACAGGCTGAGATACGAGACTCTCTATGTTGCAGTCTCAACAGTGTCGATTGCCATGCTTCTTCTCTCCATACTGGCCACATGGGGGACTGCTGGTTTCAGCTATGCCTCAACCTTAGCAGGTGGTCAGAGGGAGGGATGGTATCTGCCCGATTCGGAGTTTGATAAGCAGATTGAGATAAAGAACAACGCCCTATTCCCGCTCATTTACGTTTTCAGTTTAGAAAGTGATAGGGCTGAATTGCAGGAATCAAGCAAAATTCTCTCAGCAGGGGAGAAGGCAGAATTGAACGTTCACGTTAAAGTTCCTTCAGAAACGAGAATTTATTATGACGAAATAGTGGTTCAGGCTTATCCGCTAATTCTTCCGTCGGAGATCATAATCAGAATGCACAGTTTAAGTCCTCTCCTACCGCTTGCAGCCTTCGCAATGGAGTTTGCGGTGGTTTTGAGTGTAATCTACTACGCAACAAATGCGGGAGAGGAGGAGGTTATAAGATTGAATAAAAGAAGGAGGTTGAAATTATGAAAAAGTTAATATTAATTCTTGCAGCTACTCTCGTGCTCGTTCTGGGGGCGAGCGGGAACTTCAGAGAGTATTATGGAGCGAGGGGTGTTGCCGTCAGCATCGCGGACAACAACAGCTCTTACATAGCATTTGAATGTCCGGAAATAACGCTCTACTTGCAGAGCGGAGAAAGCTCAGGTGTAATTTCAGTTAGAAACAACCTTGGAGAGGACGCTGAGCTGTATTTCTCCACACCTGATGACATTTTAACATTCACCAATCCAACGTTTCTGTATGCAGGTGAGGAGAAGCTTGTTCAGGCTGAGTTCACAGGAGATCAGGGTGAATACACAATCCCGATAGATATCGAAGCGTTCTGGGCAAACGGCTCAGCCAGAATCCCTGCGTGCAGCGTTAAGGTTGTTGATCCGCTGGTAAAAATAAGCAAGATACTTTTCGAAGGGGACACAGAAGTTCCGCTGTTTGAGAGAGAGGTCTGGACGTTCAGAATTCTTGTTGAAAGTAAAATCGGGGGTAATTATACAATCCTTGACACAATCCCGGCAGAATTCGAGGTTCTGAGTATAACTTCATCCAGTGGCAGTCACACAGAGCATCATCCTGGAGTGGGAAGAAGCGGTGTGACTAAAATAGTATGGGAAGTCCACGTTGAAGGGTCAGAATTTATGGACGTTACGGTTGCAACGAAGCTCAACCCTGCAGGGAAGCAGGAGTTCACGAGTCCGGGAAGTTACAATCTTAACGATGGTGCGGAAATAAAGGGGCTTGGAATAGTCAGCAATCCCATCATCGTTAATGCAGTGAGAGGTGTTAATAATGGAGAGTAAGTATAAAAATATAGCCACGGTGGCGCTGTCAGTCACAGGGGTTCTGCTGGCTGTTATGGCTGTTTACGCGTTCTCAACGCCATCTGAGAACGTCAAAAATGTTGTTGATGAGGTTGTTGTGCAGAAGGGGAACTTTGAGCATTATGCAACGCTCTCGAATGAATCAATTTACGGCAGGAAGGCGTCGCTTGATTACTATCCTGAGGGGATAACCGAGAGCATTGAAGGTGTTTACAGCTACACTGTAAGCCCTGAAAAGGTCGGAGAGTATAGAATGGTTGTAAAGACAACATACTACGTGCAGGAAGGCAGGAGCAAGGTTCAGGTCTGGGAGGAAACGCTGAGGGAAGAGCAGGGAGAATTTGTTGGAAACGTAACCATTCCAGTTACGCTGAACTTCGCCGAGATGAATGAAATGCTCAATGTGGTGAAAGATGGGACGGCATTGCCGAGACTTGCAGGAGTTACGGAAATCATTTTCACGGCAAACACCGAAAATGAGAGTTTTAACCACACAGTTACGCTGAATGAAGGTAGCAGCCTTTACAGCTTCTCAGATACATCGAAGAGCACAAGAACGGTTTACAGTACGAGAGAGGTTACGGAGAACAGCTTTGGCGGTGTCAGTGTGAACAACGCAAGGATATTCTATGCTGCGATGGCCATTTTTACTGCAATACCAGTTGCGGTGATCAACAGAGACTTGATAAGGAGGGAGAAGAAGAACCCACACGTCGTCAGCGGTAGAAGAGAGGGGGACAAAATTATACTTGAAAGTGAGGAAGACCTCAAAAAGGTTTTTGCAATGTCGGACAGCCCTGTAGTCAGAACGGAGATTGACGGTGTTGCTGTTTACTCGATAGTAGCAGAAGGTGTGGTTTACGAGTATCGGGAGCGGTAATTTTAAAAACTCAATTTTTATTTTTCATATGATATCTTGAAAGACTTAACACGTAGTTGTAAAATTTATTCCACTAAGTTCCATTAGTCAGCCCTCTAAGAATCTATCTTCCTCGCAGAATTGGTAGTTATATAGTCGTTCATGGTGATAATTACAATTTATCACAATATATAACGAAAAATTAAAAAATGGTTGTTAGTTGTGTGTTTTGGTGAGGATGATATGGAGTTGGAATTCAGCCAAGAGCACAGACTGTTTAGGGATAGCCTGAGGGAGTTTCTGGCAAAGGAAATAGAACCGATTGTAGATGAAAAGGAAAAGAAGGGGCCACTGACGAAGGATGAGGTTCTGGACCTTTATGCCAAATTCAAGAAGCTCGGAATTGGCTACGATCCGGAAAGTCTTTCAGTATACTTCGAAGACCCGTTTTATTACGGAATAGCAAGTGAGGAGATAAGCAGGGTTTGGGCGAGTCTAAACGTTGTTCTCGGGATGTCCTTCCCGGTTGTTTTTGTAAATCTCGCCTCAGAACAAACGAAAGAGGTGATGATGCCGAAGCTGGAGAAAAATCAGCTTATAGGGTGCTTGGCAGCTACAGAGCCTGAGGGGGGAAGCGATACAACCACAATGAAGACAACAGCAGAGCTTGACGGGGATGAGTGGGTTCTGAATGGCACAAAGACGTGGATCAGCAACGCCACAATTGCTGATGTTGCATTGGTGGTGGCAACGAACAAGGAAACGGGAATGCAGGACATGTTTCTCGTTGATAGAGTTAACTCTCCCTTCGAGACGAGTGAGCTTCACAAGCTTGGATGGAGAGCATCACCGACAGGTGAGATATACCTCAAGAACTGCAGGGTGCCAAGGGAAAATGCCCTGAGCATAATGATTCAGAAGGCGTTGAGTGAGGGGACTATGGTCGAGTCTCTGCCCATCGCAGCCTCAATATCAAAACTTTACGCGTACATGTCTCCCCTAAGTGCTGTTTTCTGCTTGATGCGTTCAGGGATGGCGTTAATGGCCACTGGAATCTCTCAGGCAGCGCTTGACGCTTCCGTAGCCTACGCAAAGCAGAGAAAAGCCTTCGGAAAGCCGATAGGTAAGTTCCAGCTTATTCAGGACATGCTTTACAAGATGGCTGCTATAACTGAATCTTCAAGGCTGCTTGGCTACAAGGCGCTTTACATGATACAGAAAGGCGATCCCAAGGCAAGATACATGTCATCTCTGGCAAAGGGGTATGCTTGTGAGGGATGCGTGAAGGTTACCTATTACGGCATTCAGATACACGGCGGTCTTGGGCTCAGCGATGAATATCCGCTGGAGAGGTACTTCAGAGATGCGAGGGTTATGACAATTCCCGACGGCACAACGGAGATTCAGAAGCTCATAGTCGGCAGAGAGTTGCTTGGCAAGGGATTCTCGGCATATTCTTAGCATGAAGCCTTGGTTTAAATCCTACCAGATGATGGGTCTCAGGGAGTCCATTGAGCCGTATCCAGAGGTTCCCTTATATTATTTTCTTGAGGAATCCGCAAAGAACTTTCCCGATTCAACAGCAATCACATATCTCGAAAAGCAGATGACATATTCAGAGCTGCTCGATGCTGTCAACAGGCTGGCCAATGGATTCTCGGAGTATCTGAGCAGGGGAGACAGAGTTCTGATAACTTTAAGAAACTGTCCTCAGCTCCTCATTGCCGAGCTTGCAGCTCTGAAGTGTGGAGCTTCAGCCGTGCTCGTAAGTCCGCTACTGCCAGAAAAAGAGTTGAAGGATATCGCTGAAAAAACCGAACCAAAAATTGTGGTGGGAGAAAAGAAATTTTCTGAATACGGAATCTTTGTCGAAACCAAGCCGTCCAATTTAATGGGAGATGACGACTTCTGGAGTATTATCAAATCAAGCCAACCCGATCCACCTGATGCAGAAATTAATCCAAAAGAGGACGTTGCGGTTATCCTGTTCACGGGTGGAGTCACGGGCGTGCCGAAGGGGGTTATGCTCACCCACCACAATCTGACGACCAACGTTCTTCAGGTCTTGCCGTGGCTTCTTGGCGGTGCGGCAGAAGCTGTAAGGGGTTCCGGTTCTGTATTGCTCGCATCTCCAGTCTTCCACTCGTACGGACACTGGGGCATGCATGTGGGGCTTTATTGGGCATTCAACTTGCTTATAGTCTCCGATCCGAGAAACTACGATGAAATACTTGGCTACATGAAGAAATACGGCCCTTGGGTTACTGTTGGCGTTCCCGGACAGTATATGAAGCTCATAAAAAGGGAAATCGAGGGGCTATGGACCATAAGCGTGTCTGGTTCGGCACCGCTGCCAAAAAGTACCGCAAAGGAGTATGAGAAAAAGGCCGGTATTCCAATAGTTGAAGGCTACGGGTTGACGGAAACCTCCCCGGTTACGCACATCAACATCGCAAGCATTGCAAGATTCCTCGGCCTGGATGCTCCGGACAAGACTGGCTCAATAGGTGTCCCTGTCCCAGATACCGATGTCAGGATTGTAAGAGAGGATGGAAGTGAGGCAGAATTGGGAGAGGAGGGAGAGATGCAGATAAAAGGCCCCCAGCTCATGAAAGGATACTGGAACGCTGAAGACCCATTCATTGACGGCTGGTTACCAACGGGTGATGTAGCCTACGTGGATGAGGACGGATTCTTCTACATCGTTGACAGGGTTAAGGATATGATAAACGTGTCTGGTTACAAGGTGTATTCGAGAGTTGTCGAGGAGGTTCTTCACCAGCACCCTGCTGTTGAGCTTGCTGCGGTGGTAGGAATTCCGGACAAGGAAAAAGAGGGGTCTGAGAGGGTCAAGGCCTTTGTAAAGCTCTTTGACGGAGCATCAGCAACGCCGGATGAAATAAAGGAGTTCTGCAGGGAGAGACTTCCCCCTTACGCCGTTCCCGTTGAAATTGAGGTGAGGGAAACGCTGCCACAGACGGAAACGCAGAAGATTCTGAAGAGGTTACTATTACAATAGAAATAGAATTAGTAAAACGTCAAAGTTAAATCTTACGAGTAAAGTCTCAGTATATGTTCGACTGGAAGGTTGCGGCGGATGAATTTCCAGCAGCTTTATTTATTGTTAATCAATACGGCAGGGTAATTTACATCAACAAGATACTGTCGGAAAGAGGTGAGGTGGACTTCAAAGAAGCGAGCGAGGAGCCTTACAAGTTTTATCCGCCTGAAGATTATACAAAACTCGTAAATTTAATTATTAAGACGTTCCAGGAGAAAAAGAAGAATCCAGATCCCGCTTTAATCATAAGGTCTTTCTCAAAAACCAGGGAGGAATTCTGGCTTGAGGTGAGAACTAGGTATGCGGAGATAGGCGGAGAACCTTACTGTCTGGTTGCACTTACAGACGTTACGGATAGGGTGAGACTTCAAAGGGAGGTAAATTCGCTCAACGAATACCTCAGGTTTTTGAACAGCATGCTGAGGCACGATATACTGAACATCTTCACGAGAATGCTGGTGTATATCGAACTCTTAGAAGAAAAGTGCAATGGTAACGAAGTTAAAAAAATAAAAGAGAGCATAGAGGCCGGAGTAAGCCTCATCCGCAAGATCAGGGAGCTTGAACTATCAACAGACCAAACAAAGAAGATTTACAGCCTTAAGGAGGTTATCGACGAAGTTTCCAGAGGGTACGATGTAAAAGTCACTGTAGATGGGGATGCTAAGATTCTCGCCAATGAGGGAATATTCAACGTGTTTGAAAACCTAATAGGCAATGCCGTCAAGCACGGTGGGGCGACGGAGGTAAAAGTAACAATAACCGAAAATCAGAAGGTCACGGTCAGAGTGGAGGACAACGGAAAAGGCATCCCCGAAGAAGTCATAGAAATAATTTTCGAGCGCGGGTTCACAACAGGTAAGGGGAGCGGTCTGGGACTTTACATCGTCAAGAAGCTCGTAGAAAGTTACGGAGGGGAAATAAAAGTAGAGAAAGCTGATAGAGGAGCCGTTTTCGTGATAGAGTTGCCCCTGTCAAAGCAATCCGGAGGAGCAGGTATGACAAAATCTTCCGAATAAAAACTTAAATCTCAATGAAAAATGTGGTGTGATGGGCAAGCTTGAAGATTACTTGGGCGTTTACTTCATAACAGACTCAAGGTTTGGTTACACACACGAGGAACTTGCAGAAAAAGCTCTAAGGGCGGGAGTCAGGGCTATACAGTTCAGGGAAAAGAAGCTGAGCACCAAGAGAATGTACGAAATAGGGAAGAAGATACGGGCACTAACGAAAGATTACGGGGCATTATTTTTCGTAAACGACAGAATAGATGTGGCCTTGGCTGTTGATGCAGACGGCGTCCACATCGGTCAGGACGATATGCCTGCGGAGGTTGCAAGAGAGGTTTTTCCCGGCTACATTGGTGTCTCAGCGAGCAGTATTGAGGAGGCAAAGAAAGACGAGAAGTATGCGGACTATCTTGGCGTGGGTTCAGTTTTCCCAACAAAAACGAAGGAGGATGCGGGAGAGGCGATAGGTGTTGAGGGGCTGAGAAAGATAGTTGAGAGCGTTAGAATTCCCGTTGTTGCCATCGGCTCGATAAATATAGAAAATGCAGTTGAAGTTCTGAAGACCGGCGTGGCAGGAATTGCGGTTATATCAGCCATAGCTGCGGCTGAAGACCCTGAGAAAGCTGCAAGAGAGCTGGTTGAGCTCGTAAGAAAGTTTAAATCGAGATTGTAATCAAAGCAAATTCGCAGGATTTTTATAGTTTCATGAAACCTTATAACATGCTTGAGCTGAATGGTGTGCCGGTTGACGACACCTACTGTGAGGCATTTGACGGTATCTACTCGAGAATTATCGTAACTGCAAAGCACAAGTGGTTGCTCAAGAAAGCTGCTTATTCCGCTACTGCTTTGCCCTCAACAGTTTTTGGAGAGGCTGAGGGTGGAGTTGAGCTGTGGCTGTCCCCTCAAGAAACTCCAGATGGACGGCTGGGGGCAATCTGTCAGATATGGGTTCAGAAGTCCAAGAAGTTTTTGGACGTGCTGATGAGGGAGATGGGGAAAAGAATAAGGCAGGGAATCCTCGTCGTCCCCACAACCAGAGTATTCAACGCCACGGACAGCGAAACGACTTTCGATGCCGAAATCAATGTGGGAAGGTGCGGAGACGGCTACGAGTGGGAAGACGAGATGTGGGGTAGGAAAGTCATCAGAGTGCCGATAATGTTCGGGGAGTTTATAATCGAGCGCTATATCGGCTACGCTGAGGGCATAGCGGGTGGAAACATCTGGTACTTCTGCGAGAGTGAGGAAGCAGCTCTGGAAGCAGGAGAGGCAGCGGTTGAGGCCCTCAAGAAGATTGAGGGGGTCATTACCTCCTTCGACATCTGCTCTGCCGGAAGCAAGCCCGAAACCAAGTATCCGGAAATGGGGCCGAGCACCAACCACTACTTCTGCCCAACGCTGAAAGGCAAAATCCCCGACTCGAAAGTTCCCGATGGTGTCAAATCGATTCCCGAAATCGTCATCAACGGAATAACAAGGGAAGCAGTTGAGAAGGCCATGTACGTTTGCATGGATGTCGTGAGCAGAATCGATGGTGTTGTGAGAATTTCTGCTGGCAACTATGGAGGAAAGCTCGGCCAGCACAAGATATACCTGAAGGATATTATAGAGAAGTACTCTTAAATATTTTTGATTTTATTTCCTAGATTTTTATTCAATTTAAAGCAAAAATTAAATTGTCCCCAGAGCAAAGCTTTTAAGATTGAGAATAACATTGGGCATGGATTTGATATGCATGTACGTTTTCAAGGGTGAAGAGAGCTTTGGGGAGAGCATAGATGTTTATGGCGACTACCTGATAGTAAAGGTCGGGTCGGAATTTCTTGCAGTTCCCAAGAAGAGCATAAAATCAGTTGAGGATGGAAAAATCGTTCTGGAAGAGTTCGACGAAGAGGAAGCGAGAGAGATTGGGAGTAAATGGGTTGAGGAAAAGTCGAAGCCCGTAACTCTTGAAGAGCTAAAATCGTACGGGTTTGGTGAGGAAGAGGGTTAATGGCCCTTAAGCAGGTAATCGTCGTCAGGGACGACCTGAAGCTATCGAGGGGTAAGCTTGCAGTCCAGGTAGCCCATGCGGCTATTATTGGCTACCTCAGGTCTGACAGCAGTTTGAGGAGGAAGTGGCTTGACGAGGGTCAGAAGAAAGTCGTTTTGAGGGTAAAAAGCCTTGAAGAGTTGCTTGCAGTCAAGTACAAAGCGGAATCGCTCAAACTTGTAACCGGGGTTGTGCAGGATGCTGGCTTGACGGAAATCCCACCCGGAACGATTACCGCTGTTGTAATCGGGCCTGATGAGGAAAAGAAAATTGACAGGGTGACGGGCAGCCTCCCCCTGCTGAAGTGACTAAGGTTCTATACCTCTCTCGGTAATCCGGTAAAAGCAGCTTTTTCCCTCTTTCATCCACCTGTGCTTTATCAGTGTTGCTTTCCTCAGCTCATCGCTTCTCTCAAGGGCAATTATGACCTTTGACAGGTGCTCAAGGCTCGGCCCGCCGAGCGGTCGGTCGGTTCCTGAAGCTACATCTGTGTACATCTGGTTGGTAATCACAACAGCCACGTCGTACTTTCTCGCAAGGCCAAGCAGGAAGGTGAGCTGTGAGGTAAGCTCCCTTTTTATCTTAATCTGCTTTTTCTCATCCTCAAGCTCACTTCTGTATAATGAGGTGAAGCAGTCCACGATAACGAGCTTTACTTTTTCACTTCTGCAGAGCTTTTCCGCCTCCTTAATTGCCACTCCCTGCTGTCTGAAGCTGAAAACCTCATACACAAAAACGTTGGAAAAGAGCTTCTCGTCACCAAAAATTTGTCTCACTCTCTCCCCTGAAAGCCCCTCGGTGTCGATGTAGGCCACTTTGAACTGCTCCGCGGCATTTTTAGCCAGCATCAGACACAGGGTAGTCTTGCCCGTACCTCCATGCCCGTAAATCTGCGTGACAGTTCCAGTCTCAACTCCCCCACCGAGAAGCGAGTCTATGCACTTACTCCCGCTCGGAATCAGCATCTTTCGCACCGTCGATTTTTTTCAAAATCTCCCTATAAACGACATGCGGTGGAATGTTTAAATCCTCTGCTATTGCCACAACATCGTCAAACTCTGGCTTAAGGTGCAAGAATCCGGGATGCGACCTTTTCACCCTCACCTCAAACTTCTTGCCACGAATTTCAACATTCACAACCTCTTCGCCCCTCTCTGAAATCACCCTGTGGTGTACAGGCATAACCCTGACACCCAGACTTCCCGTGAGCCTCATAACCTCCCTGGCAACCTCCTCCGACCTGTGCATGGGGGAGATGACCTTTAAAATGCTCGCAGGCCTCATTTTCTTGCCGTAAGCCGGAAGAATTACAACGTCCAGCACATCATCTCTTTCAAGTAGCTTTCTCATCGCGTAACCAAGCATTTCACCGCTCAAGTCATCTACGTTAGTCTCGATAACTGCAACGCTGTCGTGAAAAGCCGTCTCACCGAGAATCAATCTCAGAACGTTTGGTACATCGGTTTGTCTCTTTCCTGCCCCGTATGAGACCTCTCTGACCTTTATCGGAAAGGGCTTTAGCGGTTTGCAGTAATGAGACAGAATTGCCGCTCCTGTTGCCGTCAGAAGCTCTCCCTCGCCGTCCATTATAAACTCCAGAGGTGAGCTTTTCAGAATTTCAAGAACTGCCGGAGCGGGAACGGGATACTTACCGTGGGAGAACTCGACGAATCCAGAACCAGCTCTGATTGGTGTGGCAAAAAAGGTGTATCCTTCCTTTTTTAAATTTTCAAACGCCTTTACGCAGCAAACAACATCGAAAATTGCATCGTCAGCACTAACTTCGTGAAAAACACTCTGTCTGTAATCTCTACCATGAACTTTCCCCTCGGCTTTGGCCATGATCTCAAAAATCGCTAATGCATTTTCCTTGACATCATCCTCAAGATTTGAGTTCTTTATTATCTTTAAAACGTCCTCAAATCTCCTTTCCCCACCTTTTTCCTCAACATCGACACTTTTTGCACTTATTCCATTAATGTTAACATTGGTAACTTTATAACTGACATCGATGCCAAGAGAACTCACCAATTCCTCAATTTCCTCTTTACCAATCCCAACATCGAGCAGCGAGGCGAGGATCATATCTCCGCTTGCCCCGTTAAAGGCATCGAATATTGCAACCTTCATCAAATCACCACAAGCCTTTTTTATCTCTAAAATAAAAACTGTTTAGGTGTAAAAGATTGGTGGGTGATAATATGGAAATCACGTTAAAAGTAAATCAGGCGTATCCGAGCGATTCGGGAAGAGGAATTGCCAGATTGGATCCAGATACAATGTTAAAACTTCAAATTTCTCCCGGAGATATAATAGAGATAGAGGGAGCCAGGAAAACCGTTGCAAAAGTATGGAGGGCTCCAAAGAGGGACTGGGGGAAGAATATCATCAGAGTTGATAGGTTTATTAGGGAGAATGCAGGAGTTGGTGTTGGAGATGTTGTAAAGGTAAGAAGAGTTGATTATCAGCCTGCAAAAACCGTAATCCTCGCACCACTTAAGAAGATGGATTTAAGAATTTACGGAGTTGATATTGGGGAGTATCTCAAGCATCAATTCCTTAAGAGGCCAGTTGTTGAGGGAGATTTAGTCCCACTCGTTGGATCTCCGGCCCTCTCAGGATTTGGAAGGTACAACCAGCAGAACCAGGCCGTGGTTTTTGTTGCAGTCAAGACCGAGCCTAAAGGGCCTGTTGTCATCGATGAAACCACGAAGGTCGTTTACAGGGACAGGCCGGCAAAGGGGTTTGAGAGATTCGGAAAGGCCGGAATCACATACGAGGACATAGGAGGTCTCAAGGAAGAACTGCAGAAGGTAAGGGAAGTTATAGAACTGCCTTTGAGGTATCCAGAGCTTTTCCAGAGACTCGGAATTGACCCACCGAAGGGTGTGCTGCTCTACGGCCCGCCCGGAACGGGAAAGACGCTGATAGCCAAGGCTGTGGCAAATGAGATTGGGGCGAGCTTCTTCACCATTAACGGTCCGGAAATCATGAGCAAGTTCTACGGAGAGTCCGAGCAGAGGCTAAGGGAAATCTTTGAAGAGGCTAAGGAGAATGCTCCGTCGATAATATTCATAGATGAGATTGATTCAATTGCCCCTAAGAGAGAGGAAGTTACTGGAGAGGTCGAGAGAAGAGTTGTGGCACAGCTTCTAACTCTGATGGATGGGCTGGAGGAAAGGGGGCAGGTCATAGTCATCGGAGCCACGAACAGAATTGATGCAGTCGATCCGGCTCTGAGAAGGCCCGGCAGGTTTGACAGGGAGATTGAAATTGGTGTGCCTGACAGAGAGGGCAGATACGAGATTTTCCAGATACACACGAGGAACATGCCTCTTGAGGCCAAATATAGCAGAGAGTTTGTTCTCGATGCGATTGAAAGGTATAGAAGACAAATCGACGATCCGGAGTTGATTAAGAACCTTGATTTCCTTTACGACGAGATCAAGAACTCGGAGAAGGAGGAAGAGGTCAGAAGCGCTGTGAAAAACCTCTTACCGCAGGAAGTTATCGACGAGCTTGAGGTTGAGATAACGAAGGCGATGCTTCGCAGTCTTGCTGACCAAACTCATGGATTCGTTGGGGCGGACATTGAGGCTCTGTGTAAAGAGGCTGCCATGAAAGCTTTGCGTAGATATTTACCCCAAATAGACCTCAACGAGGACGAGATTCCGCTGGAACTCCTCGAATCAATCAGGGTTACATGGAATGACTTCATGGATGCTTTGAGGGAAATCGAACCGTCAGCGATGAGAGAGGTGTTTGTGGAGATTCCGAAGGTTACATGGGACGATGTGGGTGGACTTAAAGACGTTAAGAGAGAAATAATAGAGGCTGTTGAGTGGCCTCTTAAGTTCCCGGAGAAGTTCAGGAAGTTCGGAATCAAGCCACCGAAGGGAGTGCTGCTATTCGGGCCACCCGGAACAGGAAAAACGCTGATAGCCAAGGCTGTGGCGAATGAGAGCGAGGCGAACTTTATAAGCATTAAAGGCGGGCAGATTCTGAGCAAGTGGCTCGGAGAGAGTGAAAAAGCGGTGAGAAAAATTTTCAGAAAGGCAAGGCAAGTCGCTCCATGTATAATCTTCTTTGACGAGATTGACGCCATAGCACAGATGAGAGGAATAGATGAGGGCAGCAGGGCTGTTGAGAGAGTATTGAACCAACTTCTTACCGAGATGGACGGGCTTGAGGAGCTTCATGGGGTTGTAGTAATAGGTGCGACCAACAGACCCGATATCCTTGATCCAGCGTTGCTCAGGCCCGGCAGGTTTGACAGGCTCGTTTACGTCAGGCCACCAGACAAAAGGAGCAGACTGGCGATTTTCAAGATACACACGAGGGACATGCCGCTCTCAGACGATGTTGACCTTGAGGAGCTTGCTGAACTCACCGAGGGCTATGTCGGTGCAGACATAGAGGCAATATGCAGGGAGGCAGTGATGCTGGCGATCAGAGAGAACATCAATGCAGAGAAGGTGGAGATGAGGCACTTCTTAGAGGCTTTGAAGAAGATAAAGCCGAGCGTCAACGAGACGATGCTAAACTTCTACGAGAGATTCGAGGAAAGAATGAAGACGGAAAGAATGCAGGTCACAACAAAGCCCTTCGTTGGCTACGGTTGAGGATTTCAGGTTATCCTGTACTTTTTCAATTTTTCGTAATCTGGCTCAGCTCCAAGTCCATTTTTCTCGGGAAGCTTTGCGTAGCCCTTCTCGATTTCAACGCTGTCGTCCAGCACTCCAAACATCACCTCTTTCCACCACAGCGGGTCGAGCGGAGTTTCTATATATAAGGACAAAGATTCTCAGGCAGCGAGGCGGCAAGATGTAAATTTGCGAGCCACCCCAATCCTGGATCCCAGGCGTGTGGCATGAACTTCAGATTGAACGCTTCTGCAACAGCCGCAACTTTTCTGCACTCGCTGATTCCATTCGAATAAACGGCATCTGCCTGCACGATGTCAAATGCACCGCTTTCAATCAGCATCCTGAACCTCTGCAAGCCGTGTTCCAGCTCTCCACCAGAGATTTCAACTGTGGTGTTCTCTCTAAGCCATCTGTAACCCTCAATGTCATCCTTCCACAGCGGTTCCTCAAGCCACAGCACTTCATATTTTTCAAGTTCTCTCGCAACCTTCAGAGCAGTTTTCCTGCTCCAGTAAGGTGGGGTGTAGCTCCACGCCTGATTTGCGTCAACTGCAAGCTTTAAATCCGGAAACTCCTTAGAGACAGTTTTAAGCACTTCGAGATCATCATCAACTCTTGCCCTCCTAAACCTCAGCTTCACAACGTCAATTCCCATCTCTGCATACTTCTCAACAAGCTTCAGCGTTTCTTCTGGATTAAGAAGTCTGCCTGTACTCGCATATATTTTAACCTTCCTCCTCCCCCCTCCAAGAAGTCTGTAAAGCGGCAATCCCTCTCTTTTTGCTATCAAATCCCAGATGGCAACTTCAAGAGCACCAAGCCTCTGTATCGCCCAGCTACCGATCTCAAGCAATCGAGAATCTACTTCTTCAATATCCATGTCCAAACTCTGGACGGTAAGTTTAACAGTAGTTTCAAGGAAGTGTTTGTAAGCTGCACCAAACTCGATTGCCGAGTAACCTTTGTAGCCCCCGCTCTCCACCTCAACAATGCTGAAAACATAGACAGGGTGGGGAAATGGCTCCCACGAGAACTTAATGGGTTCAGGAAGTGGAACGGCAAGAGTATGAACCCTAAGATCATCAAGTCTCATTCTTCAATTTTGCCGTCTTTAAATATTAGTTTTTTGCTTCAGATGTTCAACCAACCTTTGGCAAACTTTTTAAAATTATAATCATAAATCAAACATGGCACAGATTTCTGGAGGAGAATTGCTCGTAAGGTGTTTAATCAAGGAGAACGTCAAGTACATTTTCGGGGTTCCGGGAGGACAGCTTCTAACCTTCCTCGATGCGATAAAGAGGGTTGGGGAGAAGCACGGGATGAAGTTCGTCAACTGCAGGCACGAGCAGGCTGCAGCAAGCATGGCGGATGCCTATGCGAGGACAAGCGGTGAGATTGGTGTTTGTGTTGGTACAATAGGCCCGGGTGGGGCTGATTTAGTTCCCGGAGTTTACCCTGCTTACGCCGACAGCGTTCCGATGCTGGTGATAACAGCACAGAACCAGACATGGAAGAGCTATCCAGACCACGGCTCCATGCAGGCTTTGGATCAGTTTCACCTCTTCAAGCCGATAACGAAGTGGAATGCTGTGGTTTCACACTGGGAAAGAATTCCTGAGCTCGTTCAGAGGGCGATAAGGGTTGCCCTCTCAGGCAGACCCGGGCCGGTGCACCTCGATTTTCCATCAGACGTGCTTTACAACGGTAACGAGGAAAATTTCGCAAAGGTTTACCCTCCTGAACGCTACAGACCGATGAAACCGCCAGTCGGAAATCCTGAGCTTGTAGAGACTGCTGCGGAAATGCTTTACAGTGCTGAAAGACCACTCATCCATGCAGGCACAGGAGTTCTGAGAGCAAAGGCATGGAATGAGCTGAGGGAGCTTGCAGAATATCTGGGAGCAGTGGTTACGACCACAATGGGTGGAAGAGGAGCCATTCCGGAAGATCATCTTTTATGCATCCTTCCAGCCAGTCCGGCAGCAATAATGGCCCAGAACGAGGCTGATGTAGTCCTAGTTGTGGGAAGCAAGATGGGAGATCTGGATTTCCGGGGCAGACCGCCTGCATGGGGTGATCCTGATCAGCAGAAGACGATTCAGATTGACATCGAGCCTGAGATGATCGCCCTCAACCGTCCCGTTAATGTTGGAATCGTGGGTGATGCAAAGGAGACGCTTAAGGCTTTGATTGATGCTGTTAAAAAGAAAGGTGAGAGAAGAGAACCGGTTGACAGGCTTAAAGACTACAGGAAAATGCAGCAGGAGTGGTTAGAAGGATTTTTGAATCTGGCAGAAAGCAGAGAGAAGCCAATTCATCCGTTGAGAGTGATAAAGGAGGTCAGAGAGTTCTATCCGAGGAACGCGATTTCCTGTGTAGATGGCGGCAACACGGCAGTCTGGGCTTCTTATCTGAACAGGATTTACGAGCCCAACACATTTCTATGGGCTGCTGATTCGGGGCATCTCGGCACAGGCCTGCCGTACGCCATTGGAGCAAAGCTTGCAAACCCTGACAGGCCCGTTTACCTCATTGCAGGTGATGGAGCTTTCGGTCTGACAATGGAGGAGCTTGAGACTGCGAGCAGGGAAGGGGTGAAAGTTACGTCAATCGTCATGAACGACGGCTGCTGGGGGATGATCAAGGGCTCGCAGAAGGCTGCGTTTGGTGGGAGATTCATCGGAGTCGACTTCAAAGATGTCAGGTACGATAAGGTTGCGGAGTCAATGGGATGGTACGGGCAGAGGGTTGAGGAACCTGAAGACATTGCAACCGCCCTTGACAAAGCTGAGAGCTCAGACAAGCCAGCCCTGCTGGACGTGAAAATCTCGCAAGAAGCAAACCTCTCGCCGCCCGACTTAATAACTCTCTCGATTGTGTGGCTCGAAGGCTGCAATCCGCCTCCGGTGGAATGAGGGCCTTAGTAGTTGACCTAAACCTCTTTAAAGCAGCACTGAACCTCCTGCTTGGAAGGATCACGAAGAGCGTTTACTACAGCCCGCTGTCACTGCTGAAATACCACGAAAACTATCCCGAACCGAAATTGCCAGGAGAGGACTGGGTTAAGATTGAAACCAGACTCTGCGGGATATGCGGCTCAGACCTGAGAGTCATAACTCTCGAAGAGAGCTTCTACTTAGCTCCTCTAACCTCTTTTCCATTTATTCCTGGCCATGAGGTTGTGGGAGAGGTTGTTGAGGTTGGAGACAACTCGAATGTTTCAGAAGGGGAGAGGGTGGTTATAAATCCAGCCTTATCCTGCAGGGTAAGGGGATTTGAAGAATGTGAAGCCTGCAGAAAAGGACACTTTGCAGTCTGCCACAACACGGACAGAGGAAGGATCTTTCCCGGCATCTTCACCGGTATTTGCAGAGACACCGGCGGAGGTTGGGCTGAGTATTTCGTTGCCCACAACTCTCAGCTTGTAAACGTTCCTGCCAGCATTAAGGACGAGAACGCGGTGTTTGCAGAGCCGTTGACCATAGGAATCCACTCAGCCCTTAGAAGCTTTCCAGGAGATGATGAGGTTGTTGCGGTAGTTGGATGTGGAGTTATCGGCATCTGCACCATTATTGCGCTCAGACACCTTGGCTTTAAGGGCGAGATTATCGGAATTGACATCAGCGAAAGACAGGCGGAGATGGCGAAGAAATTCGGCGCTAACGAAGTGATAACGGAAAATCCCGTGAAGAGCATTGCGGAAATGACGGGAGGAAGGGTCTATCATCCACCAATGGATAGACCAATGTTTGTTGGTGGTGGTGTGGATGTTGCCTACGAGTGCACGGGAATTCAGCGGACAGTTGACACCGCTCTAAGAATTACCAAACCGCTTGGAAGAGTGGTGATTGCTGGCACTGTTGCGAAAATGGACGTGGACTGGGCTCCGGTGTTTGCCAAAGAGCTAACTGTTCTGGGAACCTTTGGGTGTGGGATTGAGGAAGTGAACGGGGAGAAAAAGGATACCTTCGACATCGCACTCGACATTCTCCAAAAGGTCGACATCTCGCACCTTCTGACCCACAGATTTGCAATTGAGGACTACAGGAAAGTTCTGAAGGCTGCAATTGAAAAAAGGAAAAGTGGGGCAGTTAAGGTAGCCTTCGACTTCACTCTTTGAGCAGCATAGCGAGAAGGAAGGACACAACGAGAAGTGCTGCAGAAAGAATCAGAGTTGAATCCCAGCCTGCAACTCTCGCCATGCTCTCAAATCCGACAATCAACACCACCGAGCCCACCTGGGAGAATAGCCATAGTGATGAGTTGGCAGTCCCGGCAAATTTCTCCCCCACGGACGTGGCGGAGAGGTCGAGAGCAAGCGGAAGAGAGGAGATAAAGAAGAATCCCAGTATGAACAGCACTGCTGCCACCATTCCCATACCGATCACAGCGGTATGGGCGTAGAACAGGATGGCGGATAGGATGAAGCACAGGTAAAGAAATGGCTTTCTTTTACCTGCTTTGTCCGATAACGCTGGTATGACTATACTGCCAAAAATTCCGCCCAGAAGGAAAGCTGAGGCTGTCAGCCCGGCTGTTTCCACATCCAGTCCATGTTCTTCAAGAACCGGCTCAACCCACGTAAGGTAGGCGGTGAATATCCCTACCCCCACGAAGGCAATGAGTGAGAGGATCAGAACGTTCCTGTTTTTCAGCACATTGAGGTACTCTCTGAGCTTGTGTTCCTCCTCAAACCCTCCTTCTGCCTCCTTGCCGAGTAGGTAAAAAAGAATCAGCACAATGAAGGCGAAAGCACCGTAAGTCAGCAGCATGCTCTCGAAGCCCGTGCTAACAGTCAGGGCAGGAGTTAAGCTGAGGCCAGCAATCGTGCCAATGAAGAGTGAAATGCTCCCCAAACCCGTTGCGAGCCCCGCCTCCTCGATGGGAAACCAGCTTTTTACGAGCTTTGATATGCTGTTGAAAATGAAGGGCTGCCCGACGGCTGTTAGAGTTTGAAATACTAGCAGAGCTTCAAATGTAGTTGCAAACGCCCTAAGCAATCCAAATACTGCAAAAAAGGCGCTGCCAATCAGAACTGCCTTTCTGAACCCCCTTCTGTCCACGTAATATCCCACAGGCAGTGCAAGAACTATGAAGACAATCGGAAAAACTGCAGAGAGCAGTCCAACCTCAGCATCTCCCACGCCGTAGATTTCCTCCACGATGGGCAGAATGGGCGAGAAGGTTATCCACATAACCTGCGAAACGATACCTGCGAGAATGTACACTGCAAGAACAACCCAGCGGTAGGAACTCATAATACAAATAATTAATTTTAGTATTTATTGTTTTTCACGATTGAACGGAAGCCAAACTGAATCTAATCCCCAAGCAGACACCTCGCTATTCTGCTGCTGTATAGACATTCGCTGCACGACGGCTGGTTTGCATAACAATCAACATTTGTCTCAGCATACCAGCAACCCTCGACGTAAGGACAGTCGGCACACCATGGAAAGTTCTCCATGTCCTCTCTGAGCTTCTCGAACTTGCTCATTTTTTCAATTACATCATCAACATCCTCTCTCAGAACATTGCCGACGGTGTACTCCTCAATTTTCTTGTAATGCTCGTTAACATACTCGTTGTGAGTGTATGCGAAGGTCATACAGCTTGAAATTGACCCGTCAACTCTCAGAAAAGCAGAATTTTTGTAAGGACACTCTCTTGCTTTTGAATCCCCGAAAAATGAGGGCTCAATAAGCTCTACACCATACTCCCTTGCCGTTTCTCTCAGCCTCTCGAAAACATCTTCCGCCCTGAAAGCCGTCTCGATTCTGTCCTTCCTCCCAAATATTGAGAGAAGGTTGATGGAGTAGCCTTTCGAATAAATATCCTTCAGCAAGTGCTTGTACCTTCTGAGAGACTCACCCCCACCTCTTGAGCAGTCCCTGATAGCCTCAACAAGAATGCTCTCGTCCAGTCCGAGTACTTCTTCAACCGTTATCCTGCTGCCCTCGAAGTAAACACCCTGCTCGTAAATTGCGGGATTTGATGCAACAACGTTCGTTGCGAGCATCCCTGCACCAAATTCGGCTATTCTTTCGAAGAACTGTGGAAGGAGTTCGAGGTTCTGCCTTGTTACAACAACCTCCGCAATCGCCCTCTCACCCAGCTTTTTAAGCAGTCCAATAGCTCTATCAACCTCAAGCCCCTTCCTGAACTTGTCGTTAACGTCGATCGACACTCCTACTTTATCCACCACATCGAGAATTTCCGAGTCGAGCATCCCGTTGGTGCTGATTATAATCTTCCCGTTAAAACCCTCAATTTTCCTGAAAAATTCGGGATACAGTAGCGGTTCTCCATAGCCATAGATAACGTACTCCTTGGCCACACCCTCTACCTTTTCAAGTACTTCAAGAGGCAGATCTCCCGGAGTAACATTTTTTCGGTGACAGTACTCGCAATCGAGTGTGCAGAAAGTTGTTGGTTCAATTTGAAGCTTCTTTAGTCTCATCCTCCAGCCACCGGTGGAAAGACAGCTATTCTGGCATTTTCACTCAATTTCCCAATCATCTCGTCCTTTATGTTCCTTCCGTTGACGGTTATTATCCTGTCATTTCTGAAATTCCCGTTTTCGTCGAAAATTTCTCTCAAAAAATCTTCTCCAAGTTTTTTTGAAGCAGCAATAAAAGCTCCCTTTAAAGTGCCATCGCACTCAACTTCGATGGATTTTCCGTACTTTTCTCTCAGGGTTGCGTAAAATTCAATCTTTACTTTCACAAAGAAGGTTAGTTTTTCAGGATAAAAACCTTCTTTCGAAACGATTGATCGAGTATAAAAACCTTTAAATTTTCTGAGATGCTTCTCACATATGAGATGCTTGAAGTCCTCAAATCCTTGGCAATGATGAACGCAACAAGGAAAGTTGTGAAGATAAGCTCAAAGGAACTTGCCGAGCGTATTGGTCAAAGTCTTCAGACCGCGGCAAGAAAGCTGAAAGAGCTTGAGGATGAAGGACTGATAGACCGCACACTCACGAAAGATGGACAGTTCGTCGTTATAACGGAGAAGGGAAAGCAACTCCTTTACAAGGAGTACATGGACTACAAGAAAATTTTCGAGGACGAGGGAACGATTAAGATAAAGGGAGAGGTTTTCAGCGGAGTTGGAGAGGGGAGATACTACGTTTCACTCGACGGATACAGAAAGCAGTTCAAGGAAAAGCTGGGTTTCGAACCCTATCCCGGCACACTCAACCTCAGAATTCCGAAGGAGCAGATGTACTTCAGGAGAAGGCTTGATGAGGAGAGAGGGATTCTGATTGACGGATTCTCGACAGAGGACAGAACCTTTGGAGAGGTTAAAGCCTTCAAGTGCAGGATTAACGGTATTGAGGGTGCTATAGTAATTCCGAAAAGGACACACTACCCGTCGGAAATCTTTGAGGTAATTTCTCCCGTAAAGCTTAGAGATAAGCTCGGATTGAAGGACGGGGACTTCGTGGAGGTGGAGGTGATTTTATGATACTCGACTTTGAGGAATCGTTGAGAGCCTTCAGGAAAGGCTCACCCGTGCTGATTTACGACTTCGAGGATAGAGAGGGGGAGACGGACATAGCAATCCCTGCGATCCATGTGGGAAAGGAAGAGGTTGCAATGATGAGGATTGATGGAGGGGGGTTGATTTGCGTCGCGATACACCCGGTTGCAGCAGAGAAGCTCGGATTGCCGTTCATGCATGACGTTCTAAGGGTTGCGAGTGAGGAACTGCCGGAAATAAAGAAAGTTGCCGATGCGGATGACATAAAATACGACTCAAGAAGCTCCTTTTCCCTCTGGGTGAACCACAGAGACACTTTTACGGGGATAACTGACATCGACAGGGCTTTGACGATAAGGAGAATCGGGGAGGTTGTTGACGAAGTAATGATGGGCAAAAAAGTCGATTTTGGCAGCGAGTTCAGGAGTCCGGGGCACGTTGCTCTGCTTAGGGCTGCAGATAAGTTAACCTACGAAAGGGTTGGACAGACTGAGCTCAGTGTTGCTCTCGCAGAGATGGCGGGAATCGCTCCTGCAGTTGCAATCTGCGAGATGCTTGATGCCGAAACCGGCAGGGCTTTGACGAAGGAGAAGGCGATGGAGTATGCTGAGGAGAAGGGCATACCGTTCATCGATGGAAGAACGATAGTTGAGCACTACAGAAAGTTCAGGGAAGTGGAGGTTAGTCTGTTCGTTTAATCTTTCGAAGTTTTTCGGGGATACAATTATATCCCCTCAAACAATTCTAATTTCATGTTCCAGTCAGACCTCAAACTGATAGTGTTCCAGCACGGTTTCTTTGGAGAAAGATTTGTGGCAAATCTGATGAACTATCCCAACTCCTGTCCCTCTTACGGTGCATGCGGGATTGATGGCTGCACTCAGTGCAAGGAGGGATTATACAACTTCTCCAAGAACATAATCGCCGTTTTTTCCATGCCGGATCCAACGACAATGCCAGACTTCATCGAAAATGCGGAGGACTTCCTGCCCAAGGCCATTCCAGAAGCCGACATTGCAGTAGCAATCAACCTCCATCCCGACGTTCTTGCGGTGCTGCCTGAGAAGCTGGCTGGGAAAGTCAAGGCTCTCATAGTGCCTGTTGAGGAGTCGAGATGGTGCTCTCCGGGACTGGCGAAGCAGATCAAGGAGAAGTGTGATGAACTCGGAATTGAGTTCGCAGCACCCAAACCTTTCTGCAACTTAAGGCCGAATGAGGAGCATCCGGTCATCAACCGGATGATTGAGGAGATGAGAATAGGCTATCCGGAGTTCGAGATCGAGCTGCTGGAGGATGGCAAGGCATACGTCAGGATTTCAAGATCCCAGCCTTGCGGATGTGCTTACTACATCGGCATAAAGCTGAGGGGGTTTGACTTCACTGAGGTGAAAGAGGGGAAGATGAGGGAGCTCTGGAATGTTGTTGCCGAGGCTCATCACAGCTATCCGTGCACAGCGAGCATGGAGAGAGACAACGAGTACAATGAAACCCTGCTCCATATTGGCGGCTACATAGCAAGGCATGCGGTTAATAAAGCCCTTGGCTATGAAGGGGACGAGGACATTCCGGAACACATCAAACACATCGTTCTGTGAACTTTTTTGGTAGTCTTACGATGAACACAGCACCACTCGGCTCGTTATCCTTAACCCCTATGCTTCCCCCGTAAAGCTCCACAATCTTTTTAACGATGAAAAGACCCACTCCGGTACCCCATCCCGAGGAAAAACCTTCTTCGAAAATTTTATCCTTAATTTCGTCTGGGATACCCTTCCCGTTATCCTTAACAACGAGAACCCCCCATCCGTTCTCGGCATGCGTTTCCACAACTATTTCAACATCCGATTTTCCCGAATGCTTGACGGCGTTGTTCAGAAGGTTGAATACGACGGTTTTGATCCCTTCGTTGGCGATGACGTTGACTTCTTCAAGATTCAGTTTAATGTTTGCCTCTTTGAAACTCTCTGCAACCTCTCTCACAACCTCAGCGAGGTTAATTTCCTTTCTGACATCTCCGGCAATTTCGAGGTTCTTGGCCTCGTAAATCAACCTTGAAATTCTATCTATCCTTGACATGGCTGTCTTAAAAAGCCCATCATCCTTTACCTCGATAGCTGCCCTTATAACAGTCAGGTCGTTGAGAATGTCGTGCCTGAGCATTTTGTTTAACAGGGAGAGGTAATCACTCTTGCGCTCAAGCTCACTCGTAAGCGTGTGGATTTCGGTAGTGTCCATTGCGGTAGAGGCTACGGCGGGTTTACCTTGGTAGTTTATTCTTACCAGCCTAACAGTAACCCACCTGACCTCTCCACTTCTTGTTATTATCCTGAAACTAACATCGCTGGATTCCTCTTCTCCAGCCTCTATGTCCCTGTATTTCTTTAAAACATCCTCTCTGTCTTCGGGATGAATCAGCAAACTCAGGTTTTCCATGCAGGAAAGTTCATCTTCTCTATAACCAGTTACTTTTTCGAATGACTCGTTTGCATAAACGATTCTCCCATTCTGGACGATGTGAATCGGGGCAAGAGACTTTTCAATCAGAGACCTGTGGAATTCCTCACTCTTCTTAATTTCCGTTATGTCAATGCCTGTGATTGCCACAGCAGGCTCGTTCTTGTAGGTTATTCTGGTACCTCTTACTCTCACCCAAATATCCTCCCCCGATTTTGAGAAAACTCTGAAGTCGTGGAATTCAACGTCGCTCTTCCCGGAAATAAGTCTTTGATATTTCTCGGCAATAGTTCCGAGGTCTTCCGGATGAATAAAGAATTCGAACGGATTTCTGCCAATGATCTCCTCTCTTTTGTAGCCGGAAATTTCTTCGAATGCTTTGTTCACATAAGCAAAAACACCATTCTGGATAATTGCAACAGGCGCGATGGAATCCTCGATCAGCGACCTGTGGAACTCCTCGCTCTCTCTCAGCTTGCTCTGGAGCACCTTGTTTGCTGTAATGTCTATCCAGTTGCCGACCCCCATCAGTTCGTTGCCAATTTTCATGGGTAGTACGTATCCCCAGACCCACCTTCTTTCGTTGTTCTTTGTTAAGTAGCTGATTTCAAGAAAAACGGGTTTTCCCCCTATGCCTTTCTTGTACGCCTTGGCAACCTTCTCATGATGTTCGGGAACAACGAGTTCGAAAACGTCCATTCCGCAAATCTCCTCTTTTTTGTAGCCTGTGGTCATCTCCACAACCTTGTTCACATACTTTATTCTCAAATTTTCATCAACTATTATTAACCCCACCAGCGAGTTCTCTACAATCTTGCTGAGAGACTCAGGGTCATTCATCAGATTCATCATTACAATTACTATTGTCATCAACAGTATTTAAATTATTCTATTTGCCTTCCCACTTTCACAAATTTTTTACGTCAAAATGGTAATTTCAGCCATGCATAACGAGCTGCTATGGTTTGCATTGCTGCTGGCAAGCTTTACAGGAATAATCATAGCATACAGAATTTTTGGCAGGACTGGACTCTACGCGTGGACGGCAATGGCGATAGTTCTGGCAAACATTCAGGTCATGAAAACGATAAAGTTCTTCGGTCTGGTTACTGCGATGGGCAACATCGTTTACGGGACAACCTTCCTCGTTACAGACATATTATGCGAAAATTACGGGAAAAGGGAGGCCAAGAAAGCTGTTGAGGTTGGATTCTTCGTCCTCATAGTCTTCACCCTACTCATGCAGATCTGCCTAGCTTTCATACCCGACGAAAGCGACACTCTCAGCCCAGCACTAGAGCAGATTTTCGGCATCATGCCGAGAATAACGGTGGCAAGCCTTACAGCCTACCTGGTTTCGCAGTTACACGACGTGTGGGCGTTTGACTTCTGGAAAAGGAGGACGAAGGGCAGATTTCTGTGGCTCAGGAACAACGCTTCAACAATGGTCTCACAGCTCATCGACAACGCAGTCTTTACATGGATTGCCTTCGTCGGCTTCGGCGTATTCTGGGAGCAGGTGTTTCCGTGGGAGCTTATAGCTGAGATTTTCGTAACTTCCTACATAATGAAGTTCATAGTCGCAGCTCTCGATACGCCATTCGTTTACCTCGCAAAAATGATTAAGAGCGATGCTGACAGGGCAGAGGTTGTATTAAAGACCCATTGAAACCAATTTTTCTGCAAGTCCGTCAAAGACGAACTCAACGGCAATCGCAGCCAGGAATATGGCGAGTATTCTTGCTGCAATATCCGCACCGCTCCTGCCGAGCAGCCTGATGATAGGGGCGCTGTAAATGTGGCTCAGCCTGACGATTAGGTAAACCAGAGCGGCGCTGAGCACCACAAGCAGCTTCATGATCACGTCTCCTGCCTGCGAGTAAAGCACGATTCCTGCCGTAATCGCTCCAGGACCTGTGTAAAGGGGTAGAGCGAGAGGAAACACGGCTATTGAGTCAACGTCTATGCTTTCCTCGGCTCTTCTTCTGTAAGCCTCTCTCCTCGTTCCACCGAGGAGAATGTCAACAGAGGAGATGAAGAGGAGTATTCCACCTGCAATCTTTAAACTGCTAATCGAAACGCCGAAGTAGTCGAGAACTTTCCCGCCCGTCACCATGGTGATGAAGAGAATCAGGAAAGCGATGATTGTGGCCCTTTTCGATATCTTCTCTCTATATTCATCGCTGAACCTCTCCGTTAAGGCTATGAAAATCGGCAGATTTCCTGGGGGGTCGATTATTATGAACAGCGTCGTGAAGCTTGCCAGAAAGAAGCTGAGGTAAGCAGCGACATCCATATTCAGCCCTCATCCACTGCTCTTCTCACATTTTCCAGCAGCTGGACAGCAAGTTCCTGAGATGGGAAGGAGAACAGCCCACAATCAGGACCAATGTAAGCAAGCAGTTCTCCAAAGCGTTCTTTGGCCATTTTTATTCTCTCTGCAATTTTTTCCACAGGCTCAATCTCCTGAATTGCGAAGGAGATTAGTTCCTCATCCCCCCAGGCGTTAACCCCGTGCATGGTGTTGAACTCTGCGATTATCCCGTCTATGTCGCTCCTTGCAACACCAATTCTCAGCTTTTTTTCAGCAGAAGCTACCACCTCAGCGTCGATGAAGTCCATGTTCTCAGGCTTCTTTGCACACTCAATGCCTATGACGTCAATGGAAGTCTCCAGGATTTTTTCGTAGTAGAGGGGTTCGTGCAGGTGAATCTGAACGTCCTGGGGAATACTGTATTCCAGAGCTTTCTGGAGGAGTTCTTCATCCGGCTGGAGGTCAGGAGCTAATCCAAGGCTCGGCTCGTCAATGCTTATGCAGACAACGTTCTCATACTTGGCCGCGTTCTCAACGAAACGCCTTACAGATTCTGCGAGGTTCAGCAGAACGTCCTCGTAAATCACACCTCCGAACTCCTTGTAGTACAGCTCGAACGGGCCTGTGATGCAGACTCTCACTGACTCAGCTTTAATTTTCTCCACGTATTCAAGCTCTGGTATCACAGCCTTATTTTTAGAAATCAGGTAGGGCTCCTCCTGGAAGGCCTTTATTGGCTCAATGAACATTTTTATCATGTCCCTGAACTGAGGGTAGGTGGGAGCGTCGAGAAACTTTGCCTTCATCAGGAATGCCCTCTGAACCATTTCCTCGTATTCCTTTGTGCCGAGATTCCGCTCAACCCAGTCCCTTTTGATTCCCTTCGGAAGCGGGAAACTGCCGATATCGTCAACCTTCATATTACTGCTCTAGGATTCCTCCTCTAATGGCGAGCCTCTCAATCTGGTCCCTCAGCTCTTCCAGACTATCCATAAGCTCTCTCCAGCAATCGTCTTTGCAGTTTGCATAATTTTCTCTCAGCTCTCTCAGCCTTAACTTTATTCTCCTTACCTGATCAGCGTAAATCTCCTCGTTCTCAGTCCCGTAGAATATGTTGCTTATTCTCCCTATTGCAGCTCTTAGAAGTCTTATCCTTTCCTCAACATCCCCGCTATAGTCAAAGGTTTCGAGAAGCTCTTCAAGATGTTCTTTTATTGAAACCATATAACAGAGTTACTTTCTTGTTAAAAAATTTTGCAGTTACATTTACCCCCAGCCTCCCCTCTTGCTGAGTAGGTAGAGGAAAAGCAGTCCAGATGCTGCGATGATAAGGACTGCTGATGTTTTATCCACTTTTATCTCAGGCTCTGCCTTGAATTCGAGTGTGCAGTCTGATTTGCACCGATAAACGCTGTAATCCTCACCGCTGAACTGCTTAACTCCCAGATAGCTCGTGTTGTTTTGCTTAATGACTGGAAGAGTTGTCAAAATAAAAATGCTCTGGTTTTCAATGGTGGCTAATGAGAAAAATGGTTTTGCCAGCTTGTAAGTGATTGATATTTCACCCGTGCTGTTTGCGGGGACGATTATTTTTTCCAGAATAAGTTTTCCGTCAACTTCGGGTACATCGAGAAAACTAAGCGATGAGTCCGTTATCTCCAGGCCAGAATGCTGGGGGAGTGGAATTGTGACGTCGCCTTCAAAGTTTGCTTGCCCTGAATTTGTTATGAGGACTATCTCCAGAACTTCGAGGTTGGGCTGGATGATTACATGCCTAATCACGCTCAAATTTTCCGTTTTGTTGGTGAACAGCAGGTTGAAGGTGATGGTTTTGTTACCATCAAGTTTCAGATCCTCTACAAACGTTTTGTTCAGTGCAAAAAGCTTCAGGGTGTAGTTTCCTGGTGGTAAGCTTAAAACTGAACCATTTTTCACCGTTTCAACTTTTGAAAAGTTCTCTCCAAGTATGTTCAGCTCCGCCGTGCCATTGTAACCCTTTGTAAAAATCTGGACACTAAACTGGTTGGCTGAGGCTACCACAATTCCTGCTGTGATCAAAAGCAAAAAAAATGCAAGCTTCCTCAATCTACCACCCTCTGCATCGCTCCCCACTCAACCTCCCTTTTTCTGACAAAGGAGAACAAAGCTTTTACCGCTGCGTACTGAAGCATGAGAGCGTGGATAAATAGGCCGAAAGTCACCTTTACCTTTGAAATCTTTCGGAAGTGAGCAAGGAGGAAGAAGGGCGACAAAAGCAGGAGAGGCAAGTAGAGCATGGGTACGAATGTGAGAGTGAGGGCCATGTACCATGAAAGCCTCACACCTAACGAGGCTTTTCTCATCTCCTTTCTATAGCGCCACAGCTGCAAACCCCCGTAGTACCACCTCTTCCTCTGATTGTAGAGGTCTTTCCAAGTGATTGGTGCCTGCTCGTAAATCCTGGAAGTTTTAACCAACACCGCTTTTCTTCCTTTCGCGTGCATTCTCGTCGCAAAGTCTGCATCCTCCGCAACAGCCCACTCATTCAAACCCTCTTGCATCAAAAATTCCGCCCTTAAAACCCCAATGAGCCCGTTGAACTGTCTGAACTTGCTTTTTCCAAGAAGAAAGTTGATCAGATAGTATTCTGCCTCCACAGTCTCAGAGACGAGGTTAATCGGGTTGCTTATGTATCTCTTAGTGGAGGCGATGTAGCAATCCTCGCAGCTTTCCAAGGCTTTGACACATTCAACGATAAAGTTCATCTCAGGCCTCGAATCGACGTCGAAGATTGCGACATAGTCAGGTTTGAAGTCGGACAGGTATTTGAGAGCGTCGTTTATGGCTCCAGCCCTCTTTCCCCTCCTGTTTTCCCTGAAAACAACCTCGACCCCTAATCTTATGGCAGTTTCCGGTCTCCTGTCATTTTCACCGTTGGAGTCTATTACGTACACTAATTTAACGTCAAAATCATCGTAATCAAGGGATTTCAGGTGCTCAATGCTTCGCCTGATTATCTCCTCATCCTCGAAGGGAGAAACGGGAACCACTACGGCAAGCTTCATGAGAGCAATTCTTCTATCAGCTTGGCAGTGTCTGCAGGATCAGCTCTTCCGCGCGTCTTCTTCATAACCTGCCCGACGAGGAAATTCAGAGCCTGCTTCTTGCCACTCAGGTAATCCTCCACCGCTTTTGGATTCTCCTCGATAGCCTCCTTGCAGAATCTGATAATCTCATCTTTGGGAATTGCAAAAAGGCCTTTCTTTTGAATTATCGCGTCGATTTCTCCGCCTTCGTCAAGCTTGGTCCTTATTACCTCTACAACACCTTTCTCCGTTATCCTTTCTTCGTCAAAATACTTCAGGAGCTTTGAAAACTCTTCAGGCTTGAAAATCTCCCAGCACTTTGCAAAGTTCCATCCTCTGTAGTTCAGTTCTCCTCTCAGAACATCAACAATCCAGCTCGCTGCAAGTTTTGGATCGACGTGCTTTGCAACCTCCTCGAAGTAGTCAGCCATCTTTACATCCAGAATAAGGACTTTTGCGAAGTTATCTCCAATGCCGTATTCTCGCTTTAACCTCTCCCTCTTCTCCTCAGGCATCTCAGGCAGAGTTCCCTCAACCTCTTTCACGATTTCATCGGTTAAAATTGGTACCAGGTCTGGCTCAGGGAAGTAGCGGTAGTCCTGCTCCTCCTCTTTGCTCCTCAGCGAGACCGTTATGTTTCTGGCCTCATCAAAGTGCCTTGTCTCTCTTACAACAGCCCTGCCTCTCTGCAGCAGGTTTTTCTGTCGCATTATCTCATAGCTCAGGGCTTTTTCAACACCTTTGAAGGATGAGATGTTCTTGACCTCAACTCTACCGCTCCCCTTGATGGAGATGTTGGCATCGACCCTCATCGCACCTTCCAAATCGCCGTCAAAGACATCAAGGTACTCAAGAATCATTCTCAGCTTGTTCAGAAAGAGTCTCGCCTCTTTCGGGGAGTTCATTACGGGCTCGGTGACGATTTCGAGCAGAGGAGCTCCGCTTCTGTTGTAGTCAACAAGCGAGTACTTTGCTGTTGTTATGGAGCCTTTGTAACTCAGCTTCCCCGGATCTTCTTCCATGTGTATTCTCTTTAGCTGAATTCTTTTTTCCTGGCCGTCAAGCTCAATTGTAACATGCCCGCCAAGGGCGAGGGGGCGGTCGTACTGGCTGATCTGAAATCCCTTTGGAAGGTCGGGATAGAAGTAATTCTTCCTGTCAAAAACCGTGAAGGGTTTAATTTCGGCATTCAATGCCATGGCAACCTTAACTGCAGCCTTAACAGCCTCCTTGTTGACTACAGGCATCGCCCCCGGCATTCCGAGGCATACGGGGCAGACGTGTGTGTTGGGAGGGCTGTGATGATAGTTGAGGGGGCATGAGCAGAAAAGTTTAGTTCTGAGCTTGTTAAGCTGAACGTGAACTTCAAGACCTATTACCACGTCATCCATAATGGCTGCACTAAAAGTCGTATTAAAAAGGTTGTGAACATGTGGAGGATTGAGCTGGAGCGCGAGGTGAACTGGGAGCTCAAGATGAAGTTTTTTCTGCTGCCAGAACTGCCAACTCCCGATGTTGTGGAGGGTAACGTTTGGAGAAGGGCGATTGTGCTGGAGAACGAAGCATTTGCCGTTCTTGCTTATCCTAAAGGGGAGAAAGCAATAGCTGTTGAAGGGAACTTCTCCACTAAGGAGTGGAAGACAATCAGGGAGAAGCTTGTCGAGTACTTTGGCCTTCAAAATCCAGAGGAGCTTTACAAATTCATGGAGGGCGATGAGAAGCTGAAAATGCTCAGGGAACGGTTTTACGGATTTGGAAAGGCCGGTTTGATGTCGATGAGCGTTTTTGAAGGCATTGCCAAAGCTGTAATCCAGCAGCAGATTTCCTTTGTCGTTGCGGAGAAAATAGCTGCAAGAATTGTCCAGAAATTTGGCGAAACTGTTGAGTGGAACGGTTTGAAGTTCTACAGCTTCCCCACTCAGAGAGCCATACTTCAGGCTGGAGTGGAGAGGTTGAGGGAGTGCGGGCTGAGCAGGAGGAAAGCCGGGCTGATTCTGGAGATTGCTGGAGAGGAAAACCTTGAGGAGTTGAGGAAGGCAAGTGAGGATGAGGCGTATGAGTATCTCACGTCGTTCAAAGGCATCGGAAGGTGGACAGCAGAGCTGGTTCTGTCGATGGTATTGGGGAAGAACGTTTTTCCTGCAGATGATCTGGGGGTGAGGAGGGCAGTTTCTAAGCTGTACTTCAACGGCGAGCTTCAGAGTGCTGATAAAGTTAGAGAGGTGGCGAGAAAGAGGTTCGGGAAGTATGCGAGAGACATACTGTTTTACCTCTTCCTCTACGACAGATTTTTTAGTAAAGAGTCAGAATTAATTTGATGTTCCCCGAAATAGAGGAAATCAGAAGGAAGAGAAAGAAGCTCGGAGTTAGCCAGAAAAAGCTTGCCGAGCTTGTAGGGGTAAGTCAGCCTTTAATAGCTAGAATTGAGGCTGGTAAGTTTGATCCAAAGCTCTCTCTTGTTAAAAAGATGATGAGGGTTCTTGAAGAGATTGAGGGTGGGAGAGTTGAGGCGAGGGTTGTGATGAATTCTCCCGTCATTTCCGTCTCCCCGAATGACTTATTGAAGAGGGTTGCGGAACTTATGATGGAAAAGGAGATATCCCAGATTCCGGTAATGGAAAACGATGAGCCTGTTGGCGGGATAACTGAGGCAGACATCGTAAAGGCAGTGCTGGAAAAAGGTTCGAGGGCAGAGAGCGTAAGGGTGCGGGAGATAATGAGTGAACCTTTCCCTGCAGTTGACCCCGAAGAAAGCGTTAATACCGTTTCTAAGCTCCTCATGGAGCACCCTGCTGTGCTGGTTGTTGATAAAGGGAAGGTTGTTGGGATAATCACGAAGCAGGATGTGATGAAGTTTTTGACTCAAAACTGAGGTTTTTGGTAAAAGGCAAAAATCAAAAAATAAAAAATAGATTAAACTTCTTTCGTCAGCTCCACACAGTACTTCTGCACGGCTTCCTCCTCAACAGGCTTTGTAAGCAGTGAGACGACTATGAACAGTATGAATCCAACTGGTATCGCCCAGACTTGGTGCGGTGTGATTAGAGCAGTCTTGTCTCCGAACAGCACGTCGTTGAGGAAGAAGAACGCATGGTGTCCAAGCCCTCCTTGTTCAACTGGTAGTTTTGCTCTCAACCATGCAAATAGGTGCAGCGGTGTCATGATGACTGCAGTCGTCCACATCGCAGCTCTTGTTGCTCTCTTCCACCATAGGCCAAGAATTAATCCCGGACCGAGAGCGGAGATAATGACGACGAATGCCCACCCTGAGAGGTCAAGAACCAAGCCTGGCGGGTTGATGGCAATCACAAGTCCGACAAGCAGGAATATCACTGAAATGATTCTGGCGAGGGCGATTGGATTTTCCTTTGCATACCTGCTCTTAAGCATCATGTCTCCCCAGTCCCTCGTCACAATGGTGTTGACGACCATGACCCATCCTGCTGCTGTGGACATGGCTATAGCTAAACCACCAGCACAGAGAACGCCGAGAATCCACGGATTTTGCAGTGCTTCGACTGCTGCAACCATCGAGTAGTCTGTCCAGCCTCCAACTCCATACTGTGCCATGTAGCTCTTAAGTATCGCGACGGCGTTGGCCCCCTCTCCACCCATTGGGCCTGTCTCAATCATAAGCTTTGAAGCCGCACCGATAATCTGCAGTGCCATGTAGAATATACCAGCAGCCAGCGTACACCAGAAGATACTCCTCCTCGCAGTCTTGATGTCCATGGTTGTGAAGAACCTCACAACGGTGTAGGGCATTGTTGCGAAGCCGTAATGCCAGACGAAGAACCACCCTATGACAGCTATCCACGTTCCGCTGAGGAGGTGGGGCGGTTCAGGATCGCTTGGAGTGTTCCAGAATTTGGGGTTGTTTGCAGCAACCGCTTCATAAAATCCGTTAACTCCTCCAAGCTTTACAAGAATGGCAACTGCAGCGATAACTGCTGCGACCGTCATCAGGAAAGCCTGGAAGGCGGCATTCCAGCTTGTTGCAATCATTCCTCCCCAGACAACGTAGAGCATAACTATAATCGTTCCAACGACAATTCCAATAATGTACGGCACCTTTGCAACAGCCAAGAGGAAGAGAGCCATACCCACTATTGAAAGAGTGATGTACAGCACTGCACCAATGACTGTAACGATACCGACAACCCATCTCAGTCTTTCATCGTTGTACCTGTCTGCGTAGTAGTCAGCGAAGCTTGTTGGAGCGTACTTTCTCAGCGCTGATGCGGTGAGAAGTGTTGCTATTGGCATTCCTGCGATGATGGCTGCCATCGCCCACCAGAAAGGATATCCGAGAATGAAGACGTATGCTGGCAGTCCGAGCATTGATGCAGGGCTGAGATAAGTCGATTCCAGAGCAAGACCGTTAACAACAGCACCAACCTGCCTTCCTGCAACGTAGTAGTCAGTGGCGCTCTTCAACCTCTGCCTAGAATAATATCCTATCACAATTATGGCCAAGAAGTAAAGCACTGTTATTCCTACAACTGGAGCCTCTACTGTCGCCATCAGGCACCACCTCTCGCCTCTTCAGCCTTCTCCGGGAAGTAGAAGTAGATTACAGACATCACCAGTGGTATCACAAACGACCCCAAGAACGCTGCATACCAGAACGGCAGTCCAACGATGTGGTTAATCCCTGCAGTCGCCTCTGCAATCCAGCAAAGCGCTGTAAATCCGTAATACACTACTACACCTACCCAAAACACTTTTGGCGGCCAAGGCATATTTTCTCACCTACCTACTCTATTGTTTGTGATAAATTGAACATATTTAAATTTTTTCATTTATCAACACAACTAATGTTGATTGATATTTACCATGTAACTCTGGAAAAGCTTTATAATACGGGATTTGTTAATTATAAAAAATGTTGCCACCTAAGGAGTTTTTAAGAAAAATAAAACCTTTCAGCCTTTTGAGAGATGAGGAGCTGGAAAAAATAGTTGGCAAGCTGGAAGTCGAAGCCTTCGAGGAGGGAGAGGAAATAATAAAGGGTGGAAAGAGTGGTGATTACGTTTACTTCGTTTATTCTGGAGTTGTCGGCATCTACGAAAACGGAAAGCTGGTTGATCGATTTTCACGTGGAGAGATTTTTGGTCTCACCCACAATCCGCAGAGAGTGGCAGTTGCTGAGGAGGACACGATATGCTATCTCATCAAAAAAGATGTTTTCACGGAGATCATGGAAAAAAACAAGCTATTCTCTGATTTTTTCAAATCTTTTGAGGAGAAGAGATTTAGCAGAATTCCAGACCTCTTCAGAGAGGAAGAGATCACAGACAGGTTGTTTCTAACAAGAGTTGGAGATTTAATTACGAAAAAACCCGTTGTCTGCAGTCCATACACCTCAATCAGAGACGCTGCAGTCAAGATGGAACTCAACAACGTAGGCTCGATTGTGGTGGTTGATGATAACCTAAGACCTCTTGGAATTCTCACAAGCAAGGATTTCAGGACCTTCATAATCTACGGAAAAAGTCATGAGGAGAAAGTCTCTGCCTACATGACCTCACCTGTTGTTGCTGTCGATCACTCAACACCTGTTTTCGAGGCTCATCTGGAACTGCTAAAGAGGGGTATAAACCACCTCGTTGTTACAGATGATGGAAAGGTTAAGGGCGTTATAACCGCCAACGATATTTTAACTCTTTTCGAGCCCACGACATCGCTCATCGTTCTTTACAGAAGGCTAAAAAAGGCAAATAACCTTGAAGAAATAAAAATTACATTCAAGAACCTATCAAAATCGATTTCGGCACTCGTTACACGGGGCATGCACTTCTACGACCTTTCAAACCTCCTAACGGAAATCTACGACTACATGGTCGTAAAGGTGATTGAATTGGAGAGGGAGAAATTTGAGTCGGAGAAAGGAAAGCTACCTGATTTTGCATGGATCCACATGGGCAGTTCTGCGAGAAAGGAGCAGGTGATGGCCACAGACCAGGACAATGCGATCATTCACGAAGGTGATGGAGAGGAGCTTCTCCTGTTTGCTGAGAAAGTTAACACTGCACTTGATTACATTGGAATTCCCAAATGCAAGGGAGGGTATATGGCGATGAACTGGTGCAAAAGTGTTGAAGAGTGGAAGAATGTTTTTTCAGAGTGGTTTGAAAAGCTAACGCCGGAGAATATCAGGCTCTTATCAGTTTTTCTTGACTTAAGAGTGATCTATGGAAATGAGAAACTGTACAGGGAACTGATTGAGCATATAAAGCTTGAGCACACTCCTCAATCGCTAAGATTTCTCGCACACGATGCCACGATGACTGAACCTCCGCTTGGACTCTTCGGGCTTAGGATGAAAAGTAAGATTGACTTGAAGATGAATGGGATATACCCCATAGTGAATGGAACAAGAATTCTCGCATTGGAAAACGGTTTTCTCGAAATAACAAACACGAGAGAGAGGCTGGAAAAATTGAGGAGTTCTGGAATAATGGATGCTGAACTTGCCGAATCCCTAAAGGAAACATACGAGTTTCTCCAGGATTTGAGATTAAAAATGCAGGCCAAGGAAATTGTTGAGGGCAAAAAAGCTGACAACATTATCAAAGTGTCTGAGATGGACAGACTCGACGCCTTCGTTCTTAAAGAGGGTTTCAAGGTTATCAAAAGATTTCAGAACTTTTTGAAAGGACACTACGGTATTGAGAGGGGTCTGTGATGGAGGGCAACTTGAGAAAAATTCAATTTCTGTCAGTAGACCTCGAAACTACAGGTTTAAACCAGAAAAAAGATGAAATCATAGCCATAGGGGCTGTACCAATAGTGGGAACCAGAATTATGGCTGGAGAAAGCTACTACAGGCTGCTAAGACCAGAAAAATTCAAGTTTGAGTCAATGAAGTTTCACGGTCTCGACCCTGCCAGACTGAAAACAGCCAACAACTTTTCAGAAATTGCAGAAGAGGTTGTGGAACTCCTCAGGGGAAAAGTCCTCGTCGGCTACGCAGTTGAAATTGATTACGGATTTTTGAAGAGAGCCTTAAAGAAGGAGGGCTACAAACTTGAAAACAGAAGAATAGATGTGATAGACTTTGAAAGAGCTGTTTGCTACATTCTTGGAGAGAGACCTGTTGAGAAAATGTCTTTAGATAGTTTGGCGAAAAAGTACAAGATTGATGTGAGCTACAGACACAATGCTCTTGCCGATGCATTTATTACAGCCCAAATTTTTCAGTTTCAGCTTCTAAAAATCCTCAAATACGGAATAAAAACCATCAACATGCTGTTTGATTTGCTAAAAAGAGTGGAGAGAGACCGGCATTATCACATTTTCTAAGCATTTCTACATTTTTTTAAAGTTTTAAATCGAAAAACTTATACATTTGAAAATTACCGAATTATTAATACTGAATGGAGGGATTGTATTGAGCGTCGAGAAGTATATGGATTATGTGAAGAAACTGCTTGGTGCTGAAGACATCTTTGACCGTGATGAGCCCCTTAAAGGTGTGAGGGTTCTTGAGGTTTGCAGTGTCGTTCTTGGGCCTGCAGCTACTGACTACTTAGCGGAGTTTGGTGCTGAGGTGATAAAGTTCGAGGCGAGGCGAGGAGACCAGATGCGCTACGTCACACCATACGCATTTTTCTGGCGAAACCTCTCTCCAGGATTACTGGAGCAGAACCACAACAAGTACTGGGTTGGAATGCACCTCGGCCATCCGAAGGCAAGGGAGATTTTCTATGAGTTTGTGAAGAAGAGTGACGTTGTTGTGGACAATCTCACTCCTGGGAGGTTGTCGAAGTGGGGCTTGAGCTACGACAGACTCAGGGAGATAAACCCGAGAATTATACAGCTGCATGTTTCGGGATTTGGGAGTTGGGGACCTTATACCGGAAGAACTTCGTATGATGCCATCGCTCAGAGCGAGGGAGGGTTGGCTTACATTACAGGGTTCGAAGGGAGAGGGCCGCTAAAGTCGGGAGTGTGGATTGCAGACTGGACCACAGCTCTGATGTGCGCTGTTGCAATAGTTGCCGCCCTGAACTACAGGGAGAGGACGGGAGAAGGACAGTACATCGATTACTCTCAGGTGGAGAACGTCATCAGATTTCTGGACTGGACATGGACGTATGTGGACATGACGGGCGAGAACAGGGAAAGAGTGGGGAACAGAGATCTTGCAATCTGCCCCTCTGACCTGTTTGACTGCAAGGATGGATGGGTTGCGATTGTTGCCTTTACAGAGGAGGAGTTCATGGGACTCTGCAAGGCAATGGACAGAATGGATCTCTATGAGAAGTTTGCTGACCCACTTGAGAGGTTGAAGGACGAAAACGCCAGGCAAATTCTGAAAGAGATTGCAGAATGGGCAAAAACCAAGACGGTTAAGGAAGTCGAGGAGCTTGCAGATAAGTACGGTTTTGCAGCCACGCATGTCGTTGAGGCGGATGAGGCTTACTACAGTGAACATCTGCGAGAGAGAGGGGCAATTATGGCGTACGATGATCCACTTTACGGCGAGTTTGTTGAACCATGCTACCCGCCAAGAATGGAAACACCAGCAAGGCTGAAATGGGGTGCAAGACCTATTGGATTTGACAACGAGTTCGTTTTGACAAAGTACCTTGGCCTGAGTATGGAGGAAATCGAACAGCTGTATGAGGAAGGTGTCATCTACAGGTGGAATCCAGACGTGAAGCCGCAATGCCCACCACCCGACTGGGATGGAAAGAAGGGATTGAAGTTCCCGTGAGGTGGTAGAATGAAGGAGAAGGCTATTGTTGGAATGGCACTCGATCCTCAGTATGCGAGGTTCATCTACAACGAAACGAATCCTGATGATGTGATGAGAAAGCCCGAAGCGATTGACGACATGGTAGTTCTTGATATGAGTTACGGAAATTATGCTGGACTGTTTGCCTCTTCAATTCTTGCAGAACTTGGGGCTGAGGTTATCAGGATTGAGCCGCCTGAAGGAGATATCGCCAGAAAAATGACCCCCTACGGCATAATGGTCAAGGATGCAGGGCTTGCCTATCTTACAGAGGGGAGAAACAAGTTCCATGTTACCTTGAATATTGAGAGTGAGGAGGGGAGAGGCATACTAAAAAGGCTGGTAAAGAAAGCGGATGTGCTGATAGAGTCATTTAAGCCCGGATACATGGATTCCCTCGGCGTTGGCTACAGACAGCTTAGGGAAATCAATCCAGGGCTGATTTACTGTGCGGTCAACACCTATGGGCAATTCGGAAAGGATGCAAAGGAGCATGCATCTCAGCCCGACTACGACCTTGCAGATCAGGCAAGGGGAGTGATTATGTCGGTTACTGGAGAGCCGGAGCTTGATCCAGAGGTGCCAGATGAGTACAAGAAGCCCCTAAAACACGGAAACTGGATGGGGTGGTATGCTGGTGGAGCTTGGGCGGCTTTTGGCATTCTCCTAGCAATGTTTTACAAGAGAAAAACGGGCAAGGGCCAGATGATCGATGCCGCCCCGCCTGAGGGTATGCTTGCGATTTCGAACTATTTAATGCAGTACTTCCACCTGACGAAAAAGAAGATGGTAAGAGCTGGCAACTTTGACTACGCCGTCTTTCCGTACACCTACGTGAGATGTAAGGATGGCTACACCTTCATGTCTGGCTTTACTGATCCAAACTGGGCTGCTCTTTGTGAAATCATGAACCGTCCAGATCTGCAGAAGCAGTTCCCAACGATAAAGGAGAGGCTCACACCTGAGAACCAGCCAAAGATTCAGCACGAGATAGAGAAGTTCACGATGAACTACACTGCAGCAGAGCTTCTTGAAATCGTCACAGAGTACTCAAGGAGGCCAGACAAGAAGGGAACGGTTGTGACGGGAAGACTTAACGCTCCGAAAGAAGTTCTGGAAGTTGAGCACTTCAAAGTCAAGAGAATGTTTGTAAAGCTCAAAGATCCGCACTACGGAGAGGTGCTGGTTCCAAACTCTACACTGAGATTTATGTCGAAAACACCTGGGAGGGTAAAATGGGTCTGCAGGCCGATTGGTGCTGACAATGAGTATATTTATGGAAAGTATCTCGGTATATCTGGTAAGAGGCTTGAGGAACTAAAAGAGAAAGGAGTCGTTTAATCTTATTTTTTTTTGAGGTGGTGAAAAATGGGCTTTATCTGGCACCCTCCAAAGGAGCTGGTTGAAGAGTCCAACGTTAAGGCTTTCATGGATGCTGAGGGCCTTTCTGACTACAAACAGATGGTAGAGAAGTCCACTGAAGACATAGAGTGGTGGTGGAGCAAAGCAGTGGAGTGGCTCAACGTTGAGTGGTTCAGGCCTTACGAGAAGGTCTACGACATGTCCAAAGGAATTGAGTGGACGGACTGGTTCATCAACGGCAGAGTTAATGCTGCCTACAATGCATTAGACAGGCACAGGAAGAAGAGGAACAAGCTTGCATTCATCTGGCAGGGAGAGGATGGGGAAGTAAGGAAATACACCTACCTTGAGCTCTACAGGGAGGTGAACAGGCTTGCAAATGCTTTAAAGGCTTACGGAGTGAGCAAGGGGGATGTTGTGGCTCTCTACCTCCCCATGTTCCCTGAAACCGTTGTTACACTTTTCGCGGCAATGAAGATAGGAGCTATTGCGATGCCGATATTTTCCGGCTACAGCTCTGCCGCAATTCAGACGAGACTTGCAGACTCGGATGCGAAGGTTGCTGTTACAGCAGATGCCAGCTACAGGAGGGGCAGACCTGTCCCATTGAAGCCGGAGCTCGACAAAGCCCTAGAGGGAACGAAGGTTGAGAAAGTTGTTGTGGTGAACAGGGCAAACACTGAGGTGGAGATGAAGGAGGACAGGGACGTTTTCTGGGATGAGATTGAGGAGAGCAGCAAGTGCGAGACTGTTGAAATGGATCCAAACGATCCTGCATTGCTGCTCTACACCTCAGGAACTACCGGTAAGCCAAAGGGTGTTGTGCTATCCCACGCGGGAGTGATGCTGCAGAGCAGCAAGGAGATATTCTTCAACATGGACTTAAAGCCTGAAGACGTCTTCCTCTGGATTACAGACATTGGCTGGATGATGGGGCCCTGGCAGATAATAGGCTGCCAGCATCTTGGTGGCACACATGTCCTCTTTGAAGGCGCTCCTGATTATCCGGAGAAGGACAGGATATGGGCGATGATCGAGGAGTTTGAGATAACTCAGCTCGGCGGTTCTGCAACAGTCTACAGGCTGCTGAAGAGGTACGGAGATGAAGCGGTCAAGCAGCACGATCTGAGCAGTTTAAAAGCTACAGGCAACACTGGAGAGCCGATAGATCACGACACGTGGATGTGGCTGCTGAAGGTTGTTGGAGAGGAGAGGTGTCCAATCATAAACCTCTCAGGTGGAACTGAGATTTTCGGTTGCTTCCTTCTCCCATCACCAGCTATGCCACTTAAGCCCACAACACTCGGATATCCGGGTCTGGGGATGGATGTGGATGTGTTTGATGATGCTGGCAATTCTGTAAGGCAGCAGATTGGTTACTTGGTCTGCAAGAAGCCTGCTCCTTCAATGACAAGAGGTTTCTGGAGAGATCCTGAGAGATACATAAAGACCTACTGGAGCCGGTGGAAGGGAGTGTGGTACCACGGAGACTGGGCCTACGTTGATGAAGATGGGTTCTGGTTCCTCTTTGGAAGGGCAGATGACGTCATAAAGGTTGCAGGAAAGAGGATGGGGCCTGCGGAGATAGAAACCATCGTCAACTCCATTCCTGCTGTTCAGGAGTCTGCGTGCATCGGAGTTCCGCACGAGTTGAAGGGAGAGGTTGTTTGGGTATTCGTCACTCTGAAGCCCGGCTACTCTCCATCCGAGGAGCTGGAGAAGGAGATCATTGACAAAATCGTCAAAGAATTCGGTAAGCCGTTCAAGCCTGAAAGAGTCGTCTTCGTCCCCGATCTTCCGAGGACGAGGAGTGGAAAGATAATGAGAAGGCTGATAAAAGCGGTTGTTGCCAGACAGGAGCTTGGTGATACCTCTGCTTTGGAGAATCCGGATTCGCTGGACAAGATAAAGGAGGTTTTGGGGTGATATTGTGGATATTGAGAAGTTTATTGTACCAAAAGAAACCTGGCCTGAAATAATAATCCCCGATGAGGTGCAGGAATATATCGGGGATAGGAAGGAGCTTAACTTGGCTGAAGAGCTGCTCGACAAAAACGTCAAAGAGGGGAGAGGAAGAAAGGTAGCGGTTTACTTTGAGGACAGAAGAGTTACTTATAGGGACATCTACAGGTTGAGCAACAAGATTGCCAACTTCCTTGTTGGAATTGGGGTCAAACCATACGACAGAGTTGGATTCAGAACAAGAAACATGCCCGAAGCCATCGCGGTAAACCTTGGTATAATGAAGGCCGGAGCAATTCCCGTACCGCTCAACCCGATGTGGGCCGGGAAGGAGGTTTCATTTGTCTCGAACAATGCCGAAATAAAAGCCTTGTTCGTTAGTGGCGATGAAAGGGTTTTTCCAGCGGTAAATGAGGTCAAGGATGAGCTAAAGACTGCCAAGGCACTGGTCGTTATGGACGGTGAGAAGGAGGGCTTTATACCATTATCGGAAGTTATGGCGGAGAGTGCAAAATTCGATCCTATTCCGCTAAAAATCGGGACTCCGGCCCTGATTCTATACACTTCAGGAACCACCGGTCTGCCCAAGGGATGCGTGCACTTCGTGGAGAACGTTATCTCATCTGTTTACCTCGTTGGAAAGTACGTCTGGAAGCTCACTCCGGATGATGTGGTTGGTGGCCCAGCTCCGGTCAGCTTCGCAATGGGTTATGGCAATGGCTGCCTCATCCCTTACTTCCACGGTGCTGCGGCAAGCATCTGGCCGAGATTCAGTGTTGAGAACTTCTTCAGATATGTTGAGGAGCACGGCATCACCGTGTTCTCATCCCTGCCAACATCATACAGAATGATTCTTGCTGATCCAAAGCTGGAGGAATACATGCAGAAATACGATATAAGCAGCCTGAGGCTTTTCACAGGTGGCGGAGAAGCTCTGGGTGCTGAAACAGCAAAGAGATGGAAGGAAGTGTTCGGCATGGATATATACGAGTCTCTTGGAGCAACGGAAATGCTTCACATCTGCATCGCCAATGCCTGCGCTCCTAAGCCCGTTGCAGGGAGCATAGGCTTCCCCGTGCCTGGGTATATAGCCAAAATCGTTGATCCTGAGACTGGAAAGGAGTGCGGGGCTGATGAGGTAGGAAATCTGTATATCAAGGGCCCAACAGGAATCAGATACTGGAATCATCCGTCAAGAGACTTGCAGGAGAAGCAGGCGAAAAGCGTAAAGAAGGGATGGAATGTCCTCGGCGATTTCGTCAGAAAGGACGAAAACGGATATATATACTTCGTTTCCAGAGATGATGATCTAATCAAGTCCAGCGGTTACAGAATAGGCCCGGATGAGATAGAGCAGCCGTTGAACACGCATCCAGCAGTTGCCGAGTGCGCAGTGATTGGTGTTCCCGATCCCGAGGGTATAAGGGGTCAGGTGGTGAAGGCAATAATAAGGCTCAAAGAAGGTTATCAGCCGGATGATAAGCTCAAGGAAGATATCCTTGCCTTCCTTGAGAAGCACATCGCCAAATACAAGCTTCCGAGGATAATTGAGTTCACAGATAAGCCACTGCCAAGAACACCCACCGGAAAGTTGCTCAGGAGGTTGTTGAAACAGAGTTCTTAGTCTTTCTTTTATTTTTTGAGTTTGAACTTGCGTGACTTTAAACCACTCTTTCTGCAGTAATCATTGACAGGCTCAAGATGATGCCTGAGTAGGCTACAACAAACAGGATTCTTTCGAAGTCAAGAAAACCTTCAAGAGCGGCATTAACGGCCACAACTGTTGAGTTGATAAGGGGGAAAATTACGGGAAAAAGCATAACCGGGAGGAGCATCTCTCTCGCCCTAGAATGAGAAAGCAAGGGAGATAGGGAGGTGATGGTGACTGATAAAGCAGCATTGCAGATGGCAAAGGCGGTGAATGCAAGGGCAAAGTTACCTTCAACATCGAAAAGAGCGTAGCAGATAGGAAAGATGAATGTCTGGACGGCAAGCATTAGGAAGAGGTTGAAAACCATTTTTCCGGCAATTATCTCCTGAGGAGTTAGGGGTGAAGCCTTCAGCCCCTCAATCGTGCCTGAATCGTATTCTTTGAGAAAAGACGCTGAGTAGCCGAGCATTCCTGTTAGAAAGAAAATAATGAGGAGTAAAGGGGAAAATATTCTTCCTGGCTCCGTAATTGATGCGCTGAAAAGGAAAGCTGCAGTAAGGCTGAAGAGAAGCATTAAACTTATGTTCGACTTGTTTTTTAACTCAAGCCTCAAATCCTTCTTTGCAAGTTCAAGAAACCTCATTTAGTGCCTCCACAGCCTCTTCAAAACTATTTCCGTTGTAAAGGAGCTTTCCATTTCTCAAAACTATAAATGTATCACAAATTTTTGCCTCCTCAAGATTGTGGGTTGTGAAAAGCAATGTTCCGTTAAAACTCTCAGCAACATCCAGAACCTTTCTTCTAACTGCTAAATCAAGTCCCGACGTTATCTCGTCGAGGATGAGCAAATCGGGGTCGTTTATAATAGCTTTTGCAAGTGAAACTCTCTGCAGATAACCTCTGGACAGCTCATTGACCTTGGCGTCAAGGTAATCCGAAAATCCAAACCTATCCGCCAGCTCCTCTATTTTTCGCTCTTTTCCGTAAATTTTTGCGTAAAATTTTAGATTCTGCCCGACAGTGAGTTCACCGTAGAGCATGGGGTTGTGAGTGGCAATGCCAATTCTTTTTCTTGCATCTGGAGATGTAGAGGGATCTTTCCCGAAAACCCTCACTTCTCCTTGAGTAGGCTTGAGTATTCCTGCGATTATTTTGGCAAGTGTGGACTTGCCAGCACCGTTGTAACCTAATACGGCTACTTTTCCTGAATTTACCTCAAAATTTATGCCTTTCAACACAGTTTTCCTTCCGAATCGCTTTGAAAGACCTCTGACTTCAATCATAACTAGTCCAGAACGCCCTTAGCACTCCTGTAGTCATTACTACTCTTTTTTAAGGCTTTTTTCAGAGATAGGGCAATTGCCTTGACAGCAGCCTCCATTTTGTGGTGTGAGTTCTTTCCTTTCACGCTGAGGTAAACGTTAAGCCCCGCGTTTCTGCAGAGAGTGTCGAGAAAGTGCAGAAAATCCTCCTCTTCCATCTCTCCATCTCCAAACTCCCCATCAACCACAAGTACACCTCTTCCGCTGAAGTCGAGACCGCAGATAGCAACGGCATCGTCCATTGGAACTATCGCGTCACCGAACCTCTCCAAACCCTTTTTCTCCATCTCAGCCAGAGCTTTGCCGAGCAAAATAGCAACATCCTCTATGATGTGATGCTCAAGGTCTCCTCTAGCCTTCACCTTCATCGCAATCCCGGAGTGTCTTGAAAGCGTTTTCAGCATGTGGTCGAGAAATGCAATTGAGGTGTCAACCTCAGTCTTTTCTGTACCCAAAGTTACAGCAACTTCAGTCTCTTCAGTTTTTCTGCTAAACTTTTTCATACTCCACCTTTATTGCTTCCTCAAATTTAAGCTTTTTAGTGTATAAAGCTGAGCCGATTACAACTCCAGCCGCTCCAGACCTTTTGATGAACCTGATATCCTCAACGCTCGTTATACCGCCAGCAACGTAAACGGGATTCCTTAGAGCCTTGACGACCTCTACAATCTTTTCTCTCTCTATCCCTGAAACAAGACCCTCAACGTCGATGTTTGTGTAGAGGAAGGAGACTTTGAGGTCGTCGTAAATTTTTGCCAGCTGAATTGGAGTTAAGCTTGCAGTCTCTTTCCAGCCTTTAACCGCAGCTTTTCCTTTTTTCGAGTCTATGGCTATCATGACCCTTCTCTCCCAACTCTCTGCAAATTCTCTAACCTCATCTACTTTCTCTACCGCAAGAGTCCCGAAAATAACCCTCTCCACACCCAGATCTAAAAGTCGCTCTGCGACCTTGAAATCCCTTATTCCTCCGCCTACCTGCACCTCTGCAAATGAGACAATCTCCGCAATAATGTCCTCATGCCTCATCTTTCCCTGAAAGGCACCGTCGAGGTCGATTACATGGAGAACCTTCGCCCCCTTCTCCACCCAATTTTTTGCTACTTCTACCGGATTCTCCGCTTCAAAAGTTACCTCATTCTCCTTTCCCTGTCTCAATCTCACAACTTTGCCATCCTTGAGGTCAACAGCAGGAATTACTCGAAACATTGAGGAAAATAAACAAGAAGAATTAAAAAATTTGGTGTTATTTGATGCAGATTACAGGCTGCTTTGCGTGCAGAATTACGTGTTGAGCAACACTTCCGAAGAGGAGCTTTCCCGCCGGCCTTCGTTTTCTGACGCCGATGATGATTATGCTCGCATCAACCTCATCCGCAAACTCCACTATGTCCTCTTCCGGCTCCTTTCCTCTCACAAGAAGGTGCTTTTCGGCCTCGACACCTCTGCTCTCGGCCAAGCTGGCGACATAGTCCAGCAGCCTCTCTCCCGCCTCGATTTCCTTATCGCTCGTTTTGTCCCCTCCGTAGAGAGAGTGGACGAACAGGAGTTTCTCTCCCCTCAGCTTCGCCTCTTCGATGGCGAAATCTACGATTCTCGGTGTTCTCTCGGAGTGATCTACCGCAACGACGATTGCCATACTCACACCCCCAAATATGCTCTCTTTACCTCCTCACTCTCCTTGACCTCATCAACCGTTCCACCGAAGGCTATCTTGCCTTCATGCAGGATGTAAGCGTAATCTGAAATTTCGAGGGAGGCAAAAACATTTTGCTCGACAAGCAGAATCGTCAAACCCTCGTCTTTCAGCTTCAGAATAGTTTCAAAAACCTCCTTCACGAGCTTTGGTGCTAAACCCTGACTCGGTTCGTCCATGAGAATTAGATTTGGTGATGTCATCAGCGCTCTTGCTATCGCTAGCATCTGCTGCTCTCCACCGCTTAGCGTTCCTGCCTTCTGGCTCTCTCTCTCCTTAAGTCTGGGGAATAGTGAATATACGAGCTCTAAGGAGTCCTCAAACCTCTCTTCTGCCCTCTTGAGGTAAGCACCCATGTACAGGTTGTCCTTAACGGTCATGTTGGGGAACAGGTGTCTGCCTTCCGGTACGAGCGTCATGCCCAGCTCTACTTTCTTGTGTGGTGGCAGAAATGTTATGTCCTGTCCAATGTATTCTATTCTACCGTTCCACGGCTTCAACGTTCCGAAAATCGTTTTCAGAGTTGTGCTCTTCCCAGCTCCGTTGGGGCCGAGAATAACCGTGATGCTCTTTTCCTTCACCTCAAGGTCAATGCCCCAGAGAACCTGCATCTCTCCATAACCGGATTGGAGGTCAGTAACGTTCAGCATGTGATCACCCTATTTTCAGCTTTTCACCCAAATAAACTTCGACAACCTTTGGATGGTTGAGGACCTCCATAGTTGGCCCCTCTATGAGCTTACTCCCCTGATGCATCACAACAACCCTCTCAGCAAACTTCGTTATGGCGTGCATTAAGTGCTCGACCATCGCTATTGTAGCTATATTCTCTTCCTCTTTAACTTTGTTTATCAAATCCAGTATTCTGTTTATATCCTGCGGATTCATTCCAGCAAGGAGTTCATCGAGAAGCAGAAGTTTCGGTTTCATTGCCAGCGCTCTCGCAAGCTCCATGAGCTTCTTTTCGAGAGGCGTTAGTAGCTTCGCCTCCTTTTCCCTTAACTCGTAAATTCCAACCATTTCCAGATACCTGTCCGCCATTTCGAGAGCCTCATCAACTCCCGCATTGGCTCTTCCAAACATCGCTCCTATTGCTACATTCTCCCTCACAGTTGCCGAACCGAAAGGCCTCGGAACCTGAAAGGTTCTCGCTATGCCAAGCTTCGTCCTCTCATGAGCCGGGAGATTTGTGATTTCCTTGCCTTCGAAGAATATTCTTCCTCCATCTGGAGCGTAAACACCGCTGATAACGTTGTAGAGAGTAGTCTTTCCGCTTCCGTTTGGCCCGACAATTCCAACCTTCTCTCCCTCATCGATTTCCAGGCTGACAGAGTTCACGGCAACGAGCCCGCCGAACCTTTTTGTAACTTCCTCAAGCTTAAGGAGCATCAAATCACCTCACGAACTTCTCGAATCTTGTACCTCTTGCAGCTTTGGCCAAATACCCCACAACGCCTTCAGGGAACAGAAGAATTACAATTATCAGCAATGGAGCCAAGATGAGAAGCTGCATTCCCGGAAATGCTATGGTAAGGTAGTACTTCAGCAGAGCGTAGATGAGACCACCAACAACCGGGCCAAGCAGAGTACCCGCACCACCAAGCATCACTATGACTATTGCCTCAACAGTGTAGTTTATAGCAAACACATCCTGCGGAAACACGTAAGTCAGCTTCAGCGTCCAGGCTGTGGCTCCAATCAATCCAGCAAGTATGCAGCTTATCACAAACGCTATCTGCTTGTATCTTCTGACGTTTATACCCATAACCTTGGCGGCATCTTCATCTTCTCTAAGGGCTATCAGCCCGTATCCAAGACGACTGTTGAGGATGTACATCGTAATTATTCCTGAAAGGATGGCCACAACAATCAACCCGGCATCAGCGAACACCGTCGAGAGGAACCTCATCGTCTCTGCCCCGTAAGCTTTTCTGAGAATACCTGAGAGGACTATACCGCTTGAACCACCCCAAATCTTTCCACCAAGAATCAGGTACTTTATTCCCTCATTCACACCGATTGTGGCAATGGCAAAGTATGCTCCCCTAAGCCTCAGAGCAATTCCTCCCACGACCATTGAGACGATGAAGGCAAGCAGTATTGCGAGGATGAAGCCTAAAGTCAGCGCCGGAATTAAACCTAAGTCAGTGTAATACCCAAGAGCCACGGCCATTCCGTAAGCACCCACACCCAGCAGTGCAACGTAGCCGAAGTTTACGTAGCCAGTCATGCCGAGGAAGATGTTCAGGGCTTGACCGACGGCAATGTAGAAGATTACAAGCATTATCGGCTGCCACATTCCCTGAATGCCCTGACCTATGGCTATCATCACCGCGTATATCAACAGCAGAGTCACAAGGGGCGTGTAGTTCCTCATTTATTCACCTCCAAGCAATCCTGTGGGTTTGACCAGCAGGACGAGCATCAGGACAACGGAACTCAGGAACCTGGTAAGGCCGAAAGGCTCTACTCCAGGTATAAGCCCGAGTAATGTGTAGCTACCGTTCTCTATAAGTCCGAAAATAAACCCTGCGTAGAAAGCTCCCCACGGTGAAGCAAGCCCGCCGAGAACGGCGATGACGAATGCCTTGAGCGTGTACTCACCGCCCATATAGACGTTAATTCCGACCGGTGTAAAGAGCGTAACAAGAACTCCGCTAAGCACCGTAAGCCCAATTCCAAGTGAGAAGCTGAGCGCATAAATTCTGTTGACATCGATACCGCACGTCGTTGCCCCCTCTCTATCCTCAACAACCGCCCTCACTGCTTTTCCAATTTTTGTTTTTCTGAACCACACATAAACAACTGCGGCAATCACTATGCTCGAAGCAAATGCCAGGAGCTTTGTAAACGGCACTTCTGTAAAGAGCATCGACACTCCACCGATTTCCCAGCTGTAGCCCACGTAATCTGCCCCCCAGATCTGCTTTGCAAATTCCTCGATGAAAATTCCGATAGCAAACATCGCAAGCAGTGAGGCGAGTTCAGGAGCATCTACAAGTCTTTTCACAACCAGCATATATATTGCCAGTCCAATGGCCATACCCACAGCGATTGCCAGGAAAAGTGAGATCAGTGGAGGGATTCCGTAAAGTATGAACATCCAGTACGCGATAAATGCACCCACCATTATGAAAGCTCCATGACCGACGTTTACTATCCTTAGCACTCCAAAGATAAGGCTGAGACCCATTGTTGCCAGTCCGTAGACTGAGCCGAGTATGGCTCCGTATAAGAGGTTTGAAATAAGCTGCTCTACAAAAGCCATCCAACCACCTTAAAAAATTAAAAAATTTTAAAGTTTTTTAACTTCCGCAAGTAGCTCCACCTTCCTTCTCATCCCAGGTTGGCATCGGATAACAAGGCTCGGCGTTGGCAGCGCTTTCAGGCCACACAATCTTCTTCTCTCCGTTCTGCCACTGTATTATGACCATCTCGTGTCCAATCTGCTTCCCTGTCTCGGGGTCAATCTTCCAGACACCATAGATGCTCATGAACTCGAGGTCGTTCATAGCCTCTCTGACCTTCGCAGGGTCAAGGCTCTGGGCCTTCTCTATAGCCTTTGCATAGCTCAGAACTGCTGCTGCAGCTTCAGCGGCCTGATATGGTGGCTCTTCTCCCATGGCCTCCTTGTATGCACTCAAAAACTCCTCCTGTGTCGGGCCGTACCACTCAATACCGAGCTTTTCAGCAGCTTCTGGGCTGTATTTGACACCAACCTCCCACTGTGCTGGCCCAGCGATTCCTTCAGCCTTGTTTCCAAGTGCCTCGTAGAATGATGTGAATGTCGGAGCAACAAGGATTGAAATCGCTTTCAGGTCTATCTTAAGTTCAGCAAGCTGCTTTGCGAGGAGCTGCCCGTCAGCAAAGTGCCCTCCACCAATGAGTACGTCTGGATTTGCCGCTTTCAATTCATTGAGAATTGGCGAGAGGTCTGTTGCACCAGCCGGATATGTCTTCTCATAAACAATTTCGAAACCGAGCTGCTTCGCATACTCTCTTGCCGCTTCATGGACTGCACGTGAGAATTCGCCATCCTCGTAAACCAAGGCCAGTCTCTTTGCATTTGGATCTTTAGCCTTCACCATGTCGAGGAATCCCGTCTGGTATCTGCTTGCTGGGCTCAGAGTCTGCACAACATAGTAGTAGCCCTGCTCGAAGATGTAGTCACTCGCACCGCCGTGGCTGTTCAAAAGAACCTGGTATTTTTCGGCAATCGGCGCTGCGGCAAGCGTGAGCCCTGAGCTGTAAGGTGCGAGAATGAACTTTACCTTATCAACAGTTGCAAGCCTTTCTATGAGGCTCTGCACGTTCTCTTTCTTCGACTCATCATCATACGCCTTGATCTCAATCTTGTATGTTACATCTCCTACCTTAATGCCTCCGTTCTCGTTTATCCACTTAGCTGCTATTTTCATTCCTTCAAGCGAAGCTTTACCCTCCTCGGCAAACTTGCCGGAGAGGCTTATTGGTGCTCCGAAATACAGGGTTTCAACCTTCCCCTCACCACTTGGCGCTGGAGTGGTGGGTTGCTGCTGCTGAGCACAACCCAGTATCAAGGCTGTTGATACGACCAAAATTGCCACCAGCAACCATTTACTCTTACTCACATTTTCACCTCCTACATTTTTTAACATGAATATCAAAAAAATTTATCTTTAAAAATCTTTTCATTTTACCGTCCATGCACTGGATTTCCATCACACCACACTCTCTTCCCTCAAACTCTCGATTTCATCTCTGGCGTAACCCAGCCTTTCCAGAATTTCCTCCGTGTGCTCACCAAGCCTCGGTGGTCTTCTTACATCAACCTCAAAGCCTGAGAACTTCACAGGGTTGTTGAAAAGCTTGATTTTTCCGAGCCCCGGATACTCAACATCGACAACAGTCCTTCTGAATTTGGTTTGGGGGTGTTCAACAACCTCCTGTATGGTGTTCACAGCTCCACACGGCACACCGGCTTTGAGCAGTATTTCTATCCACTCATCTCTCGGCTTCTCCTTGAACTTCTCGACGATGATTTTCTCAAGCTCCTCTCGATGTTTCAACCTCTGCTGATTTGTGGCGAATCTCGGGTCATCAAGAAGCTCTTCCAATCCCACAGCCTTGCAGAACTCCTTCCAGTGCCACTCTGTTGCGACAACAACGTTGACGAGCTTTCCATCTCCAGCAGGATACGGCTCGTAAGGCGTTGCGAGGAAGTACTTTGTTCCCATTCTCAGCTCTTCATCTTTCATGCCCTCAACAATGGCCATGTTCATCAGGTTCAGCATCATTGTCACTGCACAGTCGAACAAAGAGACGTCTATCTCCATCCCTTCCCCTGTTTTCTCTCTCCTGAGAAGGGCTGCCAGAACCGCATAGGCTCCATACATCGAAGCCAGCAGGTCCGTGATGGGGACGTTAATTTTGCAGGGGGTTTCTCTTGTCCCGGTGTAGCTTATTATCCCAGCCTCACCCTGAATTAGCTGGTCAAAAGCCGGTCTTTCCCTGTAAGGTCCATCCTGACCGAATCCCGAAACGTGGCAGTAGATGATGTCGGGATTAACTTTCTTCACTGCCTCGTAATCAACTCCGAGCTTACTCACAACTCCCGGAACAAAGTTTTCGATGATAACGTCAGCCTTCTCGGCCAGCTTGAAGAATATCTCCTTGCCTTTCTCTTGCTTTAAATCGAGCGTCATCGATTTTTTGTTTCTGTTGACCACCCCAAAATAGAAGCTCAGGTCGCCCCTTATTGGAATCCAGTGCCTCGCCAAATCGCCGACTTTCGGTCTTTCGATGTGTATAACTTCAGCCCCAAGGTCGGCCAGCAGAGTTCCTATGTAGGGCCCTGCAACTGCCTGCCCCAGTTCGAGGACGAGCAGGTTGTTGAAGGGCTGGAAGGCCAAAGTATCACCTTAACTCCCTTCTAAATGCCTGGTAGCCTGTAATCGCCCTTCCGAGTATTAGCGTGTGGATATCGTCAGTCCCCTCGTACGTATAGACTGACTCGATGTTCGCCATGTGCCTTATCGGGGAGTAGTCCAGGCTTATACCATTCGCTCCCAGCATCTCTCTTGCAGTCCTGGCACAATATCTTGCCACCCTAACATTGTTCTTCTTCGCCAGGGAAATCTGTTCAGGTGTCGCTTTTCCTTCATCCATGAGTTTTCCGAGTCTCCAGCACAGCAACTGCCCCTTTGTTATTTCAATGAGCATTTTAACAAGCTTCTCCTGAACGAGCTGGAAGGATGCTAAAGGCGCCCCAAACTGCTTCCTTTCTTTGGTATAGTTCAAAGCGGTTTCGTAGCAGTCCATTGCCGCCCCTATCGCTCCCCAGGATATCCCGTATCTGGCCTGATCCAGGCAGCTTAGCGGTGCCCTCAACCCCCTCGCGTTGGGCAATCTGTTCTCCTCAGGAACCCTGCAGTTTACTAAACCAATTTCACCTACTCCACCTGCCCTCATTGACCCCTTCTTTGTAAGAGCGTGCTGCTGGAATCCCTTCATTCCCTTTTCTACAATGAATCCTTTTATTTTGCCGTCGTCAACATCCCTCGCCCATACAACGGCTATATCCGCAACATCTGCCTCAGTAATCCAGGTCTTAGTTCCATTTAGGATCCATTCATCGCCATCTCTTTTCGCGGTAGCTTCCATACTGCCAGGATCGCTTCCGTGGTTCGGCTCTGTAAGGCCGAAGCAGCCGATGATCTCACCGCTGGCGAGCTTTGGCAAATATTTGTGCTTCTGCTCCTCACTTCCGTACTGCCAGATTGGGTACATCACCAGTCCAGAAGTAACAGCAACAAAGCTCCTCAGAGCGCTGTCGACTCTCTCAACCTCCTGGCAGATTATGCCAAAAGTTGTGTAGCTCATTCCAGGGCAGCCGTACTCTTCAGGAATGAAGGCTCCTAGCATTCCAAGCTCTCCGAATTTCTTTCCGAGTTCGTGGAAGTTCAATGGCTTCTCCTCATGCCATGCGTCCGCAACAAGCGAGACAACTTCGTTCTCAAGGAACTCTCTTACTGACTGCCTCACAAGCCTGTCCTCGTCGCTCAGAAGCTCGTCAACATTGTAAAAGTCCACTCCTCTGAACATGCTATCACCTTTTTTCTGTATTTACCATTTTCAATTTTCACGCTTAAAAATATTTCGGAAAAAGTTTGCCAATAAAAATGAAGGACATAACGCACTAACAAGTTGCCACAACGAAATTCGGCACTAAAGCCACAATATGAAATTTGGAGGTTATTCGAAGAATTGTGAAACTAAATAAACCACAATAAAGCTTTAAATTTGCTTTTAAAGCCTCAGATTCGAAAGTTTCGTTATATTTTTCAGGGTTGAAGCTTAGACTGGTGATGCGAGATGTTGAGGAAGTTTGGTAGACTGGCTGGAGTGCTGGCGTTGCTGGTGCTGGTTGCACCAGCGGTGATGGCGGCTGGAAATGGAGGAGAGGATTTAAAAAATACAGCAAACCTGTTTGAGAGAGTAAGGGACTGGCACAGGTTTGGGATTGTGCTGAACAACGACACGTTTGACGAGGCAAAGAACCTCGGCGTTTCTATGGTCGACTTCGGCATCGCCTCGCTTGAAAGCATTAAGAGTAGGCTTGAGAACAGCAACCTGAGCATGAAGGAAGAGATAATTGATGAAATAAATGAGCACATTACAGACCTAATCAATGCAAAGGAAGAGATTGAGGATGCTGAGACTGTCGAGGAGCTCAAAGAGGCGATGAAGAATGCAAGGGAGGTTTGGAGAGATGCAAAGGTCTCACTTCAGAAAAGCATAATCATTGCGGTGCTCGACAGGCTTGAAACCTTCGTTGAGAAAGGGGACAGGCTTGAAACCTTCGTGGAGGAGAAGATCGCAGAATTTGAGGAGGGGGGAAAGGACACAACACTGCTTGAAAACTGGCTCGAGAACTACAGTGATCACAGAGATATGGCTCTGGGCAGAATAGCAGAGGCTAAGGAGAAAGTACTCGAAATAGAGACTCCTCAGCAGGGATTTGAGGCGGTGAAAGATGCAAGAGAGGCGGTCAAGACTGCAATGCAGCACAGCAAGGAGTGCGTTGAAGATCTGAGAGAGATAATCAGGTTAATTAACCAGTACGGCGATGCGGAGGATGCTGAAGAACTAATGGAAGTTGTGGAAGAGGTTGTCCAAGAGTAAAAAATTTATTTTATTTTTCTTCCTTTCTTCTTGACAAACTCGTTTTGAGTACTGGATGAATGCAGCATTGAAAGTTGGTATAATGGGCTATCCTTCGCCAGAAACTCATGATCCGGAAACTCGCTTAATATCTTTAAAGAGAGTTTGCTACTGAAGTACAGCGTAATTGCTGCTGTAAAATTACATTGCTGAGGAAGCCTCGAAACATTTAAAGTTCAAGATTGTGATTATAATAATAACGAGGTGAGATGTTGGAGATTGCCTTCGGTGACCTTTCAGAGGAGACTGGGGTTAACTCGGAGGCAAGTCTTCAGAAAGCCGACCACACTATCATGCGCAAGGCAGCCAAACGTGGATGTCCTGCCATGGTAAACAAAATGCAGCGGGATGTTGCTGATCGGCTTGAAAAGGATAATCGAAAGTGCGGGGTGACAGCGTGGCATCAGTGAGGTGGAAGTTCGTAGTAGCGATGGGGCTCACGATCTTGGTAATGGCATTGGTATCAATGGCCCTTGCAGTCTTCACTGTGTCGAATCTATCGGAGGAAATTGGAGAGAGAGTGCTGGAAGAGAAGGTTGAACTGGTCAAAAACGCGCTGGACAGAGAGGTAGAGGAGCTTGATAAGATTTGTATGGACTGGGCTTACTGGGATGACACTTACGAGTTCATTCTCAACAAAAATAAAGATTATATAGAGGCAAATCTCGTTAACGAAACTTTCGTCGACATCGAGGTTAACTACATCATATTCGTCGACAGACAGGAAAATGTGGTCTGGGCGGGAGCTTACGACTGGAAAAACGAAACTCCGATGGAGATTCCCGGAGAACTCTACGAGTTCGCCGAAAGTGTTAACGGCGAAGTTAAAGGAATTGCGGACTTCGGCTCTCCCACCTTTATCGCTGTGAGGGGTATCCTCCCCAGTAACGAGAGCGGTGAGGCGAGAGGGTGGCTTATCTTCGCCAGAAAGGTTTACGATGAGGAGATCTCAGCATTAACAGGTTTTCCGGTCCACATCGTGGGTCCAAGAACCACTACGCTCAGTCACTCCCACAACGGTAACGTTGCGGTTCTCGTGCCGGTGAGGGACATGCGAGGAGCTACAATCGCAAATGCTATGTTCTCAGTATATCCCTTCTGGCTCGAAATTTCGTCCGATTCGATTAGAATTGTTCTGGTATCTGTGGTCATTACGTCCTCAGCCTTGTCTATTGCAGTCATCGCAATGCTGGACAGGGAACTTCGGAGAATTTTGTCAGTGGGTGAGTTCTTAAAAGGACTCAAGGATGTCAGAGAGAGAATCAGCGTGACAGGAAACGATGAGATCTCCGAACTGGCGAAAAACGTCAATACTCTTCTCGAAAGGATAGAGAGGTACACACAGGAGATGAAGTCACTAAATGACACTCTGTCTTTTATGAACAAAATACTGAGGCACGACGTGAAGAACAAACTTGCGGCAATCTCTATCCTCGCGGAACTGGGGTCGGAGAGTGGAGAAAAGGAGTACTATGACAAAATTCGTCGGACTTGTAATGAGATTGTGAGGACATTAAACAGAATGCGAGATTTGGAGGACAAGGAGGGAGTTAGGAGTTTAAGGCTCAGTGAAGTTGTAAGGGAAGTGATGGATGGGTATGATGTGGAGTGGAACTGGAAAGGTGATGAGGAGATTGCAGTCTTGGCGGACTCTGGACTTTACACAGTCGTCGATAACCTCGTCCACAACGCCATAGCTCATGGAAAGACGAAAAGAATTGATTTTGAGGCAGTTGATAGAAGAAAAACTGTTGAACTGAGAGTTAAAGACTACGGTGTGGGAATCCCGGAAGAAGTAAGGGACAGGATATTTGAGGAAGGATTCAGCACGTCCGGTAGCACCGGACTGGGATTGTTTATTATCAAAAAGCTCGTGGAGAGATATGGAGGAAAATTGACTTTTGAGAACGATACAGATGGGGCAGTCTTTATAGTTGAGCTGCCCAAGGGTTAGAAGGCTAGTGCTCTTGCTGGCTAACAAATAAAGAGAAAATTATTTCTTCCTCCTCTTCTTATCCTTCTCGTCCGCATCCTCAATCCCTCTCTCCGTAACTTTGAAAATGGCCTCTCCTTCCGGCAAGTGCGGTGAGTCGATCAGCCTTGCGATTCTGAGATCCTCCTTGCCCTTCTTGAGATAAACTCTGAAGGTTGCTGTGTGTGCTACTATATGCCCTCCTACCGGCTTCGTTGGATCTCCAAATAACACGTCTGGCCTCGCCATAACCTGGTTTGTAACAACAATTGCGGCGTTGTAAAGCTCGCCGAACTTCATCAGGTCGTGCAGATGCCTGTTCAACTTCTGCTGCCTGTCAGCCAGAGTTCCCCTGCCCACGTACTCTGCTCTGAAGTGGGACATGAGGGAGTCCACGATTATGAGCCTCACAGGTCTCCCATCTTTCTTTAGCTTCTCGGCCAGCTCCTTTGCGTTATCGACGAGAAGCATCTGGTGGTTGGAGTTGTAGGCCTGAGCGACGTAGATGTTTTTCAAAACCTCATTCCCATCGAGCCCCTTAGCTTCAGCCATCTGGATTATCCTCTCAGGCCTGAAGGTGTTCTCAGTATCTATGATTATAACAGACCCCTCAAGTCCACCCTCATCTTCTGGAAGCTGAACGTTCACAGCGAGCTGATGGCAGATTTGCGTCTTACCACTACCGAACTCACCGAAAAACTCCGTAATGGACTGAGTCTCAACTCCCCCGCCCAGCAATTCGTCAAGGTCTTTACTTCCGGTAGTTATCTTCTTCACAGATTTTCTCCTTTCAAAAACCTTATCTCCGCTCTCAAATCCACCTATGTTGGCCAACTTTCTTGCAGCCTGGATAATCTTTACAGCATTACCTTCAGTAATTCCCCCTACATTGGCGAGTTCTGAGGGTGAAGCTACAGCAACAGCCTCGATTGTTGAATAACCAGCATCTCTAAGCTTTCTTGCTGTTTCAGGACCAACTCCGGGAATATCCTCAAGCTCAATAATCTTTGTTTCTTCGTTGCTCTCTTCGCTCATTGCCTTACCTCATACACAAATCCATTAAATTTTTTTGGTCTCAATCTACCTTGGGAGTGTCGTCGCACGATAAAGGACATGTGGAAAGAGTCGTTAAAATCGCCCGATATATAGCTGAAAAAGAGGGGGCAAGGCTGGATGTGGTTTTAAAGGCTGCGGAGCTACACGATATTGCGAGGGATTATCCAAATCATGCATTAAAGTCCGCCGAAATCGCAAGGGAGCTTTTGAAGGGTTGTGATGCAGAATTTGTGGATGCCGTCTGCCACGCCATCGAGGCTCATTCCTTTTCAGGAAATGTGAGGCCGAAAACGTTGGAAGCCAAAGTCCTGAGTGATGCAGACAAGCTCGACGCGATGGGGGCTGTTGGTGTGGCAAGAGCTTTTCTCTTCAGCGGTGAAAAGGGGCGAAACATCGAGGAGACCTTAATTCACTTCGAGGAGAAGCTTCTGAAACTGAAAGATATGCTTTACACAGAAACGGCAAGGGAGATTGCCAGAGAGAGGCATAAATTCCTCGAAGAATTTTACCGGCAAATTAAAAAAGAATTAAATGAGTTTGAATCCGAATAGGACGCTGAACACTACGTAGGCAATGGCCAGCATTACGAAGGAGTGCTTCGCACCCGCACTCAAACTGCCCTCTCCCATAACTCCTGCAACCATTCCGGCAAAGATTCCCTGAAACACTGCCGCGTGCAGGAATATGTTTCTGTAGAGTGTGACATCAACACCCTGCAGCATCTGGAAGCTCTGCCCCGTCGCCTGAACTTTCGCAGCACTCTCGGCGAGAGTTGACAGGAATGTTGATGAAATGATGTAAACTATGCCGATGAAGACGAAAAAGGCTATGTAGACTATAATCACGTACATGAACATGTTTGTCATCCTCTCCCTCCTCAGAAGTTCAGCACTCGTGGCATCCTTTGCTGATATCATCAGAACCTCTGTGACGTTTCCAGTAGATTTCAACGCCTCGTTGAGCAGCGCCATCGTCCTTGAAATCTCGAATATCTTTAGCCTGTTGGCAAACCTCACAAGCGCATCCGAAAGGCTGATTCCCCAGTCGAGGTCTGCTTTTATTTTCGCTATTTCCTTTCTCAGCGGGCTGGTATCGGTTTTTGCTATCATCGTAATTGCTCGGTAGATGGGCATACCGCTCTCGTTGGCTGAGGCAAGCTTGCTGAGGAAAATCGGTGTCAGGCGCATGTATGTCTTCACTCCCCTCCTGCCGAGCTCGAAGAAGAATGCAAAAGGAGCGAGCACGACCATTAGAGATATGAAGATATAGTCATCATAGGAGAAGAACCAGTTCTTCAAATCCATGCCCGGGATGTAGGGGTTTGCCAGCATCCCGTAAACCAGTATTATGATGGCTGCGGGAATCGTGAATGCAAATGTGTAGTAAGGATTCTCCACGATGAGTCTGAATGGATTCCGTAGCTTCTTTTTGAGCCTGTATCTACCCACCTTCTTCTCAACCTTTTTCTTTTCATCCGGGTCAAGTTCTGACGACCGCCTGATGTAGAGATACCTTTCTCTCAGCGTCGGGGCTCTACCTTCCTCTCCGGGAGTTAATAGCTTGATGAGCATTGCGAACATGAAGGATCCGATAGGAATTACGAAGTAAATAATTGAGAACAGTGCAACCTCGTTGGTCTGTCCCATAACCGACATGACTGTTTGAATAATTATAAGGAAGAGAGGGCCTGCGACAAATGCGGTGATGTATGTTTCCGCCATCAATCCGAGAAACTCAAGGAAGCTCTTCTGATCCTGCCTCGCCCTCTCAAAGTAGAACTCTGCCCTCTCCTCAAAATATCTTGTGACATCACCACCGCTGTCAATTATTGTGATGAGCCCGTGCAAGAACTCCTTGAAATTGTCGGATGGTGTGGTATCTACGGCCTCAGCCAGAGCTGTTCTCAAGTCCTTGCCCAGCCCCTCAACCTCCCACAGAATTCTCGAAGCCTCCTTTGAAACCTCTCCGTAAACCTCGTGGTTGTCTGCAAGAGCTTTGAGGATCTGAACAAGACTCATTCCTCCCTTGCTTAGAGAGTACATGAAGGTGATTGCATGCGGAAGGACTCTGTTGATCTTGCTCTTCCTGTCGCTTATAACGGTTGAGGGGTAGATCGCAAAGATGAGATTTCCGATGTAATATAAAACCAATGTTATGCCTATCGCCAGAATGCCGGCATAGACAAAGGGGCGGTAGAACAGCCAGTAGGTTGCGATGGGTTCAGGAAGGCGTACGTTGAAGAATGGGGGCACACCAACGTACTTAACGAGTATAAAAGCTGCAATCAATCCTATAATCGCACCTATTACTCCAAAAAGGAGCGAGAACATTCTTGCAGTGGCTATGTACATTTCAGGAGGCATCGAAATCATGGCTTTTTTCAAAGACCTCTCAAGTTCGAAGTACTTCGGTTCATTCTTTGCAATCTCTTTCTCAAAAAGCCTATATCCTATGTAAGTTAGCCTGTTCGCCTCTTTAAACATCTTACCCCTCCTTACCCTTCGAAATTGCCTCCATAATCTTATCCGGCTTTGTCTGGTAGGTGTGAATGATGTTGCTAACTCTCTTGAAATCCCTTATGTTGTGTTCCAGCATAAACTCCAGCACTCTCTTCCTCCTCTCCAGCTCCTCATTAAGCTCCCTA